>CAYYTT010000134.1:0-10292 GCA_964474635.1 uncultured Alphaproteobacteria bacterium | reverse complement strand
CACCCCATTCCCTGTTCCGCTACGCCACCGAGCGCGGCCGCCGCACCGACACCCCTGCCGCCGGCGGCAACGCCGCCCTCATGTCGATGCAAGGCGAATAAGGGGCGGGGCGCCCTCGGCGCTCCCCCTTGTGCCTCCCACGACTTGATTTTCCCTGCCAATCCCGTCCCAATTGGGGTTTGGCGTCCGCGGCCGTGGGCGCGGGCGCGGATGTCGATTGGGGCTGGTCATGCGAGGCGATTTTGAGATTGGGGGCGAGACGGTGGCGCCGGGCGAACGGCGCACTGTAACCGTGCCCATCGGATCGTTCTCGAACAGCATGCCCATGGGCCTGCCGGTCCATGTGATCCATGGCCGTCAGGACGGGCCGGTCATGTTCGTCAGTGCCGCCATCCATGGCGACGAGGTGCTTGGTGTTGAGATTATCCGCCGTGTTAAAAGAACCCTGCTGGCCGATTGTCTCGCCGGCACGCTGATGTTGATCCCGGTTGTGAATGCCTATGGCCTGATCAGCCACACGCGGTATCTGCCCGACCGGCGCGACCTCAATCGCTTCTTTCCCGGCAACCAGGATGGCTCGCTCGCCTCGCGCCTCGCCCATGTGTTCATGACCGAGGTGGTGCTGCGCTCCGATCTCGGGATCGATCTGCACACCGGCGCATTGCACCGGTCGAACCTGCCTCAGATCCGCACCGATGTGCGTAAGGCCCGTTACCTGGAGCTTGCCCAGGCCTTCAATCCGCCCGTCATCCTCCATTCCGACTTGAGGGACGGCTCGCTGCGCTCGGCGGCCAAGGCCTGCGATGTGCCGGTGCTGCTCTATGAGGCGGGGGAGGCCCTGCGCTTTGACGAATTTTCGATCCGCGCGGGTGTCCGGGGCGTCTTGAGCGTGATGCAGCATCTGGACATGGTCGAGATCGCGGAGGCGAGCGAGGCCCGGGCGGCGCCGATCCTGAGCCGCTCAAGCCGGTGGATCCGGGCGCCGGAGGGCGGGATCTTCAGGGCCGCCAAGACCATCGGCGACAGCATCGCGCTCGGGGAGACCATCGGCGCCATCGCCGATCCCTTCGGTGAAGAGGAAATCGAACTGACGACGCGCTATGTGGGGATCATCATTGGGCGGACGCATCTGCCCATCGTCAATCAGGGCGATGCGCTGTTCCACGTTGCCACCGTGAGCGATCCGAACGAGGCCGAAGGCCTCCTCGATCGGCTGGAACAAAGCCTCGACGCGGATCCTCTCTTCGACGACGATGCCCTGATTTAATCCGCCGGCGTTGCGTCAGCCTTTGCCCCGCGTTTTGGTCAGGTAGGGGCCCGCGTTCTCTTCGATGAACTGGATGATCTTGCCGGAGATGTCGAGGCCGGTTGCCATCTCGATCCCCTCAAGGCCCGGCGAGGAGTTCACCTCCATCACGACGGGCCCACTGTTGGAGCGCAGCAGATCCACGCCGGCAACGTTCAGTCCAAGGATGTCCGCGGCGCGGATTGCGGTGGAGCGTTCCTCTGGTGTGATGCTGACCAGGCTGGCCGAGCCGCCCCGGTGGAGGTTGGAGCGGAACTCGCCCTCCTTGCCCTTGCGCTTCATGGAGGCCACGACCTTGTCGCCGATGACGAGGCAGCGGATATCCTCCCCATTGGCTTCCTTGACGAATTGCTGGACCAGAATGTTCGCGCGCAGACCGCCGAAGGCCTGGATCATACTTTTCGCGGCGGCCGGCGTTTCGCCGAGCACCACGCCCACGCCTTGCGTGCCTTCCAGCAGTTTGATGATCACCGGCGCGCCGCCGAGCACATTCAGGATGTCCTCGGCCTGGCTGGTGGTATGGGCGAAGATGGTATCGGGCAGGCCAATGCCGGCGCGCGACAAGAGCTGCAGACTGCGCAGTTTGTCCCGGGAACGGGAAATGGCCACGGATTCGTTCAGGGTGTAGACGCCCATCATCTCGAACTGTCGAACGACGGCGGTTCCGAAAAACGTGACTGACGCCCCGATGCGCGGGATGACCGCATCGAAATGGCCCAGTTTCTCCCCGCGGTAACGCAGTTCGGGCTTGTGCCCCGTGATATTCACATAGACTCTCAGTGTATCAATGATTTCAATCTCGTGGCCACGATCCTGGGCCGACTGCACAAGCCGTTTGTGCGAGTACAGGTTCGGATTGCGCGCGAGGATGCCAATCTTCATATCGCCTGTCCTTGGCTAAAGCATTTGGGGCGAAGGCATGGGGGGTTAGAGCACTTGGGATCCCGTCCGGGAAAGACAGAAGGATTTGGACGGGTCGACGATTGCCCGCCGGCGCAGGGCGCGGCGTCCCAGAAGCATGCGAAATCCCATCTCATCTCGGTTGGCCAGAGTCAATTCGATTGGCCAGGACTGCAGCCCAGCGCTCAGCATGGTCTTGATGGTATAGCGCTGCTCGGTGTGACCTGTCGAACTCGTCACGGTTCTCAAATCGATCACGGGCGCGCGGCAAGCCACGGATTTTGCGTCCTTGTCTTGCTCCGGATAAAGAACAAAATCGACATACTGCTGACCGTTTTTGACTGATACTTGAATGTCGAAGGCGTGGATCGCCGAGGTCAGCGCGCCCGTATCGATCTTGGCCTTCAGTCTGGGGACATTCAAATCCGGAAGGCCCACCCATTCCCGCCAGCCCACAAGCTGCTTGGTCGAGGCCTTGTACAGAGGGCACTTAACCTCCGCGGTGGGGCAGGCAAGATCAGTTCGTGAGACCATGGTTAAAGCCTGCAGATGCAGATCCGGTAAGCTGGCAATGACAAAAACGAGCCCCTGATCGGTTCGTGACCCTTAACGGCAAGTCATGTCATGCGGTCGCATGTTAAAAAACGGCGCTGTTTTGCCGAAACCTGCGTTTTCCCTTTAGCCGGCCCATAGAACGACCCTGGTGAGTACCACGGGTGGAAAAATACAGACTTTCCGTCTGGAGCCAAAGCACTTTGTTTTGTCTGGCCAAAGGGTGGGTGTTGTCCGGTGCATGGGGCGCGCGCACCGAACTGCAGGCGTCAGGCGCTTGCCCCATGCGCAGATCCGTTAAACCGACTTGCGCCATGCGGGGCCGCTCATCAGCCGCCGGTCCGTAGACGGTCTATAATGGCGATCTGCGATCAAGAAACCTGTACGGCTGTCTCCTGGGCCGGCACTGATTTCATCCGGCGCACGACCTCCTGGGCGAGGGCCGGGGAGGCAGTCAGGCCGGGTGACTCGATGCCGAACATGTTGATGAGGCCGGGCAGGCCGTGCACGTCAGGGCCGTCGATCCGGAAGTCGGCGGCCGGCTCCCCGGGCGCCTGGATCTTGGGCCGGATGCCGGAATAATCCGGCTGCAGAGCGCCGTCGGGCAGGTCAGGATAGTAGCGCCGGATGGCCGCGTAAAAGACATCGCCGCGCGCCGGATCCACCGCATAGGCCACATCGTCGATCCATTCGTGGTCGGGTCCGAATTTGCACCGGCCACTCAAATCGATGGTGAGGTGAATGCCGAGGCTTTCGGGACGGGGCGCGGGATAAATCAGTCGGCTGAAGGGCGCCCGGCCGGTCATCGAGAAATAACAGCCCCGGGAGAGATACCGCGTCGGCACATGCTCCGGCGCGAGGCCCTCAATAGCGCCGCCCACCTGTTGTGCGCCGAGCCCGGCGGCATTGACCACCGCGCCGACTTCCAGCTCCACGCTCTCGCCTTGCGCGTCCCGGGCGCGCACGGCAAAGCCGCCGCCGGGAAGGGGGCTGAGGCGCTCCACACGGGTGTGAAAGGCGAAGGCCGCCCCGCACGCCTCCGCGTCGCCCTGGTAGGAGACCATGAGCGTGTGGCTGTCGATGATTCCGGTCGAGGGCGACCATACGGCCGCAACGCAGGCGAGGGCCGGCTCCATGGCCCGCGCGGCCTCCGCGCTGAGCAAGTCCAGGTCCCGCACACCATTGCGGGCGGCTTTTTCCATAATGCCCTCGAGGGCCGGGATTTCGCCCTCATCGCCTGCCACAATCAGTTTTCCGGTCTGCCGGACGGGCACGCCCCGTTCGGCACAGTACTCATAAAGCCAGAGTTTGCCGGCCACGCAGCAGCGGGCCTTCAGGCTGTTTTCGGGATAATAAATTCCGGCATGGATGACTTCGCTGTTGCGCGAGCTGGTTTCCCAGCCGACGCCCGGATGGGCCTCGATCACGAGGACCTGTTGGCCGCCCAGGGCGAGTTCCCGGGCCACGGCAAGGCCCACCACGCCCGCGCCCACCACCAGACAATCGAAATCGCGCATCCCGCGCCTCCCGTCCTGCCGGAGCGCGCCAGCCCCTCTCGGCCGGCCGCGCTAGGCTCTCTGGCCCATGTTGCGGACCGCTCGAATCAGCCACAAAGAACATCTGACCGTTTGCCGTCGGTGTCCCACACCGCGTGTGCGGTCTTAGCACAGGCACGGTGCTGGGGTCAGCGAACTGTGCCATGGGAGGACATCCGGTTCTCCCCGGCGTATCGTTGGCCGTTTGCCGCACGGGGCATGCCAGCGAGGCCCAAGCGTTCCTTCGCGTATCGAAGTGTGTTTACCACGGCATCTCCCGGCCCCCGGCGTTAAGCCTTAAGGGCCACCACGGCCAGCGCGTTAACGCTGGTACCTTCGTTGCATGAGTTGTGTCGGCTTCATTTCAGGAGAGAGCGCGTCGTGAAGGGGCAACCAACAGGGAGCACGGCCACGCTGGAGGCGAAGCCCAGAAAGCGCGGCGCCCATGTGATTACACTGGGCAATGAAAAAGGTGGCTCCGGAAAATCGACCACGGCCATGCATGTCATCGTGGCCTTGATGCGGATGAACCGGACCGTCGGGGCCATCGACCTCGATGGGCGCCAGCGGACCTTGAGCCGTTACATCGAGAATCGGGAAGACTGGTCCTCGTCCCGGGGCATTCGCCTGCCCATGCCGCGCCATTATGTGATCGAGCGCTCGCTTGAGCAGGACCGGCAAAAGGCGACCGATTCGGACCGCGGCCAGTTCGAGCAGGTGCTGACGACCCTGCGCGCGGCCTGCGATTTCGTGGTGATCGACAGTCCGGGCACGGACACCTATCTGTCGCGCCTCGGGCATGCGGTCGCGGACACGCTCATCACGCCGATGAATGACAGTTTCGTCGATTTCGACCTGCTGGCGCGGATCGATCCGGACACCATGAAGGTGCTGGGCCCGAGCCTTTACAGTGAGATGGTTTGGGAAAGCCGGAAGATCCGAATGCAGACGTCACGCAACGCCATCGACTGGGTGGTGATGCGCAACCGGATCTCGACCCTGGATGCGCGCAACAAGCGGCGCGTGGGCCAGGTGCTCGATGCCTTGAGTGCCCGCATTGGGTTTCGCATTGCGCCGGGCTTTTGTGAGCGGGTGATCTATCGCGAGATGTTCCCCATGGGTCTCACCCTGCTGGATCTGCATGAACCGAGCGCCGAGATGCGCATGACCATGAGCCATGTGGCCGCCCGCCAGGAAGTGCGCGACATGATGGCGACCTTGAAGCTGCCGGGTCTGGAGCACGCCGTCGCTGCGCTTTAACGTCGGCCGCGTCTGTGCATCACGCTGACAGCCGCGACTGCGGCCCGGCGCCCCTGGCCGGCGCCACTGCTCGCCCGCGCGGACTGCCCAGGGCGCGTGAGGCTCAGGGCGCGCGAGGCTCAGGGCGCGTGAGGCTCAGGGCGCGCGAGGCCCAGGGCGCGTGAGGCCCAGGGCGCGTGAGGCTCAGGGCACGTGAGCGCGACAGGACAGAATTTTCGGGCTTTGAGACCTGGGTTTTGAGACCGGGGAGACGAGCGCTTCGCCCTTACCAGGGCGGGCGCATGATCTCGTCCCAGGGCTGGCGCTCAATGGTGAAGCATTCCATGCCCTTGGCCTCGAGCAGGCCGCAGGCGGCTTCGGCGTCTTCTCCCGTGAAGGGACCAAAGCGCGCGCGGAACACTTCGCCCCGACCGGAGGCAATCTTGAGGATCCCGGCCTTTTCCGGCTTCAGCAGGCTCGGCACCAGGGCCATGGCATTGTCGATATACCGGGTGGCCGTCGAGAACTGCAGGAAGGCTCCGACCTGGATCCCCACATCCGCGGCCGACAGGACGGATTGGGCATCGGCGTAGCGCTGGAAGCTGTTTTCGCTGTTGCCGTCCCCTTGGGCCACTTCGCCGCTGGTCTCGTCGCGCTCGCCTTCGCCAGTTTCCGAGGGTCCTTCATCGCCCGAGGCAGCGGAACGCCGCGCCCCCGTGCGCGATGTGCCCAGAAGGCTCGTGAGGCTGATGGGGCCGCGCGTCAGGGGCGACAGGCCGCGTGGTTTTTCTTCCGAAGCTCCATCGGCGGGTTCGTTATCGTCGGGGCGCAGGGCCGGCAGGGGTGTCGCGGAGGCGAGGGCAATGGCCTCGGCGATGGCGTCCTTGGGCGCGGCTTCCTCGCCGCCGGTCTCAAGGGCGGCCTTCGCCCGGCGCTCAAAGATCGGGGCCTGGACCGGCAAAACCGGCGGTTCCGCCGTCTCGCCGGACGCCTCCTCTTCCTCCCGGTCCGGCGCGCTCACCGGCCGGGGCGGCCCGCCGGGCACGTCGAAGAGCAGCTGCTGTCCGTTCGTATCCGCCTCGGCCTGGGCGAGCGCGATTGGACGCGGTGCATCCGCGCCCTCGTCGCTGCCCTGGTCCACGGGCCGCGGGATCGGGAACATGGGGCGGGGCTTGGAGCCGTCATTGCGCGCCATGGTGACCTGCACACCCGAGCCCGGACGCGGCATCGGCCGGGGCAGGGCGGCAAGGTAGCGCTCGCGATATTTCGGATTGGCCGCAATGCGCTTGTAATTCAGGTTCAGGATGCGGACCATTTCCTTGTCCCGCCGTTTGGCGGTGCGTCCGCCCATCACCACGGCGATGAGACGCGTGCCCCGGCGCTCCACGCTGGTGATCAGATTGAAGCCGGAAGCGCGCGTATAGCCGGTCTTCATGCCGTCGGCGCCGTCATAGTCCTCCAGCACATTGTTGTGCGTCGTCCAGGTGCGCCCGCCCCAGGAAAATTTGGTCTCCGAGAAGTAGGGCGCGTATTGGGGAAAGTCGCGGCGGATGCTCTGGCCAAGGGTTGCCATGTCCCGCGCTGTCGTCGTTTGCGACCGGTTGGGCAGACCGGAGGCGTTGCGAAAGCGGGTGTTCGTCATGCCGAGCTGTTTGGCCCGGTTGGTCATACGCCGCGCAAAATTGCGCTCGGTGCCCGCGATGTGTTCCGCCACCACCACGGCAACGTCATTGGCCGAGCGAATCACCAGGGACCGAATGGCGTCTTTCACCTTGATGCGCTGGCCGGCGCGAATGCCAAGCTTCGAGGGCGGCTGACCGGCGGCCCGCTTGGAGGCCTTCATGGCGGTGTCGAGCTTCAGGCGGCCGGCATTGATCTCCTCGAACAGGAGATAAAGCGTCATCACCTTTGTGAGGGAGGCGGGAAACCGCTGCAGATCGGCGTTGCGGGCGTAGAGCACTTCCCCCGTCACCTCGTCCATGACCTGGGCGGCATATTTGGGATTGGCCGACGCGGGGCTCGGCCCGAAGAGCCCCACTGCGGCCACGACCGCAAGAAGGCACACCGAGAGAGCGACCATACGGCGCCGCGTCCCACCCAAACGGCCACCGTTACAAGTCCAATACGCAGACGTCATGCCCAGCACCCGTTTACCCCACAACGACCCCGTCGATGACGGCGATCCACTCGTTTGCGTCGCGCCATCACGCAGTGTGCTCTCCATCCGCACGAGAATAGCAAATGTGGCGGCGATGTGCACGGCTTACAATGAAACCGGGGAACGCCAGCCGAGCAAAGGCTTTAATTTTACACCGAGTCTCAAGCATGCGTGATCCGGGCCAGGATGGTGCAGGGGCGCCCAAGAAGCCACCGTCCCTGGTTCCGCAAAATGCGTTCCGGGCGTTACCTCTTGGTTAAGACCCTCCCGCTTACCACCGATCCCATCAGGGGCCCGCGCGGCGCTGGTATTTGCTGCAATGCAGCATTTGTTGACCCGCCAGTTGGAACCCGCCAGGTGGCGTTCGCACCCCTGCCTTTTTTGCGGTGCAGCAAAGCCGGTAGCGGTGCCATCCGCCGCCACGAGCCCAAACGACACGCAATCACAGCGAAAGGATCGACCATGGTGACCAAATCCCGCACCGCGAAGCCCGCGACATCGGCAACGCCCTCGGAGTCCATTGTGGCGGGCGCCGAGTTCGTTCGAGACCGATTGGAGAAGTCGATGGAGAATTACGCTGCCCTTATGGGCCTGTCGAAGGAGGCCATGGACGCCTGGATCCGCTCGGCAACGGCCGCAAGCAAAGGCTTCGAGAGCATCAATACCGAGGCCCTGGTGTTCACGCGCCAGTCGATGGATGAAGCGGTGAAGACAGTCAAACACGCTCTGACGGCCAAGTCCGTTGAGGATTTTGTGGCCGTTCAGTCCGATTTCGCGCGCTCCGCCCTCGACACCTGCGTCAATCAGAGCACGCGGATGGGGGAACTTGTCACTGACACGGCCCGCGAGGTGATCGAACCTTTTCAGGCCCCCTTCCGCACGGTCGAAACAGGCTTTCCGCGCCAGGCGGCCTGACCGCCGCCCCGCGCGTTCAGCAGATCGCCGGCCCCGTTCGCCGTCGGGCGGGGCCGGCCCGGTCTGGCTGCGACATGCTTCCTGTTCCGGCGGGATAAAGCCCGAGGCTGACTTGCGCTCGGCCCTGAAATGACCAAGCTCAAGAGATGTGTTTGACGGCGATGATACTGACGTTGCGCGAGCCGGGCTCCAAGGGTCCCGACCAAAAGGGACTGGTCACAGGGGCGCATAGGGGCCCGCGGCGCCAGGCAGTCTGGTCGCGGCCGATGGGGTCCTGAACAGCGGGCCCTTGAATTGGGCCGGGATGATGACACCTCGGACAAGGTCAGTTGAGCATTAGATAAAGTCGCTGGGGCTTTCAGCCGTATGGGAAAAAGGGTCTGCCGGATGCGCCGGAAAGATGAGATTCGAATGGGCAACGATCAGTGGGATGACGAGGACGGCGAAAGCGGGCCCTCCACAGGACTGATCACCCGGACGAAACCGAAAACAAAACGTCCTTCGCTTTATAAAGTGATCCTACTGAACGACGACTACACTCCCATGGAGTTTGTGGTTTTCGTGCTTGAGAGCGTTTTCGGCAAAGGCCACGAGGACGCCACACGGATCATGCTGGAGGTGCACCAGAACGGGCTGGGGATCTGCGGCATCTACACCTACGAAGTGGCCGAAACCAAGGTGACAAAGGTGATGGAGCTTGCGCGACGGCATCAGCATCCCCTGCAATGCACCATGGAAAAGGAGTAAGGCGTGCCCTCATTTTCGAACAGCCTTGAAAAGGCACTGCACCGGGCGCTCGCCTTTGCAACCGAACGTCAGCAGGAATACGCAACGCTGGAGCATCTGCTCCTGGCCCTGATCGACGACAAGGACGCGGCGACCGTGATGCGTGCGTGCAATGTCGATCTGAATATCCTGCGCGAAAACCTGCTGACATTCATCGACAACGACCTTGCCAGTCAGATTACGAACGAAAACGAAGACGCCAAACCCACGGCGGGCTTCCAGCGCGTCATCCAGCGGGCCGTGATCCACGTTCAGCAATCCGGCCGGGACGAGGTGACGGGCGCCAATGTCCTGGTGGCGATCTTCAACGAGCGGGAAAGCCACGCGGCCTATCTGCTGCAGGAACAGGACATGACCCGCTACGATGCGGTCAGTTTCATCAGCCACGGGATCGCCAAGCGGGCCGGCATGTCCGAACCGCGCATTCCGCGCGGCGCCGACGAGGAAGACGGCGAGAATACCGTCAAACAGGGCTCCGAAGCCCTGTCCGCCTACTGCGTAAATCTCAACGACAAGGCCCATGACGGCAAAATCGATCCTCTGATCGGCCGCGCGCCCGAGGTGGAGCGACTGATCCAGATCCTGTGCCGCCGGGCCAAGAACAACCCCCTGCTGGTTGGCGATCCTGGGGTCGGGAAGACGGCGATCGTGGAGGGCCTGGCCCGCATGATCGTGAAAAACGACGTGCCCGATGTGCTTGAGGACGCCACGATCTTTTCCCTCGATATGGGCGCGCTGCTCGCCGGGACCCGCTATCGGGGCGATTTCGAGGAGCGCTTGAAGGCAGTTATCAAGGAAATCGAGAATTTCGAAGGCTCGATTCTGTTCATCGACGAGATCCACACGGTGATCGGCGCCGGCGCCACCAGCGGCGGTGCAATAGATGCCACGAACCTCCTGA
>CAYYTT010000133.1:0-10339 GCA_964474635.1 uncultured Alphaproteobacteria bacterium | reverse complement strand
ATAATGGTGCCATGATCGCCTGGGCCGGAATTGTGCGGTTCTGCACGGTGGCGCGCGATCCCCTGACCGTCGAAGCGCGGCCCCGCTGGCCCCTGGACACGCAGGCCAAGGCCCTGGAGCCGCGCGCGGGAGCCAAGGGAGCCCGCGCGTGACCGGCGGCCCGGTCCACGTTCTGGGCGCGGGCGCCTGGGGCACGGCCCTGGCCACCGTCCTGGTCCGCGCAGGACATGCCCCGCGCCTGTGGGCCCGCGATGCGGCTCTTGTCGACGCGATCAACCGGGAGCGGAGCAATGCCAAACGTCTGCCGGGCGTGGCCCTCGACGGCGCCATAACCGCAACCGCCAGCCTTGCGGATCTTTGCGATGCCAGCGCATTACTTTACGCGGGGCCGGCGCAGGCGCTGCGGACCCTGCTAGGTGATTTGACCCCGCATCTAACAGACGGCGCCGCCCTTGTGATCTGCGCCAAGGGCATCGAACGGGGCAGCGGCTTGCTGCTGTCCCAGGTCGCGGCGGAGGCCGCGCCCGGCCTGCGGGTGGCCATCTTGTCCGGCCCCAGTTTTGCCGCCGACGTCGCGCATGGCCTGCCGACGGCGATTACTTTGGCGGCCGATGATGCAGCCCTTGCGGAGGATCTGGCGGTGTGGATCGGCGTTCCCACCTTCCGCCCCTACTCCTCCGCCGACCCCGTCGGCGCACAGATCGGCGGGGCGGTAAAAAATGTTCTCGCCATTGCCTGCGGTATTGTGGAGGGGCGGGGCCTTGGCGCCAGCGCGCGCGCGGCCCTCATCTCACGCGGCTTTGCGGAAATGACACGGCTGGGCGTTGCCATGGGCGCGCAGGCGGAAACCCTGGCCGGATTGTCCGGCCTCGGAGACCTGGTGCTGACCTGCACCTCCGGGCAGTCGCGCAATATGGCGCTCGGTCTGGCACTGGGGCGCGGTGACAGCTTGGACACCGCCCGAGCCCGGGGCGCGGGCATCGCCGAAGGGGTCCACACCGCCCAAGCCGTGCGTCACCTTGCCGAAACCCACGGTGTCGACATGCCTATCGCCGGCGCCGTGGCCGCCATTGTCGAGGGACACTTGACCATCGAAGCGGCCATAGAAACCCTGTTGCGCCGGCCGTTCCGTCCAGAACCGGATTGAGGAGACATGCCATGCTCTATGCCCTGCTCTGCTTTGACAAACCGGGCGCCGAGGCCCTGCGCCAGGCCAACCGCGCGGCCCATCTCGATTTCATCGCGGCCCATGAGGACAAGGTGAAGTTCGCCGGACCATTCCTGTCCGAGGACGAACAACGCTCCGTGGGCAGCATGATCGTTATCGAGGCGCAGTCGCTCGTCGAGGCGCAGTCCTGGGCTGCCCTTGATCCTTACGCCCGCGCCGGCCTGTTCGAGGATGTGGAGATCCGCCCCTGGCGCTGGCTGATCAACGCTCCCGACGATCAGTGAGCGTGGCAGAAAGGTGATTGACGTGTGGTTCCTCGGCGAACTCACTCACCACACGCACAATCGATACATCTGCGTCATGACGAGCGAAGCGACATGATCCAGAGCAACAGGCCCTGCGCTTGGAGCCCTGGATTGATTCGTGGCTAACGCTCCTTTCAAAGACTAAAGTCAACGGCACTCGCGCGGCACCGCGCAGGTTATGACCTTACACGAAGGAACAGACGCGATGGCCTACTGGCTGTTCAAATCCGAGCCCGGCACCTGGTCATGGGACGACCAAGTCGCCAAAGGCGATGAGGGCGAAGGCTGGGACGGGGTGCGCAACCATCAGGCTGCCAACAATATGAAGGCCATGGAGATCGGCGATCTGGGCTTTTTCTATCACTCCGTGAATGAAAAACAGATCGTGGGCATTGTCGAAGTCATCGCGCCCTACGCGCCGGACCCAACGGATGCGAGCGGACGGTTCGGTCTCGTGACCATCAAGGCGATCCGCCCCATCCCAGAACCCGTTACCCTGGCGCAAATCAAAAACGAGCCTGCGCTTGGCGAAATGTCACTGGTGCGCCAATCCCGCCTGTCTGTCACGCCCATTGCGCCGGACGAGTGGAAAACCATCTGCACCATGGGCGGCCTCAAGGCCAAGGACATCCCCTGACCTTGATCGCATGCCAAGAGGCGCCCCTCTCACACGTCGAGCACGACGCGGGGCGAGGCCGGGACCGCGCAGCAGGTCAGGACCTCCCCATCGGGCGGCGGACTGGCCGGCGCCAGCGGATAAGTCACCTCACCCTCGATGATCCGGGTATGGCAGGTTCCGCACGCCCCGGCCCGGCACCCGAATGATGGCGCGAGGCCCTGCGCCTCGGCAAAATCGAGAAGATTTCCGTTCTCGGACTGCCATGTGGCTGTTTTGCCCGAGGCCTGAAACACGACCTCAGCCTCTTCGGCAGGCGGCAAGGCGAGGCTCGCCTCCGCCGCGGCGTCGGGCCGCCGCATGAGGGCCGCGGGCCCGAAACTCTCCGCATGGATCCGGGCGTCGGCCACATTCAAATCGCGCAAGCCGTCATAGAGATCCTGCATGAAGCCCGGCGGGCCACACAGATAAAAGTCATAGTCATCAAAGGGCAAAACGGCCTTGAGCAAATCAACCGTAATGCGCCCTTGCGCATGCACGTGAAAGCCGCGTTTGTCCGTATCCATCACGGTCGACAGGGCCCAGATGGCCTGGAACGCATCCGAATTGGACGTGAACTGCGTGACCTCATTGAAAAAGGCCCGTGCAGCGGATGAATGGGCCCCATGAATGAAATAGGCGGGGCGAACCGAGCGTGTGCGCGCGCCCTCAAGCCCCAGATGACGCAACATGGCGACCATGGGCGTGATTCCAACCCCTGCGGACAACAGTACCGCGGGCCGTTTTTCCGCCGCATTGATGGTGAAGACACCGCGCGGCGGCAAGGCCTGCACCACATCGCCGATGCCCGCCTTGTCATGGAGGTAGCGGGACATGGCCCCGTCCCGTTTCACGCTGATCCGATAGCACCCATCGCTCGGCGCAACGGATAGTGTGTAAGTGCGGGTCACGGGCGCCTTACCGGGATCGATCTCGGCGCTGATGGGCAGGTATTGGCCAGCCTCATGGCGCACCAACCCACCATTATCCGCAGGCGTCAGATAAAACGACTTGATACCCTCGCTTTCGTCTTCGATGCGGGCAATCCGGAAGGGGCGCCACCGGTTCCGGTCGGCCTCCGCCGCCAGGGTTGCCTCCGCCTCCTCCCAGGACCCGGTGAGGAGCGAATTGGGCGAGGCGGTCCCGCCGGCCCAGATGAGCGGCAGGGCCGAGGGCAGGCGCACGATTTCCTCCGGCTTGAACCGGATCAACCGCTCCGCACCGCGAAAGGCGGCCACAAGAGGATCGTCATCGACGACCACCGCCTCGCCCGTCATGCTCAGGAGATCGCCGGTCTGCACATCCGGGATCACCACGCCGGCCTTTGGGTTGATCACCAGATTGCCGATCGTGTTGAAATGAAAGTTACCGATAAAGTCTGGGATCAGCAGAATACCGTCCGCATCTACCCGAACGAAACCGGCCTTCCCGCCCCGATGGGACACATCGGCGCCGCGCACCGTGGGATCCTCGCCCGCCGGCGCGACCGTCGCGATGAACAGCGTGTCGGCGCGATCGATGAGATCCTTTGCGTTCTGGTCAAGCACCGCGAGGGTTTGCGCCGGACCCGGGGTGCGGCTTGGGCGGAAGGCCGCCTCCCGGCTGAAGATATATTGCGGGCAGTTGCCGAAGGTCTGATCCACCGCCAAGGTCACACTGGTCCCGTCCAGGGCCTTCAGGCGCCCATTGATGCGGTTGCGCCGCCGGGTATGAAATTCAAGACCCAGGCCGCCCACAGGGGCCCCGGGTGTCAAGCCGTCCGCCACCGGATCGCCGGGCACAGGACAGGCGCCAATATGGAGCGTATGGTCGTCCGGCGTTGACAAAAATCCGGGCGAGCCGGCAAGAATGCTCGCCCATGGGCGCCCGAGCGCATCGACTGTCCCGAGGATGAAGGAAGGCAGCTGCGCGAAGAAATCCCGATGCTCCTCGGGCATGTGATCCCGAACAATGCGGCGACCCTGCCGCTCGATCGTCTCGCGCACACCGACCTTTTCCTGATAGGCGATTTCGCCTTCATGGAACGGCGATCCCGTCGCCGGCCAACCGTCTGTCATCGTCAGGTCCTCCATTTTACGCCGATCCGCCTAAGGAGCACAGGTTCAATCCGCACCCTGTTCGCCGACCGGGGCGATCACCTCCATGCGGATCCCGCCGGGGATCGTCACCATCATGTGTTTCGTCGGACCGTCGCCGAGCGGCTCCGGACCAAATTCCGTCACCACATCGGGATGCCCCCTAACCCGCTCATGGAGCGCGTCGAGCCTCTCTGGGCTTTCCACACGCAAGGCGAAATGGTGCAGCCCGATATTGGTTTTCCGGTCGAACGGCACGGCGGACGTTGGATCTTTTGCCTGCCACAAGGTCACCATCACCGTCCCATCGGACACGAAAACCGCCGGATAATCAGGCTTTTCGCCCACCTGGTCGAAACCCAAAGTCTCCAAAAAGAAAGACGTTGCGGCGCCGAGGTCTGGAACCGTCAAGCCCAGGTGGTGAATGCCCTTGGTGTGTGCTGTATCGCTCATGGCGTTTTCCTCCTTTTACAATGCACGAACGGCAAGCTGTGTGACCCCGTCTTCTGGACAGGGCCACCGGGGCCTGTCTTCAACTGCCCGTCTTTAGTCAGACCAATGGACAAGCATCCCAAACGCCTGACCTGGCGCCTGACCTGGCGCCGCGACGCGCACATGTCGATGATTCAGTTTCATGCCGTGATGGCGAGCAAAACGAAGCCATCCAGGGCAACGAAATCCGGAGCCAGTGGCCCTGGATCGCCGCGCCGCCCAAGAGCGGCTCGCGATGACAAGCTGCACCATCTGAATGAATCAATGCTCTAGGATCATGGACCTGGGCGGCAGGCTCGGCGCGGCAAGCTCCTGGTACGGACTGGTCATGACGTGGCTCTCCTTTTGTTGAACAGGGCTGAACGACAGAACAGAAGGATCGATTGGCAACAGGCTGTGCAGGTCCCCGGGGCGGGTGGGGCGCCCCGGGGAAGACCGCTGCATCAGGGCTATTTCCGCGCGGTCCGGTCCATGAAGGAGAGCATCCGCTCGGCCACGAACTCCAGATGCGTCTCAAGGACGAAGTGGCCCGCGTCGAGCAAGTGGAATTCCACATCCCTCAAGTCATCCTTGTAAGGATAGGCCCCGACGGGCGGGAAGATAGTGTCGTTCTGGCCCCAAAGGATGATGGCCGGCGGCTGATGCTCACGGAACAGGGCCTGCCATTTTGCGTATTCAGGCACGTTTGTGCCGTAGGACTGGAACATGGCCAGCTGGATGTCCTTGTTGCCGGGACGGTCCAACAGATATTGATCATGATACCAATTGTCCGGGCTGATCAACGGCAAGGCGTCTTCCGGCACACCGTGGGTGTACTGCCAGACTTGGGCCTCGAATTCGAGGAAGGGGCGCAGGGCGTCCGCGTTCTTGTCGCTCGGATCGGCCCAATAGGCCTTCAAGGGATCCCAGAATTCCCCAAGCCCTTGCTCATAGGCGTTGCCGTTCTGGATCACAAAGCCGGTCACCCGCTCGGGGTGCTTGGCAAACAGCCGAAAACCGACCGGGGCGCCATAGTCCATCAGGTAGAGCGTGTAGAGATCAACGCCCTTGGCCTGAACAAAGTCATCCATCACATCGGCGAAATTGGCGAAACTGTACTCGAACTCCGCCATCGCTGGCTGCGCGCTCGCGCCGTAACCCGGATAATCAGGGGCGAGCACGTGATAGCGTTTGGCGAGATGGGGGATCAGCTCCCGGAACATATGACTGGAGGTCGGGAACCCGTGCAGCAGCAGGATCGTGGGACGGCTGGGATCGCCCGCCTCGCGGTAGGCGATGTCGACGCCTGAGACCTCAAGCGTGCGGTACTGGGTGAGCGCGTCGGAAATGCGCGCCTTTACGGCCTCTTCGGCGTGGGCCGGACGGAAGGTTTGCAGGCTCGCCGCTCCAAGACCGAGAGCCGCGGTGACGGCAAGAGTGGAAACGGCGGCGAGAAGCCGGCGCGGTGCGCGCCTCGTGCTGGAATGCGTCATGGTCATTCTCCCGTTTGGGCCGCCCGCTTTCGGGGGCGACGGTGACGGGATTGAGGATGGGGACGCGGTCCGCCGGTCTCTTTCAGATTGTCGGCATATCAGATCCGTGTGCTTCACCGCCCCGGCGCAGTTGTCCGGGGGTCGCGCCCAAGACCTTGCGAAACACCGATGTCATGTGGCTTTGGGAGGAAAACCCTGTCTTCACGGCAATCTGCGCCAGGGCAAGATCGCTGCCCGATAGGAGGCTGCGCGCCGCATCGGTCCGGCGCGACAGGATGTAGGAATGGAGCGCCTCGCCCACCTTTTGGCGAAACGTCCGGCTCAAATGGTGGCTCGACACGCCCGCGAGCCCGGACAGGGTCGCCACGGAAAGATCCGCATCGAGATTGGCGTCAATATATTTCAGCAGCATGCCCATGGTCGCCTGGTCGAGGCGCCGGCTTGTGCGCTCAACCGCCGGCTGGCTGCAGGGGCGGAACATCTCGCCGAGCATCGCCGTACACAGACTTTCCAGATAGGGCCGCGAAGGGTCTTCCAGGCCCAGCTGAAACCGGATTTTCTTGGCAAGTTCCGTCGTGAACGGACAAGGCGTCCCCATGATCACCTGGGGCTGCAGGCGTTCAGGCGGCACGGCATAGGCGGCCGCCAGAATGGGGCGAAAGGCATCGAAATCGATGACGAAGGCCAGGACCTCCGGCGCTTCCGCCTCCTCCCCCTTTAAGGGAAAGCCCGGCGGCACCACGAGATACTCAAAGGGCATGCGGTCAAAGGGGCGCAGGCGATCCCCAGCGAGGGAACTGCGGCCCGAACCGGGCGCGAAATTGATGCTGGCAAAGGTTGCTGCCGGCAATTGGATGTTGAAGCTGCGCGGGCCCGCCGGCACGCGTTCGACAAGGAAGCTGGCAAATTCAATCCGTGTGCCCCAATGGGGCAGGCTTTGGGACGGCGCGGCCGTCAGGGACATCATTTGTGACACCGGACACCTGTCTTTTTCCCGCCCCGGGCGCATGCAGGCACGCTTCACACATGGGCCGCTCTCAGGCAGGTCAACGGTAACCGCATCGGCGGCAATGCTAAAGGCGCCGGAGGAGAACCCTTCCGGCGAGCGCAGGCGCAACCGTGGTCAGGCCTTCGCGACCTGGTCCGAGTGGCCCGGCGCCTGTTTGAGCCACGCTATCGTGTCCAGGAACAGCCGCACATCGATCGGTTTGGTCAGGAACGCATTCGCCCCCGCGGCCAGGAGCTTCTCCCGGGTGCCGACCATGGCATGGGCCGTGACGGCGATGATGGGCACATCCGCGTTGGGGCCCCGGCCGGCGCGCACCCGCCGCGCCACCTCAAGGCCGGAGAACTCGGGCATCTCCTGATCCAGGATGATGATGTCGAAGCGCTTGGCCTCAAGGGCCGCGAGGGCCGCGCCGCCTGTGCTCACGATCTTCAAATCATGGCCGGCGCCCGTGACGACCTGTTCAAACAGCGCCTGATTGGTGCGGTTGTCCTCGGCGAGAAGAATTTCTAGGGGCGCGAGGTCAACCCCCCTCGCATTGCCGGCCGCCAAGCGGGCGCGCGCCGCAAAACCGTCCGGTTCCGGCACGGTCACAAGTTCGGGCCGTGAAACCCCGTGCCCGGCATCCTGCTCCGCCTCGGCGCCGGCCGCTGGCAGGGCGAGTTCAACACGAAAGCAGGCGCCCCGGCCGGGCTCGCTCTCCACATCGATCGACCCGCCGGCGAGTTCCACGAGTTCCTTGCAGATCGCCAGCCCTAGCCCGGAGCCGCCGTGGCGCCGGGCCTCCTCCGCATCGGCCTGGCGGAACCGGTCGAAAATGATGCCCACCTGGTCGGCCGGGATGCCGGGGCCGGTGTCCTCCACCTCAAAGCGCACACGGTGCCTCGACGTTCGGATGCAGGACAGGGTGACATGGCCCTTTTCGGTGAATTTCACCGCATTGCCCACAAGATTGGTCAACACCTGGCGCAGACGATTGGCATCGCCGCGCACGACCTCGCCCACGCCCAGATGGGTCTTGAGGCCGAGCCCCTTTTGCAAGGCCGGCCCCTCCACGGCGCCCATGACCTGGCGCACGACATCCTCGATCCGGAACACCCGACAATCGAGTTCCAAAAGGCCCGCTTCGATCCGCGAGAGATCGAGAATATCATTGATCAGGGTCAGGAGCGCTTCGCCCGACGTCAGGATCGTATCGACATAATGGGCTTCACGCTCGGGCAGGTCGGCCATGCGCAGCAGCTGCGCCATGCCCATCACCCCATTGAGGGGTGTCCGGATTTCATGGCTCATATTGGCCACGAACTCCGATTTCAGCCGGTTGGCCTGTTCCGCCTTGGACAAGGCCTCGTTCATCCGTTCAAGGCTTTCGGCCCGGCGCAGTTCGGCCTCCTTGCGCTCGGTGATGTCGATCATGGCACCGAGCACCCGTGCCGTCCGCCCGTCTCGGGTGACTTCAAGAACCCGTCCGATCGACAAGATCCAGTGCCAGGTGCCGTTCTCGGCGAGCACACGATATTCGAGCCGGTGGCTGCCTTCGGCGGCCTTCAATTGGGCGTTCACCGCCTCCACCACCCGGGGCAGGTCTTCCGGATGGACCAGCGACAACCAGTCCTGCCACGTACCCCGTCCATCCGTCAGCACCGTATCCTCATAGCCAAGGGCCCGGATGTAATCCAGGTCCACCAGGCTGCGCCCGGTCAGGGCATCAAAATCCCAGGTGTAGACATTGCCCGCCTCCATGCAGGCCTTTAGCTGCTCCCGATTCTCGCGCAAGGATTTTTCGGCCATCACCTCGTCGTGCACATCCGAAAGACTGCCGACCATGCGGATGGCCTTGCCATCTGCGCCGAAGCGAGCGGTGCCCTTGCACCTCACCCAGCGATAGCGCCCGTCCTTGTGGCGGAAACGGAACGTGCTCGAATAGACCGAAGTTTGACGGGTCAGATAGGCGCGCAAGCCCGCGTAATGGTCGTCGGCATCCTCCGGATGGACCGCATCCATAAGCACTTTCAACCAGTCCTCGAAGTCATCCGCATAGTGACCGAAGATCGTGTCGCGAACCGGCATGAAGGTCCAGGTGTTGGCGACGACGTCCCAGTCCCAGACCGCCTCGTCAACACTCTTGGCCAGAAGGCTCGCCTGTTCCTGTCCCTCCGTCACGATGAGCTCATGGGCAAGGCGCGTGGAGAGCGCGCGGCCCACGTCCTGGAACAGCCGGCGCGCGCTTTCCTCTGCATGGGGAGCAAAATCCGCGCTCAGCCATCCCTGGGTCTGGCCGGACCGGCAAATCAGGGCGATTTGGGCATGGCCCACGCCCGCTCCGCCCTCGCCTTGCGCGCGCGGACGCGCGGCGTCGAGATCAAAGGAAACCCCGGCCTGGCTGATCAGGGTGTGGCCGGAACGGCCCGAGCGGGTCAACGCGATGGACAGGGCACCCGTTTCCTCGCGCAGGCGGCGGGTGAGGTCGTCGAACAGGGGCTGGCCCGCAAGCGTCGCGGCCCCCATCAGGATGGCTGACATATCTGGCCCCATGGGTACCCCCGGCCTCGCCGTGAGCCCAACTCCGCGGACAGGCAGCCCGCACTGCGCGGAGAAAGCGGTCGTGACGCTTCAAAAAAACACTTGGCCCGCAACATTGACCCCTATCGTACAACCGATGGGGCGCGGCGCAACGCTATCTTGGGGTGGACAATCGCGCTTTTTCTCTCCACGAGATCGACGGGCCGTGGCGCCGCGCCGCCGCGCCAGCCTACGTCCCATCCGATCGCCCCGGCTACCCCATCAATCCGGAAAGCTCCACGCCATGATTGCCCCCGCGGCCCCTCTTGCCACCCACGACCGGCCCTGGCGGCGCGAACTGGGCCACCTGATCGCTCTGGGTGTGCCCATGGGGCTGACCCAGCTCATTCAGTTTTCGATTAATGCCGTTGATGTGATGATGATCGGCCGGCTGGGCGCCGAGCCGCTGGCCGCCGCGTCCCTGGGCCAGGTGCTCTTTTACACCCTGTGGCTCGTCGGCCTTGGGCCGACCCTTGCGGTGACGCCCATGGTTGCGCAGAGCCTTGGGGCCAACCCGGATGATGTGGACGATGTGCGCCGCGCCGTGCGCATGGGTCTGTGGCTGGTGCTGATGATGATGGCGCCGGCCCTGCTGTTCGTCGCC
>CAYYTT010000132.1:0-10564 GCA_964474635.1 uncultured Alphaproteobacteria bacterium | reverse complement strand
GGCGACAATCTTTGTGGATGCTTCTGCAACCCCTGGCGGCACCGGCACACCAGGAAGTCCTTTCACGACAGTCCAGGCCGCCGTCGACGCGGCCGCGAACGGCGATACGATCCTGATCGCCGCTGGCACCTATCGCGAGCAGGTCGAAATCGACGGCCGCAGCGACCTGACCCTGATCGGCAGCGGTGAGACAACGGTCGTTGAGTTGGTGGACGCTCCAGAGTTTATCAATGAAACGAACACGGATCGAGATCGTGCCGCCGTCATCTCCGTGGAGAACAGCAGCGGGATCCTCATCCAGGATCTGAAAGTCGATGCCCGCGGTCTGGGCGACAGCCTGCCCGCCGGCACGGCTGCGGACATCAACGGCATTTTCCTGGGCAACAGCAGCGGCCAAATTGACGACGTGACCGTGACCGGGGCCCGTGATCCCTTGAACCCGGACGACAGCCTCGTCGACGCGCCGCGCGGCAACGGCATCGTAATCGCCAATGACGACGCGGTGGGCCGCACCGTCACCGTGGGTGACAGCAGGATCGAAGATTTTCAAAGCAACGGTATCATCGCCGATGGCGAAGGCCTGACCGCGGCCATCGACGACAACACCATCATCGGCGCCGGCTTCCAGGACGGCGCGATGGCTGCGGTGCAAAATGGCGTTCAGATCAGCAATGGCGCCAGCGCCACCGTGAGCGGCAACGTCATTTCCGAAATTGGCGCGGCGCGCGGCAACCAGGTGCCGGCCGGCATTCTCGCCTCTGGCGCGGCCGACGGCCTGCTCGTGCTGGGCAATACCGTGACCGGCGCCCAGGACGGCGGCGGCAACCCAATCCCCTCGACGCTTTACGGCGTGCTTTTGGTGGGCGAGACGGACAATACCGTCATTACAGGGAACACCTTCGACGGCGTGCTGATCGGCGCGGCCCTCGCGGCCAATGCCGACGCGCCGACGGTTTCCGGAAACACGTTCCTGAACCTTCTGCCCGAAGTCCTCACGACCACCGGCCAGGGCATCGTCGTCGGCAACGGCATACAGATCTTCGGCAATGCCAATGACGCGGCGCTCAACCTGACGGCCAGCGAGGAAAACGACCTGCTGATCGGCAGCGTTTTCGGCGACAGCCTGAACGGGGCCGGCGGGGACGACCTTCTGGAAGGCTTCTCCGGCGACGACACCCTGGTCGGCGGCGCAGGCACGGACAGCGCGGTCTATGCCGGCAACGCCGCCAATTTCACCATCGGTGCCGAGACCGACCCCGCCACGGGCTTGGTAACGGGCTTCACGTCCGTGACGGATACGGTCGGCACGCAAGGGGCCGACACACTCGACAGCATCGAGCGCCTCTTTTTCAGCGATACGACCTTCGATCTCACCCTGCCGGTTCAGGTGTTCGATGAAAATGGCGGGCTGGTCGGCACCTTTGAGACCATCGCCCAGGCCCAAAGCGCCAACGGCGTCTTTGCAGACCTGGGTGTGCGCGGAACATTCGGCAATGACGGTATCGTGACGACCGATGGGGACGACACCATCGCCGCCTCGGCCGGCAATGACGCCGTTCTGTCTGGCAAGGGTGAGGACCTGGTCATTGGAGGTGGCGGCAACGACACCGTCGACGCAGGATCCGGCAACGATACCCTGCGCGGCGACTCCGGTGACGACAGCCTGGCCGGCAACACGGGCAACGACGTCATCGACGGTGTCGACGGCAACGACACGATTGCCGGCGGCTCCGGGGAAGACCTTCTGTCGGGCGGCTCTGGCGATGATGTGGTGGATGCCGGCTTCGGCAACGACACCATCGACGGAGGGTCGGGCAATGACAGTCTGTCAGGCTCCTTCGGCGATGATGTCATCGACGGCATCAATGGCAACGACACGATTGACGGCGGGGCCGGAAACGACGCCATCACGGCCGGATCGGGCGATGACATGGCGACCGGCGGCGGCGGCAATGACACCCTCGACGGCGGATCGGGCAACGACACCCTGGACGGTGGCGGCGAGGATGACCTGCTCCGGGGCATCAACGGCGATGACAACCTTCAGGGCGTTTCCGGCAATGACACGCTCGACGGCGGGTCAGGAGACGACACCCTGGCCGGCGGGGTCGGCGATGACGACCTTGATGGCGGTTCGGGTGCGGACGTCCTTATGGGCGGTTCGGGTGCGGATGTCCTGGCCGGGATCAATGGCAATGACGCGTTGGATGGCGGCATCGGCGACGATACGCTCAACGGGGGCTCGGGCGATGACACGCTGACGGGCGCTGCCGGAAATGACAGCCTGACCGGGGGCACCGGCAACGACCGCTTCGTCGTGGCCGGATCTTTCGGCGAGGATGTCATTTTCGACTTCGCAGAGGGCACGGACATCCTCGACGCGAAGGGAACCGGGTTGGCGTTCAGTGACTTCGATCTTAATGCGGACAATGTGATTAACGCGGCCGATGCCAGTGCCCGGGTCCAGATCGACGTTTCGGACCTGGTGCTTGCCTTTGACGGCGGCAGCGTCCGCTTTGACGGTGTTCTGGCCCTTTCAGTGGCGGACACCGATTTTTAAAGCGCGGGGCGATTGACCGGCGCCGCCCTCGCGCAGGTCCCCCAAACGTCCGATTGGGGTGCGTGGGCGCACCAAAGAGATGGCAGTGGGTCGCTGGACGTAGACCGCCCTGGCGTTCCGGCCCGCCGCTATAATCTGCTCACGAACCGAATTCGCAGTCTCTCGTAACCGTCATTCAAAGGAGCCCCGTGCCGCAGCGCGGGGCTTTTTTGTGCCGCCTTGCCGCCGATCCTCGCCCGTGGCTATCGTGCCCATACGCAGAACCGATGGTGGGGGCAGTAATGGCAAAGCAGATTTTTGGGGTCCTCGCGGCCGTGAGCCTATGGGCGTCCGGTGCGCCGGCGCAAACGCCGGCCGATGCGCCGGACATGTCGCAGGCCTGCAGGGAGCATTTCCGAAACTGGCAGGATCAGGTGTCCTTCGGTGCCTTCGCCGTGCGCGAGGACGGGGCCTGCGGCTGGTATTGGGGGGCCGGCTCCATGGAAGAGGCCCGCGAGCGCGCCCTGTCGAACTGCAGAAGCGGGGCGGAAACCGGCCTTGCCCCATGCCAGATCGTCAGCACCCACAGCGCCAATCTCAGGCCCTACACGCTCTCGGACCGGTGCCGCGCCCTTCTGACCGACTATCTGGACGCCAAGGAAAAGAAGGCCTTCGCCCTGGCGCGCAACGGGTCTTGCGGCTATGGCCATGGCTTCCCAACCCAGCCAGAGGCTGAGGCTCGCGCCATTGAGGAATGCCAGTCGGCCGGCGGCACCGATTGCCGGATCGAACGCGGCGCCCCCTGAAAGACGGTTCCTCAGGGTCAATGACCGGGCGCCATGGGGGCGCCCCGCGCTTGCCCCCTGCCCTACTGGAAATTCAGCGTGATGCGCACGCCGCCTGTCGGCGGCGGGCCCTTGGCGGCCACGTCGGCGACGCCATTGGGAGCGATGAAGAAATTTCGCGTTTCGTCATAGTCCGTATTGAAAATGTTCCGGCCCCAAAGGGCAAATTCCCAGAACCCGTCCACGGTGCCGAACGCGACGAGCGCATTGCCCAGGAAATAGCCGTCCACCTCATAGAGGGGACCAAGGAGGGGCAGGGCGAGATTGTCCCGGTAGGACACATCCAGGCGCGTGCGCCAGTACATGGCCTCGGACACCTGGCCCTGGGCGCTGATCGATCCGGCGTAGCTGAAGGCCGGAAA
The DNA here is from genome assembly GCA_964474635.1 of uncultured Alphaproteobacteria bacterium. GTDB lineage: Bacteria > Pseudomonadota > Alphaproteobacteria > JAJFIK01 > JAJFIK01 > CAYUYV01. Next base: position 6,818 of record CAYYTT010000132.1, on the reverse strand, counting down.
GCCCAAGGACTGGCCGGCCCGGTCGATGGTCACTTCCATGCCCGTGGCGCCGGTCGCGCCCGTATCGAGATCGGTGAACTCCTCATATTCGCCGGTCTTGTAGCCAAAAGCCTGGGCGATCTCGACGCCCGGGATAGGGGCCCAGACCAGTTCGAGTTCCGCGCCGTAAATCTCGCTTTCGGGCGCATTCACGATGCGGCCCACGATGGCGTTGGTGGCGGGATCGAAAATGGCCGACTGGACCTGCTGATCCTTGTAGTCGTAGTAGAATGCGGCTGCATTGATCCGCACCGTGTTGTTCATCCAGTCCGATTTGAAGCCGACTTCGAAGGCATCGAGCTTTTCCTGGGTGAACGGATCGATGGCGGCCGGATTGAGCGTGTTATAGGCCGTGAAGCCGCCCGACTTGATGCCCCGGCTGTAGGAGGCATAGGCCAGCATATTATCCGCTGGCGTCACTTCCACGGCGAACCGCCCGGTGAGCGGCGTGATGTCGAGCGACCGGTTCTCCAGCGTGCCATCGGTCGTGCTATTGGCGAAGTTGAAGGTCCCAAAGCCCGTCGCGAAAGTCCCCAGACCGATCAAATCGCGCTGCTCGTCCTCATAGCGCACGCCGCCGATGAGGCGCAGCCAGGGCGTCACGTCATATTCGGCATTGGCAAAAACGCTCACCGTACGCACTTCCTGGCGGTAGGGCGTCGTGACGGCAAAGCCGGGGCCGAAACTGTCCACGAAATCGGATTGATAAAGCTCATCGAGATCCTCGGACGAGTAATACCCGCCCGCGAGCCAACGCAGCCGCGTCCCGATGAGGCCGCTGGCGCGGATCTCATGGCTTTGCACCGCGATATCGGAGGTGAAGAGCGTGGATGCGCCCCCCAGGGTCAGCGCGTCGAAGTCATTGAACTCGCGGCGGTCCATGGTCTGATAGGCGCCGATATAGACAAGCTCCACGCCTCCAACCGTTCCGTCCACGGTCAGGTTGACACCAACGCCGTCACTGTCCCGGAAGGGCGCCTGATCCTGGGAGAAGCCCACAAGTTCGGCGAATTCGGCCGAGGAGCCCCAACTCGTCTCGCGCCGGTCCGCATGGGCGAGCGGCCCAAAGGCGGAGTCGGTGAAAAGCTGCAGGCCAAGCCCGTCCGACTGGTCGCGGAACCCGTTGACGTTCAAAAGCGCCGTGAAATTCGCCGGCAGATCGACCTCAAAAAGGCCGCGCAGGGCATAGACGTCCGCATCACCGAGTTCGGCGCCGGTTTCCCGGTTCACCTGCCAGGCGCCGCCCCGGCTGACCCGGCCCGAAAAGCGCACCCGGGCCCAATCGGTCACCGGGCTGGACACGAACCCTTCCGTTTCAATCTGGCCGAAGCGCCCGGCCTCCAGGGTCACACCGGCGGCGAAGACGGGCGTGGGGCGCGCGCTGACAAGTTTGATGGCACCCCCCGTGGTGTTGCGCCCGTAAAGAGTGCCCTGGGGGCCGCGCAGCACTTCGACCCGTTCAATGTCGAACAACACGCCCTGGGTCATCACGGGGAAGGGAAAGGCCACCTCGTCCACATAGAATCCCACCGTGGAGGCATTGTTGGTGGCGTAATCGCGAAAGCCGATGCCGCGGATCGAAAAGCTGGGCTGACCGGAGCCGAACTGGTTTTCGATCTCCACATTGGGTGTGAAGTTCTCGATGCCGTTGATGGTGCGGATGCCCTGGTCGATCAGCTCCTGGCCCGTGAAGGTCGTCAGAGCAATGCCGACATCCTGTTCGGACTCCGCCCGACGGCGTGCCGTCACGGTCAGCCGTTCAATGCCCCCCGCCTCGTCCGGCTCGGGCGCGTCCTCGGCGACGCCTGGGTCGCCCTGGTCGGTCTCTTGGGCAAGGGCGGTGTGGCACACGCCGGCCATCAAGGACCAAATCAGCGCTCCTGCCATGCCCGCGCGGGCCTGTCCGACTTTCAGCCATCCCACCATGGCTCACTCCCCACCTGTTTGGCCCCACCTGTTTGGCGCCTTGCGCCCTTTGGTTAAAGGTGCGTGACGGCGAACATGCCAACAGACTAACCCGAACCACGCGGAATCGGCGGAAAAGTTGGCCCATCGACAGACCTACCCCCTTGGAGGAGCGCCGCGATCAATCTGGCAAGACCACATCCAGCGTGATCAAATCATGGTCCGAGAGCACCGTGCCGTCTTCACCCACGGCCGGAAGGACACGGGGGTTTTGGGCCGTCACCCCCCTGGTGAAGAACCAATCGAGGCGCAGGTCCGGGTAGCGGCGGGGACCCGATTGGGGGGTCTCGCGGGTGGTGCGGCCTTTGGTGTTGGCCGCCTCCCACCCATAACCAAAATCCGCCGCGACCTGGAACAAGGGCTCATGGGCGACCGGATCGAGGGTACGGGCATTGATCCGGGCCCAGGCTTCGCTGCCGATGGCAAGGTCCCTTTCAGCCCGCGAGAGCGACCAGGCATCGCCGTCCGTGTTGAAGTCACCGCCCATCAGAACCGGGGCACCGGCCGCATACGCATCAAGCGCGCGCAGCAAGGTGCCCATCTGTTCGGCACGCTGCGAGGCGGGCATGCGAATTTCCGTATGAACACAGACGACCACCAGGACCTGATCGCCAACGGGCAATTTGCCAGCCAGGGCGAAGCGTCCGCCCACGCGCCGCTCGTCATAATCGACCGGAAACCAGGTGGCGAGGGGATCGAAACGGATGAGCACCGGATCCTCAAGCGGCCAGGCCGAGAGGATCCCATTGCCGTGAAACCCGCGCGCATTGGTCTGGCCGGCAAAAAGACGTTCCTCGCGCGCGCTGCCCAGACTCAGCTCCAGAAACTCCACCCCATAGAGACACTGGTGGCCGAGGGCTTCGGCCATCACGCGCGGGGTGTGCCGCTGGCCCGTGCGCACCATGCCCACATCGACTTCCGTAACGAGGGCGACGTCCACACCCTCGCGCGCCAGAACGGCCGCCGCCGCGCCGGGGTGATAATTGCGCTCCAGATTCCAGGCCCCGATGCGCAGGCATTTTGGCGGCGGCGACCCTTGCGCGGGCGCGGGGCCCCGCTCGACGCGGTGGAACAGGGGCAACCCGTCCCGCAGCGCGGCGTGCAGGCCCTCATGGAAGGGCAGGCCGGCCATAAGATCGCGCAGATCGCCGGGACAATCGGGCAAATCGGGCACGGTTTCGCGCGTCACCGCCGCATGCCGGGGCCCATCGCCGTGGCCGCTGTCCTGAGCCATAGTGTGCACCGTTCCTCTGCCGATCCGGGAGTGCCGTGATGATGACCTACCCTTACGCCGAACTCCATGCCTTTCCCGATGGAGACCGGCCCCATTCGGGCAACCCCGCCGGGGTCATGCCGCTTTCCGCCTTTCTTCCCGATGCGGATCTTCAGGGTATCGCCCAATCGAACAATCTGGCCGAGACCGCCTATCTTGTGCCCAAGGGTCCGAATGTGTGGGACCTGCGCTGGTTCACGCCGGAGGCCGAGGTCGACCTGTGCGGGCACGCAACATTGGCAAGCGCCGTGTGGCTGTTCGAGGAGGGCCATGTGGCGGGCGATCTGGCGGGCTTTGACACCCGCTCGGGGCGTCTCACGGTGCGCCGGGACGGACCCTGCGCCTACACCATGGATTTCCCCGCCGTGCCGCCCCGGCCCGAAACGCCCCTTGCCGGCCTGATCGAGTCCTTGAATGCGCCAGCGGCACCGGATGAGGTCCTCCAGATGGACCAGATCCACGGCGCGCCCTACCGGCTCGCCGTTTTCGCCAGTGCGCAGGACGTGGCGGGCCTGCGGCCCGATTTCGGCGCCATGGCGCGGGCCGGCGCGAATGTGCTTGCCACCGCGCGGGGACCGGAGGGAGGACCCGACATCGTGTGCCGCTTTTTCGCGCCCCTTGCGGGCATTCCGGAAGATCCGGTCACGGGATCGGCCTATTGCACCCTGGCGCCTTTCTGGTCGGAGCGGCTGGGCCTCGCGAGCCTGACGGCCCGGCAGATCGGCCCGCGCCCCGGCGCCCTCACGATCCGCAATGAATCCGGAGGCCGGGTCAGCCTGATCGGAACGGCCGCCCGTTATCTCGACGGCACCATTCGGATTTAAGCGTTGCTGGGCGGATCCTGTGTCGGCATGGGTTTGTGGATCAGGGCCCGGCGATAAAGATGCCAGGTGGCGTGCCCGATGATGGGCAGGACAACGACCAGTCCGACAAAAGCCGCCGCCATGCCGAGCGCCACCAGGACAACAACGGTCCCGGCCCAGAAGATCATGGGTCGCTGGTTTTCAAAAAAGGACCGAACACTGGCGATAATCGCCGTGAGGAAATCCACATTCTTGTCCAGCAGGAACGGCACCGAAACGACGCTTGCCGCAAAGACGAAACAGGCAATGGCCGCCCCCACACCATTGCCGATGATCAGGAAGGAAATGCCGTTGCTGGACGTCAGGATTTCGGACAACACCAGGGGCCTGGAGCCGAAATGGATGGCGTAGATCACCACGGCGATCCGTAGCCAGATGGACATGATGAAGGTGAGCGCAAAACCAAGCCAGATGAGATGCGTGCCCCTGTGCCGGAACATGGCGCCGAGGACGCCGCCCCAAGACAAGGCCTCCCCCTCCTCCAGGCGGCGGCTCACCTCGTAAAGACCGACGGCCGTGATGGGACCGATCAGCATGAAGCCGGCCATGGATGGGAAAATCAGATAGGCCATGTCGTTGACATAGAGGGTGCCAATCAGCGTTAGGCCGCTGACCACATAAAATGCCCCAAAGAAAAGCCCGTAGAGCGGCGCCGCGCGAAAATCCGCAACGCCCTGGCGCAGGCTGTCGCGCACGTCCTCCACGGTGATCTGCGCGATGGTCGGGAAGGGCACGAGACGGCCCGTGTCCCCTGCCCCGATATTGCGTTCCGGCTGGCCCATGGCGGGGTTCCTCCTCCTTGTTCTGGCAGCGACGCCATGATTTAGGCCCTATGGTTGACCGCTGCCAAGCGTCCAGACAACGCCAAAGATGCAAATGAACGGCGCCTTGTGCCCGTATTTGCCGGAGAAACACCCATGATTCAGGCCCTGGCCCTGATTTTGGTCCTGCTTTGGGCGGGATATGCCCTGGCGCAGGCCTTCAGCTTGCCGATCCCGGGGCCCGTGATCGGCCTTTTGGGCCTGTTTCTGCTTTTACGGGCCGGTCTGTGGCGCGGCGATGCGGGGCTTGAGCCGGTGGCCGATGGCCTGATTCGGTTTTTGCCACTGTTTTTCGTGCCCGCCGGTGTTGGCCTCATTCTTCATCTTGACCGGATCGGGCAGGACGGCCTCGCCATCGCCCTGGCGCTCGGGCCGGGCACGGTGCTGGCCCTGGCGGCCACGGCCTGGCTCATGCGCCGCTTGTCGCCCCCCACACCGAAGACGGACACGGACGACCTTGGGGGGCCGATGTGATGCCGGACATGCTGCCAGCACTCGGGGGAACAGCCCTCTGCTTTGCGCTCGCCGACAGTCTGCATCGGCGCACCGGACATCATCCGCTGACCCATCCGGTGCTCCTCAGCATCGCGATCATTGCCGGTTTCCTGCTGGTAACCGATACGCCCTATACGACCTATTTTGATGGCGCGCAGATGTTCCATCTCATGCTGGGGCCGGCCACGGTGGCGCTGGCCGTGCCGCTGCACCGTTACTGGGACCGTCTGGCGGGCCTGGGGCGCGCCCTCGGCGGGGCATTGGTGGGGGGCAGTATCCTCGCCATGGCGCTGGCCGGTGGTTTGGCGCTTGGCAGCGGGGCCTCGCGCGAAACGGTGCTCACCCTGCTGCCGAAATCCGCCACGGCGCCGGTCGCCATGGATCTGGCGGCCATTCTGGGCGGGGTGCCGGCCCTGGCGGCCTCGCTGGTCATTATCACCGGAACCATTGGCGCGGCCTTCGGGCCGGCCTGGCTGGCGCGGCTCGGCTTCACCGATCCGCGTCATGTGGGCTTCGCGCTGGGGCTCGTGTCCCATGGGATCGGAACGGCCACGGCATTTCGTATCGATGCCGTGGCCGGTGTATTCGCAACGCTCGGCATGGCGCTCAACGCGGTCATGACCACGCTGCTCGTCGCGGCGCTCGCCCTTGTTTATTCAGCCGCCTGAACGCTTGACGGCGCGGGCGCCACATAGGTCAGGACGGGCTTGCGCGCCGCCTGGGTCTCGTCGAGCCGGGCCATGGGCGCCAAATGCGGCGCATTCTGGAAGCGCTCGAGCCGGCCCTCCTTGGCGTCCGTGGCCAGGACGCGCATGGAGGCGATGAACTGATCCAGGCTCGCCTTGGATTCGCTCTCGGTCGGCTCGATCAGCATGGCGCCGTCCACGACCAGCGGGAAATACATGGTCATGGGATGATAGCCCTCGTCGATCATCGCCTTGGCGAAATCAAGCGTTTTGACGTTGGTGCCCTTCAGGAACCGGTCGTCGAACAGGGCCTCATGCATGCACGGCCCCTCGAAGGAGGCCGTCATGACATCCTTAAGGCTTGCCAGCACATAGTTGGCATTCAGCACCGCGTCTTCCGACGCCTGACGAAGCCCATCCGACCCATGGCTCATCATGTAGGACAGGGCGCGCACGAACATGCCCATCTGTCCATGGAAGGCCGTCATCCGGCCAAACGGCTTGGCATCCGTCTGTGTACGATGCTCCACAAGGCGCAGGCCGCCGCCATCCTTGACCACGTACGGCAGCGGCGCAAAGGGGGCCAGGGCCTCCGACAGGACCACCGGGCCCGAGCCCGGACCGCCGCCGCCATGGGGCGTCGAAAAGGTCTTGTGCAGATTGATGTGCATGGCGT
>CAYYTT010000131.1:0-10585 GCA_964474635.1 uncultured Alphaproteobacteria bacterium | reverse complement strand
CCAATCTGCTTGCCCTCAACGCCACCATTGAGGCCGCCCGCGCCGGCGAAGCGGGCAAGGGCTTTGCGGTCGTCGCGGGGGAGGTCAAAACGCTGGCGCAACAGACCGGCAAGGCAACCGAGGAAATCAGCGGCCAAATCGGCGCGGTCCAGGCCGCCACCCGGGACGCCGTCGGCGCCATGGCGGACATTTCCGAACGCATCACCCGGCTGAGCGGCATTTCCGAGGAGGTCTCCCAAGCGGTCGATCAGCAGGCGAATGCCGTGGGCGAAATCTCGCGCAGCACGTCCGACCTCTCCGGCGGCACCCGGTCGGTGGCCGAGGCCATCGCAAGCGTGCACGGATCGGCCGAACAGGCGACCCAGACGATTGATGCCTCCGTGGCCAGTTCACGCGCCCTCATGGACCGGGCAAGCGAGATGCGCACCAAGATCGGCGCGTTCCTGGAGGCCCTGCGAGCCGCGTAATCCGTGTACCCTGGCCTCCACGCCGTTTGGCAAGTTTTCTCCCGCCGCTGGCCGAATGCCGCCAGTCCAGTATGCTGCCTTCCGCCATATCCGATTGGGCTTTGACAACGGTTGGGAGGACTTATGGACAGGCAACATCAAACGCGGGTAGCTGGAACCCGGAGCCGGGGCGCACGTGGGCTGCTGGCGGCCCTGGCCTTCGGCGCGGGCCTTGGCGCTTGGGCGCTGCAGGGCCCTGCCCTCGGCACGGCATGGGCGCAAGCCACCGCCACGGCCCCTGCGACCGGCAAAGCGGATATCCCCGTCAACCCGGCCATTGCGGCGTGGGCCGAGGGCTATGTGACCAGCGGCAAACTGGCCGGCCTTGTGACCCTCGTCGCCCGGGACGGCAAAATCGTGCACCAGTCCGCCCACGGCGTACGGGACCTGGACAGCGGCGTGCCCATGACGGCGGGGGATCTGTTCCGCATCTATTCCATGACTAAGCCGATTACATCCGTGGGCGTCATGATCCTGGTCGAGGAAGGCAAAATCGATCTCGATGCGCCCATCGAGACCTATCTGCCCGCCTTCGAGGACATGGACGTCTTCAAGGCGCAAGGCGAAGACGGCACCATGGAAACCGAGGCGCTCATCCGTCCCGTGAGCGTGCGCGACCTTCTGCGCCACACGGCCGGCATGACCTACGGCATTTTCGGGGACCATCCCGTGGACCGGCTGTACCGGGAGGCGGGCATTTTGAACCCGGCGGACGACAATGAGGCGTTTACGGACAAACTGGCCGACCAGCCCCTCATGCTGCAGCCGGGCACCCGCTGGCATTACAGCGTTTCGGTGGATCTCCAGGGCCGCTTGATCGAAGTCGTGTCGGGCCAGCGGCTCGACCGGTTCTTCAAGGACCGGATTTTCGACCCCCTCGGCATGGATGAGACAGCGTTCTTCGCGCCCCAGTCCGAACTCGACCGCCTCGCCACGGTCTACGCGCCGCCCGCCGAAGGCGCCGAGGACGCCGGCATCGTGGTGAGCCCCAATCTCAACGATGCCGGCGTTAAGACGCCCGACTTCAATTTCATGTCGGGCGGCGGCGGCCTTGTCTCCACGGCGGCCGACTATTTGCGCTTTTGCCAAATGATGCTGAACGGCGGCGAACTTGACGGCGCGCGCATCCTGAAGACCAAAACGGTCGACGACATGCGCCGCAATCATCTGCCCGAGGCCCTGGTGCCCTTCTCGCCCCGCTCGCCGGGTCAGGGCTTTGGCCTGGGCTTTGCCGTTGTCATGGACCCGCAAAAGCCCAGCGACAATGCCGGGCGCTACTACTGGGGCGGTGCGGCGAGCACGGTGTTCTGGATCGATCCGGAAGACGACACCATCGCCATCCTGATGACCCAGTTCGGGCCCAGCAACACCTATCCCCTGCGCAGCGAGTTCGAAGCGCTGGTCCATCCGGCGGACTGATCCGCATCCGGCCGGCCGTGGCACCGCGGCCGGCCACTTTTCCTTACAGAAATGATCAGTAAGCAACACGCGGCATAGACGCCCAAGTCATTCGCATAAATTTGCACGCAATTACATGTGGGGCGCCCCGTACACATCCCCTTGTTGGTCCGCCGATCCTTCGCATATAACTGAGATGGTGGTGGAACGGGCACGGGGGCCAAATCATGACACGGATGTTCGGGCTGGACAGGGCGCGGCGCGCCCTCAAGAGTTTCAGCGACCCCAAGGCTCCGGCAACGGATCGTCGCTATTCCAAGGATCCGGCCGGCGGTGTGGCGGGATACTACCGCGCCCCCAGTCTGCGCGGGGATTTGCTCGTGTTCATCAGCGAGGGCGATCTGTGGCGCGCCCGCCTTGATGGCGGACCAGCCTTCCGGATGACCGCCACGGTTGAAGAGATTTCCGACCCGGCCCTATCGCCGGATGGACGGTTCGTGGCCTACACCGCCCGCCACGGGGCGCTTGCCGAAGTGCATGTGATGCCCGTGGACGGCGGCCAGCCCAAACAGCTCACCCATGACAGCGATTCCTTCGTGCGCGGATGGACACCGGACGGCCGGGTCCTGTTCGCCAACGAGGCGTGGCACGCGCCCCTGCCCGCCCGCCTCGCCAGTGTGGACCCGGACACGGCGAACCTGTCGCCCCTGCCCTTCGACGGCGCGACCCATGCTGCCTTCGCGCCGGATGGAACGGCCTATATCAGCCGGTTCGGCCTTGCCCAATTCAACGACAACGCGGTGCTCTATCGCGGCGGTCTGATGGCCCAGCTCTGGCGCTTCAAGCCCGGCGAGAGCGGACATGCCGAGCGGCTGATCCCCGATTTCGGCGCACCAATCGAGGCCCCCATGGTGTGGGGCGGCCGGATCGTCTTTATCAGTGACCGGTCGGGGGCGGACAATATCTGGTCGCTCGACCCCGAGACGGGCGAGACCCGCCAACACACCGCCTTTGAGGGGTGGGAACTGCGCGGTGCGGCCCTTGACGGCGACCGCGTGGTCTATCAGCGCGGGGCGGATCTTTATTGCTACGATCTCGGCAAAGGCGAGGAGACCCGATTGCCGATCGCGCTGGTGAGTGGGCGGGAACATCGCCGACCCCGCTTTTCCAACGCCGCCGAACAAGAGATTGAGAGCGTCCGGGTTGAGCCGACCGGAAAATGCGCCGCGCTCGCCACACGCGGCCGGGCCGCGGTGATGTTCACAGGCGAGCGGCGCCGTGTCGACTTGCCCGTCCCGCCCCTCGCCCGGGCACGCAGCGCCGTGTTCAGCTCCGACGGCACGTCCATTTACCTGGTGCTGGACCAGGATCGTTTCGGCGACATCTGGCGCTATACGGCCGATGGCCTTGGCGAACCCGAACAGATCACATTCGGGTGCGATGCCTATATCTGGGAGCTTTATCCGTCACCGGACGGTCGATTTCTGCTGTTCGACGACAAAAAAGGGCGCCTGTGGAGCGTTGAGCTCGAAACCGGTGAGCGCACCGTCCTTGAGGAAAATGTTGCAGGCTTGCGCCGCCGCGCGTTCTGGCACCTCGCCTGGTCCAGGGGCGGTCGGTATGCGACCTATATGGTGTCGGACCATCGATCGGCGCACCGGATCGTCGTGCGTGACATGCAAACCCAGGAGCGCCACATCGTCACCACGGGTAAGTTTGACTCCCATTCGCCGTCGTTTTCACCCGACGGCCAATGGCTCTATTTCCTGTCCGAACGCCATTTCGACGCGGCCAGCCCCCATGTGCTGTCGCACCGGGCCATGGGAACGGCCTTTGAGAAAACCACGCAGATCTTTGCCCTACAGCTCGACCCGGATGCACGCTTTGCGTTCCAGGCGGACGATGAACTGATGCCGCCGCACGATGCGGCCAAGCCAGACGACGACACGCAAGGCAAAACGGACACGAACACACCCGAGGCCCCGCCCGAGGCGGACAATCAAGCAAACGAGCGCACGCCGGGCGATAAAGAGGCAACCGAAGAAAAGAGGGATACACCGGAGCCTGACAAGGAGATCGTCTTTGAAGGCTTGACCCGGCGTCTTTGGTCCGTACCCGTCGCACCCGATGAAATTATTGGGCTTGCTGCGGCCGACGGCCTCCTCTTCATTCACGCCGTGTCCGATGGGGCACCGCGCCTGCTTACTGTCAGGACTGAGTACTCATGGCGAGCCCGCCCGGAGGTCTTCGCCTCCTTCGTGGATCGGTTCGAACTCAGCCAGGATCGAAACACCGTTCTCATTCACCAATACGGCCCCATCGGCCAGTCGGTTGCGCTCTATCCTGTCGGCCCTCCGCCTGCGAACGGCCCCTCGCCCTTCAGTCGGCAGACAGATTCGTTCCTGCGCCTTTACGACTGGACCTTCGACATCGATCCGGCTCTTGAATGGCGTCAGATGCTGCTCGACACGTGGCGCCTGCACCGGGCGTTCTCCTATGATCCGCAGATGCGCGGGCTCGATTGGGACGCGCTCCTTGTTAAATACCTCCCCCTCGTGGACCGGGTGGGGCACCGTTCCGAATTGAGCGACCTCATCAAAGGGATGATCGCTGAACTGGGCTTGCTCCACAGCCAGGTCATCGGCGGCCGGACGTCCCATGACTGGCGCGACGGGGAGCCGGCCTGCCTGGGCGCGGACGTCAAACCCGTCCCGGGCGGCTTGCTTGTCAGCCGCGTTTATCGCGGCGAGGCCGACCTGCCGGACCGGCTGGGTCCCCTGGCCCAGCCCCATGTCACCGTGCGCGAGGGCGATGTCCTGAAACGGGTCGATGGCCGGCCCGTGGCAAGCCTTGCCGATTTGTCCCTTGCTTTGCGCACAAAGCCCTATCTGCAGGTTCGGCTCGATCTGGAACGCGCCGCCGAGACGATCAGCGTTATCGTGGAACCGGTCGATTTCCATCACAATTTGGAGCTTCGCTATGCCGATTGGGTGGAGCAGCGCCGCGAACGGGTGCGTCACCTGGGCGGCGGGCGCATCGGCTATCTCCACATCGAAGCGATGGGCCATGACGATCTGGGCCAGTTCGCGCGGGACTTCTTCGACCATGTGGACAAGGACGGTCTCGTGATCGACGTGCGCGGCAATACCGGCGGCAATGTCTCTTCCGCCCTTATTCACGTGTTGCTGCGCCAGGTCTGGGCCTTTGCCCAATGGCAGGACGGCAACGTCCCCGTCACCCTCATGCCGCAAACCTTCCGGGGCCACCTTGCCGTCCTGATCGACCAGGGCACCTATTCGGATGGGGAGTATTTCTCGGCCGCCATCAAGGCGCTTGGTCTCGCGCCGCTCATCGGCACACGCACGGCCGGCGCCGCCATCGCACTCACCCGCAGCAACAGGGTCACGGACGGCGGCGTGGCGAGCATCGGGGAAATGCCGGCCTTTGACCTGCAGGGGCGGATGATCATCGAGGGCCACGGCATCGCACCCACCATCGAGGTTGAAAACCCACCGGTCGCGAGCTTCCACGGTGAGGATGCGCAGCTTGACGCCGCCCTGCGCTATCTGGAGCGGCGCATCGCCGAGGATCCTCTGCCGCCCCTTGCCGCCGCGCCCCTGCCAAAGCTGGGTGAACGCGGAGAGGACGTGGGCTGAGGAAAACCCACATAGGCACGAAAAAGGAGGGCACCGGAATGCCCTCCTCCATCAGATCTCTGGCCATGTGAGGCGGTTGTGTCAGGCCGCTTGCGGCGCGGAGGCCTGGTTGTTGCCGCTCAGGGCCGTGTAACGGCGCATGTGATAATCCACATTGCCGAACTGCGTGTTGATCGTGGTCAGCCGCTTGAAGTAATGGCCCACATTGAGTTCGTTGGTCACGCCCATGCCGCCGTGGATCTGCACCGCTTCCTGGCCCACGAAACGGCCCGCCTTGCCGATATGCACCTTGGCGGAGGATGCCGCCCGCTTGCGCACATCGTCCTCGGCGTCGAGGTTCAGGGTCACCATGTACATCATGGACACGGACTGTTCGTAGTTCATGTACATATCGACCATCCGGTGCTGGAGCACCTGGAACTTGCCGATGGCCACGCCGAACTGCTTGCGGGTCTTGGAGTAGGCCACCGTGGTGTCGGTCAGCATTTTCATGCAGCCCACGGCTTCGGCCGTCAGCGCCGCGATGCCCTCGTCCACGATCCGCTCAAGCAGCGGAAGACCGCGATCAATGGTGCCGATGACCATGTCGCTCGACACTTCCACATTCTCGAAGGTCACTTCGCTGGCGCGGCTTCCATCCACAGTCGGATAATCGCGGGTCGTGACGCCTTTGGCATCCTTGTCGACCAGGAACAGCGTCACGCCGAGCGCATCGCGCTGTCCGCCGGCAGTGCGGGCGGAGACCAGGAGTTTATTCGCCCACGGACCGCCAAGCACAACGGCCTTCTGACCGCTGAGCACGAAGCCCGTGCGCGAGCGGCGCGCCGTGGTTTTCAGGTCGGCAAGGTTGAAGCGGCCCTGGGGCTCGGCAAAGGCAAAGGCGATGACGAGTTCGCCGCTGATGATCTGCGGGATGAACTCCGCCTTTTGGGCACTGGTTGCGCCATGGCGCAGGGCCGAACCGCCGATAACCACCGTCGGCAAATAGGGCTCGACCACGAGGCCGCGGCCGAACTCTTCCATGACGATCATGGTATCAAGAGCGGAGCCGCCGAAGCCGCCATGCTCCTCGTCGAACGGCGCCGCCAGCAGGCCCAGTTCGGCGAATTGCTGCCAGTAGTCAAGCCGCCAGCCCTCGTCGCTGGCCACGATGGCCTTGCGGGTTTCGAAGTCGTAGCGGTCCTGCACAAAGCGCTGAACGGAGTTGCGCAGCAGGGTCTGCTCTTCGGTGAACGAGAAATCCATCAGTCCAATCCTCCCTCAAAGTGTCGCCCGGTCCAGTGCCTCACAGGCCCAGGATCATCTTGGCGATGATGTTCCGCTGGATCTCGTTCGATCCACCATAGATCGACGTCTTGCGCATGTTGAAATAGACCGGCGCGGCGCCTTGCGCGTAATCGGGGGCCACGGGGAACTCGTTGGAGCCTTCCTGATCATTGTCCTTCTCAAAGGGCATGCCGTAATAGCCCACCGCTTCCACCACGAGTTCGGTGAGGCGCTGCTGGATTTCGGTGCCCTTGATTTTCAGGATGGAGCTTTCCGGCCCCGGACCTTTGCCCGACTGCTCCGACGCCAGCGTTCGAAGCTCGGTGTATTCGAGCGCCGTCAGATCAATCTCAAGCTCGGAAATCTTGCGGGAGAATTCCGGATCGGTGATCAGCGGCTTGCCGTCGCTTTCCTCGGTCCGGGCGATGGACTTCAGCCGCTCCAGGCCGCGCTTGGAGCGCGCGACACCGGCAATGCCGGACCGCTCGTGGCTGAGCAGGAACTTGGCGTAAGTCCAGCCTTCGTTTTCCGTGCCCACCAGATTTTCGACGGGCACTTCCACATTGTCGAAATAGACCTCGTTCACCTCGTGGCCGCCATCGATGGTGATGATCGGGCGCACGGTGATGCCGGGCGTCTTCATATCAATCAGCAGGAAGGAAATGCCCTCCTGGGGCTTGGGCGCGTTCGGGTTCGTACGCACCAGGCAGAAGATCCAGTCGGCATATTGGGCAAGCGTCGTCCAGGTCTTCATGCCGTTGACGACATATTTGGTGCCGTCGGCGGTCTTCTCGGCTTTGGTGCGCAGCGACGCGAGGTCGGACCCCGAGCCCGGCTCGGAATAGCCCTGACACCACCAGTCCTCACCGGACAGGATGCGCGGCAGGAACCGGGCCTTCTGTTCCGCACTGCCGAAGGTGTAGATCACCGGCCCGACCATGGTCACGCCGAAGGGCAGGATGCTCGGCACTTCGTAATTGGCGGTCTCTTCCTGCCAGATATACCGCTGGGTCACGTTCCAGCCGGGGCCGCCATACTCGGTCGGCCAGCCCGGTGCGGACCACCCCTTGGTGTGCACATAGCGGTGCCATTCCAGGAGCTCCTCGCGGCCGAGATCCCGGCGGCTGCGCAGGTGAGCCGGCGCTTTATCGAGAAAAGCCCGAACATCGGCGCGAAACGCTTCGTCTTCAGGAGAAAAATTCAAATCCATCGGTCAGCCCTATCTATTGCGTCGCTTGCTCCCACGCCAGGCGCATCCCGGCTTGGTTAAAACCATACCCATTGGCCCGCCCATGACAATGACTTGCTGCGATCATGACCCATGCATCGCCACCACGCGGATCGCCGCAGGGGGGCGGAACCGGGCGCCGCTCCCGCCGGGCGGGAGCCGACGGCGCCATTGTGGGAATACGCCGCAAGCCTCAAGATTGCGCAAAGACGTCCCGCACCCGCCCCCATCACCGCCCAGGAGGCTCGCCATGCGTGCAATTCCCCCAAGCCGGAGGTCGCCGGCCCGCCTTCGCGCCGCATTGACCGGCCTGGTCCTTGCCTTGTTTTGCACGGGCTGGGCGGCGTTCGGCACGGGCCAGGCGGCCGAACAGACCCGTTATGATGTGCTGATCCGCAATGGCACCGTCTATGACGGGACCGGAGAACCGGGACGCAGGGCCGATCTTGCCATTGCCGGTGACCGCGTGGCAGCCCTGGGCACGCTCCAGGGGGCCAAGGCGGATCTGGTGATCGACGCGCGGGGCCTCGCGGTCTCGCCCGGCTTCATCAACATACTGAGCTGGGCGACCCAAAGTCTGATCATTGATGGGCGCTCCCAGAGCGACATCCGCCAGGGCGTGACGCTTGAGGTGATGGGCGAAGGCGTCTCCATGGGACCGCTGAATGACGCCATGAAGGCCGAGATGCGGGCGCGCCAGGGGGACCTTACCTTCGATGTGACCTGGACGAGCCTTGGCCAGTATCTCGCGCATCTGGAGACCAAAGGGGTTTCCACCAATGTGGCCTCCTTCGTTGGCGCCACAACGGTACGCATCCACGAGTTGGGCGAGGTGGACCGGGCGCCGAGCCCGGAAGACCTGGTGCGCATGAAAGACCTGGTGCGCGGCGCCATGCGCGAGGGGGCGCTCGGCGTGGGTGCGTCCCTGATCTATGCGCCGGCTTTTTATGCCGATACGGATGAATTGGTGGCGCTCGTCTCCGCGGCGGCCGAATTCGGCGGCGGTTACATCACGCATATGCGCTCCGAGGGCGACCGGTTCCTGGAGTCGATCGACGAGACCATCGAGATCGCACGGCGCGCCGGCACCTGGGCGCAGATCTACCATTTCAAGCCCGCGGGCCGGTCGAACTGGGACAAGCGCGACGCCGGCATTGCCCGCCTGGAGGCCGCACGCGCCAGGGGCCTCGACGTCACCGCCAATATGTATCTGTACACGGCCGGAGCGACGGGCCTCGATGCGGCCATGCCGCCCTGGGTCCAGGAAGGCGGTCATAACGCCTGGGTGGCGCGCCTGAAGGACCCGTCGATCCGTACCCGGGTAATCGCGGAGATGCGCTCGGCCGTGACCGATTGGGAAAACCTCTATTTCGCCGCTGGCCCCGACAATATGCTGCTGGTCGGCTTTAAGAACCCGACCCTCAAGCCCCTCACCGGCAAGACCGTCACCGAGGTGGCGGCCTTGCGCGGCGTCAGCCCGGAGGAGGTCATTCTGGACCTCGTCATTGAGGACGACAGCCGGGTGGGCACGGTCTATTTCCTGATGTCGGAAGACAATGTGGCCAAGAACATCACCTGGCCTCACATGATGTTCGGCTCGGATGCGGGCTCGCTTGCGCCGGAAGGGGCATTTTTAGAATCGAACCCCCATCCACGTGCCTACGGCAATTTCGCGCGCCTGCTCGGCAAATATGTCCGTGAGGAGAAGGTCATTTCCCTCAGCGAAGCAATTCGGCGACTGACAAAGCTCTCCGCCGCGCAGCTGCGCCTCACCGATCGCGGCTGTATCGATCCGGGCTGTTTCGCCGATGTGGTGATCTTCGATCCGGCCACCATCGCCGACAAAGCCACCTTCACCGACCCCCACCAATACGCCGTGGGCGTGCGCGACGTGCTTGTGAACGGCGTGCCGGTCCTGCGCGAGGGCACCCACACCGGCGCCACCCCCGGCCGCGTCGTGCGAGGCCCGGGCTATGCGCCGTAATGGGCGTCGGCGTCCGCAGATCCGCACAGGCTCGCCAGGTTTTTCATGACCTTGTCACGCTGGCCCTGTGGCAAGGTCATTGGTGGATGATCTGCGAGAAACAGCAAGAGCCTGCGAGCAAGGTCCACGGAGATTGCACCCTGATCTTCCGCTTTCGCGATTTCACGTGATGAATGCGCGAATATCTTGGAGCAATCCAGATAGCTGGTGTGCCGTAGGACGCCGTGGTCGGACGTGACGAGAACAAACTGCCCATCCCCATGGCGCTGGCGCTTCGAGTTGATCCAGAAACATCAGCCGTTGCCCGCGCAGACGCACAGGATGATTTTGGTCTTGGGCGGACGGGACAAGACCGTGTGCACCCGATAGACGTGCCCCAGTTTCATAGGACGCCGTAGGCGGCAAAATCGGCGGCGTCTTCCAAGATCTCGTCCCGATGCTCGCCGTCATCGACCATGGCGGCATAATCCATCGGGCCATTGGTGGGGGCATTGAGCCAAGCCCTTTCCTGGTGCGTCCGATTGGAAAGCACCCCGAAAGGCTTGTT
>CAYYTT010000130.1:0-10771 GCA_964474635.1 uncultured Alphaproteobacteria bacterium | reverse complement strand
GCTTCCATCATGGGCTTCGCGCTCATCATGGAAACCGAAGAGCCGCGGATGGTGACAGAAGCCTCCGTCGCCTCCAAGCGCGGCGAAGCCTGCGCCACCAACATCGTCGGCATCATCGCCCAGGGCAATGCCAGCATCGACGCCGCCAAGCGCAACGGTGGCATCACGCAGGTGACCAGCGTTGATTCCAGCGTTTACTCCGTGCTGGGCCTGTACGCGAAAGTCTGCACGATCGTTCGCGGTAACTGATCAGGCGCCCGGAGCACTCCGGGCTGCCATGCGGACAAAGCCGGCCCATCGGATCCGTTCCGGGGCCGGCTTTTCTGTAGGCGGAAACCGTTTTCGTTTGAGGCGCAGCCATCCGCGCGCGGAACGGGACGTCCTTGGAGGGCGGGGCGATTGAAGCGGCAAGCTGGACACAGACTGATCTGGATGCCTCGCCCACTGCTTAAGTATTGTCAAAGCGTGCGCAACCTTGGGCCGCAGCCTGACAGTCGCTCTTCAAGGCGGGCGCAAAGGGCAAGAACCCGGCCCGCGCCGCCAAGGCTGACAACCGTCAATCCCACCCCGCCGCCCGAGCCGCCCACGCGGACCCGCCGCAGAAACCGTGTCTCGTCCGGGAATGCGCGCTTGAGCAGTTGCCATTGGGCCAGGGCACCGAACTCGGACCGGAAAGACCCCAGATCGGCTGCGAGCGCCCGTTTGCCCTTCTCCGGAGCCTGCACCCCGGCGCCAAGCTCAAGGACAATTGGCTCGACGACCGTGACCCGTTCGGGCGCGATGGATACGTTCTGCCATGCCCCGGCGAAGGACCGGGACAAGGGATCGACGGACAGCACATATTGGCCGGGCGGCAGGTCGGACGCGACGAAAAAGCCGTCAAGCGCGACCTGCACCGCCTCCACCACGTCGCCGGTCTCAGAGAGCAACCGCACAATCGTCGCGCTCTGGACGGCACGCACACCCTCCGGCTCGCGTTGCAGCACCTGCCCCTCCACCTCGCCAGTCTGGACCACGGGCAGATCGACGGTGACCGTCTGCCCCCGGCGCAGACGCACGGAATATCCGGGCAGGGAGGGTTTGAGAAAACTCTCCGCCAGAGTTGCGTCGGCGATTCGCACATCGATGCGGCGCCCGGCCGGCAAGCCGACGAGAATGGCGCGCCCCCCCTCGTCCGTGGCCGCCGACAGGCGCTCGCGGGTGGCCTCCACGGTCACGTCGGCAAGGCTCGTTTCGTCCGGGTCACGCACCCCGTCCCGGTCCGCATCCAGAAACACATTGGCCTGCACCATGCCGCGCCCGGACAGGGGTGTGGCCGACAGGACCGGCCGGTCCGCGCTCAACCCAAGGGACAGGCGCGACTGCAGGCTCAACTCGAAATTCTCGGCCGTGTCGAAAGCGACGCGCGGGCCCAAAAAGCCATTGCCGATCCGCCAGTCCGCCCGCGCGTCAAAGGACGTGATCTCGGCGGCAAAGTTGCGCGAGGCCTGGAAGGAGGCCGTCACATCCTCCCATTTGCGCAGCGCGAAGGTGCCCGTCGCCGAAATGGGGGTTGCCCGGGGCGCCAGGGCGAAGTCCGTGGCAAGGCGCAACACATTGCGTCCGATGATCAGATTGCCCTGGGCCGCCCCACCCCAGGTCCTACGCTCCTCCCCGCTTTCAATTTCCGTGATGGCGAGGCGCTGCAGGTCCGTTCCCAGATTAAGCCGCCCAAACTGCGTGCCCAGCGACAGAGACTGAATGAACGTGCGCGTGAGGCCGTTGCTCTGCCAATCCGCCGTGGCCGTATAGTTCAGCCCCCGGCCCACCGGCACGGCGAGAAGCCCGCTGGTCGACAGGCCAAGGTCAAGACGGCTGAACTCGCCGTCGAGGCCCGGAGGGGCAAAATCCGTAAACAGACCGGCCGTGGCCCGCACCTGCTGGCCCTTGACGGTCCCGCCCACCAAAATTTCCAAGGCATTGCCGAGCGAAGCCTCAAGGGCAGCGGCCGCATCGATCAGGACCGGGCCCAAAAACCGCGTCCCCCGCGCCGACAGGAACGTCTGGCGCCCACCACTGTTGGCCGCGGTTAAAAAGCCAAGCTGGGCAAAGCCCGCATCGGCAAGGGGAAAGGAGACATCGAGCGCTGCCCGGACGGCCCCATCGCCCGGCTGGTTAGACGCACCGTTTGGATTGAACAGGGTGCGGCCCTGCTGGGTCAGGGACGCGGTGAAGGCTGGCAGTCCGCCCACACCCGTCCCCGTGGACAAGGGGACGACCCGCGTTTCCTCCTCCACCTGGCCTTGGGGGCCATAAAAGACGATCCGAAAGACATTACGCCCGGGGAACAACTGCACGTCGCGGAACTCGTAGCGTCCGTCCGGATTGAGCGGTTCAAACCCGATTAGGATCGCGTTGCGGTAAAGCTCAACGTCCCAGCCGACCGTCACCTCACCGATGATATCCGTGACCCCCACGGCCGCGCGAGCCTCGCCCGACAGATTGGTGAGGGTGATGCCCCGTTCTTCCACATTGCCGCCCAGCAGGGGCAACCTGGGTGTGCGCACGTCGCCGAGCGCCACCGCCGTCAGGGGCTGTTCCGGGGCCAGACGTTGCAGGTCGTCACGCTCCAGGCGCAGCCGCGCCGCCGTGATTCCCTGGTCGCCGTCACCGGCGGCAAAGAAACTGCCCGAAGCAAACAGAAGGTCGCCGCCGCCCTGGATGGAGGCCCGCCCGAAGGGCTCCGGCCCCTCACCCCGCGCGCCGCGCGCGCCCACAACGCCCTGGACATCGAGATTGGGCGCGGCCACGAGGCCGGGCGGATCGCCAATCTCGGGCAGGCGCTGCGTGCCCCCGGTTCCCTCGCTCAAGCGCTCGAAGCGGCGCACCCGGCTCAAGTGGTCTTCGACCGGCAGGCGGGTGGCCGAGGACAGGCGGGCTTCCTGGCGCAGGAGGTCCACATGGATCTCAAAACCGAACCAGTCCTCAAGAAGATCCGCATGGACCAAAAGCCCGTCCCCGGTGCGCAGCACCTGCCCCACCGGCAAGGAGACCGTGCGCCCACGCACGCTGGCGCGCCGGGCCTCCAGATCAAGGCTGAAGCGCAGATCGGGCGAGCGGAACCAACCCTCGGCCGTTCCCGCCTCCTCATCGACCTCGATGGCGAACTTCACCGCGTCCAGAAATTCCGTGAAGTTAAAGAGGACCGTGTCGCCGGACTTCACCCCGAGCATGCCAGATGACAGAAGCAGGCGTTTCAGGATCAAATCGAGGAACAGGACTTCACCGTCCGGGATAAGACCGACGGATGCGCGCGAGCGCAGCGCCTTGGTGTAGTAGGCACTCATCCGTTCCAGGAACGACTGGCGCAGCTTGTCGCGCGGCGACAGGGGCCCGCTGCGCGCCTCGATCGGCGGCTGGGGCACGGGTGCCACGCCGGGCAGAGAGAGCACCGGGAGGTCCCCAGGCGCCCCGCCTTTGGGCGTGTCCTCACTGGCCCGCGCTGGGTTGCCCTCCTGAGTCCGGCCTTCCTGGGCCCGGCCTTCCTGGGCCTGGTCTTCCTGGGCCTCGCTCTCCTGTGCCGGGCTGGGGGTGGGATACAGGATCAGTGCCAGTAGGCCGCCAAAGACGAGACGGCGCATGCGCGCGCCGCCTGCGTCACCTCGGCCTGTCTGAACGGCATGCACCATGGTCCGGGTTGTCCCGTCAATTAACACCCCGTCAACTCCTGCCAAGCCTTCATTAAGGATGGCTGAATCGCGGACCCGCCCGGGGTGCCGGGTCGCGGCGTGGGGCGCGCCTTGGCCGTTTCGCCCATGGATTGACATGTCAGGACCATGATTTCCCGTCACCGCACCACGAGCTGGAGCCGATTACGCAGCGCGGCCCTGGCGGTGGGTCTGGGGGCGCTGACGACTGCCTGCGCGGGATCGGGGGAGCCTGGAAAGGAAGCCGTGCGCGCGGGCGCCGAGGACGATGCGGGCGATCCCTTCACCCAAATCGACCGGGTCGAGGTTCTGTCTCTGGAGGATGTCAAGGAACGCGCCCGGCAGCTGGCGGACGATCTGGACCTGCAGGGGGCCGACCGGGACGTGGCCGTCATCCAATCCCAATTCGATCAGATCTATCCCAGCTTACAACGCCTGCTGATCATTGAGGAAGACATCCGCAAGCTCCTCGTGACCCTCGGCGGTTTGCCGGCCGACCAGTTGGGGCTTGAGCCCGGGAATGTGGCCCTGTCCGGCGTGGCGCCCGCCGCGGGACCAACAGGGCCCGGCCCGCAGACGCAAAGCCCCAAAACGCAAACCGCCGCGCCGCCCCCCGCCCCCGAGGGAGGCGGCGCGGGGGGCGGCGCGGCGCGCCCCGCCCGTGGGGGGCCGCACCGGCGGCGCATCGGAACGGCCCCCCCAACGCCTTCAAAAACCACGCCGGCAAAAAACACGCCGACAAAGACTGGGCCAACAAAGACTGGGCCGGCAAAGACTGGGCCGGCAAAGACTGGGCTGCAAAAACCCGCGCCTGCGCCCGATGCCCCCGCTCAACCGGTCCCCGACCCGGCGGCGCGCGATGAGAACTTGTTCGGCGATGACTTCGGCGGCACGGAAATTCCGATTACGGACCTGCCCTTCACCGACAGCACCGGCCCCACATCCTCGACCACGAAAGGGGTGCCGGGCGGCACCTGGGCCGTCCATGTGGGCAGCTACCGCCTGACGGACTCGGCGCGCCGGGATCTCGTCCTGATGCGCCGTGATCTGGGCGGACAGTTGCGCGGGCTGGAGGTGCTCTTGTCGCCCGTTCCCGGCACGGGCGGGACAGAGCGGATCGAGCGCTTGCTGCTCGGCCCGCTCTCAAGCCGCGGCGCCGCGGAGGCCCTGTGCGCCGCCTTCAAGGCCGCGGGGCACTATTGCGCCCCGCACCCCTTCATCGGCGATCCGCTTTAGACGGATCACTCCACCCGGAAGGCCTGTTCGGCGAAGACACGGCCCTCATATTCCTCCTGGCCTTCATAGCGCACCAGAAGCTGGCCGGGGCCGGAGGGACGGTCACTGAGGGGCATCTGCACCTTGCGGCTGCTGATTTCCGGGAACACGGCCACATTGTTGATGATGCCGATCTGGCGCGGTTCCTGACCGGCACCGCGCCACAGGGCCCGCAGGCGGCCATAGGGGCTTGCAAGACCCTGACGCGCCACGTCGACCCGCAAGGTGAGGTCTCCCTGCGGTCCGGCCTCGATGCGCGTGCCGGCCATGGCGGCCTCGGCCTCGATCTGGCCCACCCGGACGATAACCGGAATGGAAAAGCCGAGCAGGAGTTGCAATTTCATCTGCACACCGCCGCCTTCATTGGCGTCCGTGGGCTCCACACGCGGGATGGCCTGGAACAAAAGGTGGGAACGGTATTCCCCGTCGCTGAGCCCCGCCTGGCGGCGCAGCACGAGGCGCACCGTCTGGGACTGCCCCGGCGCGAGGGTAACCTGACGCGGCGAGAACCGCACAAGGCTGTCCGCATTCGGAAAGGTCTCCGTCTCCGGATCATATTCCGCATAGCGTCCCTCCTCGTCCATGCGCAGGTGGAACCAGCTCAGGCGATAGACGAGTGTCTTGTCGGTCACATTGTTGACGACGACCTCTGAGGAGCGTTCGCCTTCGTCGAAGACGACCCGTTGAGGCGTGATCAAAAGACCGGCGGTGGCGGTTGCCGCGAATGCGACAACGAGCGCCGCCGTCAGGCAGGCAATACGAAAAAGACCCATGGCAGCGACCCTTTCTAGGCTGGCACCGGGACAACCGGCGCAGAACCGAACGAGCGCAAACCTGTCTAGTCTTCAATAACTTATGGTTAAAGCGACTGTTCCTGTATACTGAGTATCCCTATAGGAACGACCTGGCTCACTGATCAAGGTGGCGCCGAGGTTCATCGATACTTCGCCGTCCGCATTCGTCAGTCCGCTGGAATCGCTTGTCCATTCCTGGATGACAAAGCGTTCCGACATGACCGAGCGCCGGATCGGATCGGCCGAAAAAGATAGGCTCAAAATTGTGTTGGCGGGCGCGCCGAACACATTGACCTGCGCGGGACTGCCCGGGGAAACCACGAGCACGCCGCTGGAGACGAACATGTCGCCGCTGGGATAAAGATCGATGCGCTGGGCCTGGCCCGTGTCCAGAAACACGATCTGTCCAAATGAAATGGCACTGACCGTTGCGTCCATCGCCAGGCACGGTGCAGCCACGAAGACCCAAAGGGCCGAGCACACCATCATGAGGCGGAGGGTCCGCCGCGCACGCGCGGCCGGGGAAGGAGCGGACCGGGCGGCACGCCCCTTCCCGTCACCCCGGCCGATACGCGCCCGAAGGCGCGGGGCCGGCCACCTGTCCATGTGCACCCGGGGAGCCTGCATGGGCGCCCCCGTTCTCAATAGCTGAAAGTGATCGAGAACGTTCCGGAATACACACCGTCCACGAAGTCGATACCGTCGGCGGCATCGTCCGTTGGCGTCAGAACCGCGCCGTAGTTCAGCGTCAGATCGCCGGCCGCGTCCGTGGTCTGCGGAATGTCGAAGTCCACGCTGCCGACCGCGAAGGTGTCGAGTTCGGCGAAGTTGGTCAGCGAGCCCGGCGTGACGGTGGTGCTGATGGCGGTGTTGGGGGCGGCGCCGGTGATCTGGATCTGACCGGGCGTGCCGTCCTGGACCGAGATCCACGAGTCATCGCCCAGCAGGGTGCCACTGCCGTCCGGTGCCAGGGCGATGGTGTCTGCGGGATCCATCGTGCCCGCCGGATCGATCGCGAGAATACCGAAATTGATCGGCGTGACTTCGGTCACGGTGAAGTTCGAAGCAATCTGAACACTGGCGTTGAACGTCTCGGCCACCTGGGCATTGGCCGCTGTCGCCATGAACGCCGCCCCTGCGACCAGCGTCATCCCCAGAACGGCACGCCGATACTGCTGCACTTCGGCTGTCATCTCCAACTCCTTCTCAAGCACATTGCTTGGCCCCACACAGGCCGAACCTGGACCTTAGCCGCCGGGATTTAGCTACCCCCCCGAACAGCACTGGTAACATCACCGGTAATGCCCCATGTCGATTAATATTGTACGAATATTGCGGTAAATGCCCTGTTTATTTTAATAAACGACCAATAACGCCGGTTAAGCACATATTGCCAGCAAGTGTTCATTTCCCTCTCGGAAGTATACCGACAGGTAACAGGGGCAAAGCGTGTTCATCTGCTCCGTACAAGGCGTAACGGAGCCAGAAATTCGGTGGCTGACGTTTGGAAGGGGGAGCGTGCTGAACGGGCAGGCCCTGCTTAGCCAAGCGTGCCCGGTGGCGGGGTGCGGGTGATGAAGTGGCCTTTGACGCCGTCGGGCCAGAGGCGGTAGGCCACCTCGCCGTCCTCGCTGGCGAGATAATGCTCAAAGAAGGTGACGATCGCTTCGGCAGCGGCGCGGCTGGGCGTGAAGCCGCCGAGCACGTAGGCCATCTTGCCCGGCGCACGCAGGTGCACGGTGCAATGGCGCGCGCAGGCAAAGAAGCAGGCCATGCTCTCAACAGCAACATCGCCGCCCCGGTCCTGCGCGACCTCGACGATGTGGCCGTGGAGCACGGCGCCGCCCGTATTGCCCCGGTCATCGCTGTGCCGCTGCGCGCTGAAGCGGCAGGTGCTGCACACCACGATGGAGGCTTCCTGGGCGGGACGCAGGGCCATGGCGGAGGGATCCTTGGGCTCAAGGCGCGGGCGCCGGTGCCCGCGTCGGCGTCCAATCCTGCCAAGCCCGCGATGAGTCGGCCAGCCTTTAGTGCACCGGGCCGTCTCAGCACGCATTTTCAGCGCGGGGCGATCGATCCGCCCCGCGCTCAAGGTCAAGACCGCGGTCCGGCCCCGTTGGGCCGCCCTCGCGCGGCGCCCCAAAAAACCCGCCAGGGGCACGTGAGCACACCAAACACAGGGCAACGGCGCACTGGACCCCGCAGATTGATAGGCAAGTCGTGCCGGTGCCTCTGAAGGGTCATTGAATGCCTGCGAGCAGGAGTTGGCCCGCCCGGCTGTTGCCAGCGGTCACTTCGGCGGTGGCGCCGCCCCGGCGCCGCCGGGAAATGACGTCGCAGATCAGCTCCGCGCTGGTGTGGTCCACAAAGGCCAGATCCTTGGCACAGATCCGGATCGCCTTGTTGAACGGCAGCCGGTCGAGCACTTCAACGAGACGGCTCACTTCCAGCATGGTCACCCGCCCCTCGAGTTTGATGTCATGACTGTCGTGCGAGGCGGTTTCGTCCATGCGGGCCCGGCTTTTGCTCAAATGGGGCACGATTTCCAGCAGCGACAGGGCAAGCCCCACCAGCACACCCACCAGCAGATCAACGGCAACCACAGTTGTCAGCGTGGCCACATAAATGGCCGCCGGCAACGCCCCATAGCGCCGGAACAGGTGCACGACATCGGCCACCTTCACGAGCTTCCAGCCGACCACCACCAGGACGCCGGCGAGCGCCGCCGTGGGCACCAGGGCGAGGACACCCGGCAGAAAGGCCACGAAGGCCAGGATCCAGACACCGTGGAGGACCGCCGACAGGCGCGTTACGGCACCGGCCTGAACATTGGCGGAGGAGCGCACGATGACGCCGGTCATGGGCATGGCGCCGACGAGCCCACACAGGAAGTTACCGACGCCTTGCGCGCCAAGTTCCTGATTGAATTTCGTGCGCACACGGTCCTGCATCCTGTCCACCGCGACCGCCGACAGAAGCGTCTCGGCACTGGCAATAAAGGCCACGGCCACGGCGCTGAAGATGATGGCGGGCGAGCCGAGGAGGGACAGGTCGGTAAAGCTCGGCAGGCTGAAGCTGGAGAAGATGTTTTCCGGCACTTCGATGCGGTGCACGTCGAGCCCCGGCGCGGCGACCAGTGCCCCCGCGAGCACGCCGATGAGCGCACCGGGCATCAGGCGCAGGCTCGCGGGCTTGTACTTGTCCCAGGCCATCATGCTCAAAATCGTAACCACACCAACGGCAAGCGCCTGCTCGGCCTGACCGATGGTCATGACACTGAGATCGAAAAAGGCCGCCGGAATGGCCGCCAGATTGTCGAGGCCATTGGCGCGGGGCGAGTCGGCGAACAGAACATGGACCTGACCGACCACGATCAAAACCCCGATGCCGGCCAGCATGCCGCTGACCACGGCCGGAGAAACGCCCCGGAAAAACCGGCCCAGCTTGAAAATCCCGCCAAACAGTTGAAGCGCGCCCGCGAGCAGGAGGATCGGCCCCAACGCCTGCGCGCCATGGTGAGCGACAATGTCGAAGACGATGACCGCAAGGCCGGCCGCCGGCCCACTCACCTGGAGCGGCTGACCGGCAAAGGCGCCGACGGCAATCCCGCCGATGATCCCCGTCATGAGACCGAGTTCAGCCGGCACGCCAGAGGCAAGCGCAATTCCCAAACACAGTGGAATGGCCACAAGAAAGACCACGAAAGACGCGGCCACATCCTTAATCAGAATTTTGGGGTCAAAATGAAACCGGGCCCCGGAATGATCTGAAGTTGAATTCACGTTCTGCACCATATGTCCGTCTTCCTCCATGGGCCGTGAGCACGAAGTGCTTGACGGTCCCTGTCACCGATCAGTCTTGTCACCGATCAGTCTTGTCGCCAATCAACATCGTCGCCGATCGCGTTATCCTCGTCTTGATCCTCACCGTGACTGCGGCCCGGCCCCGATGCCCATCTTAATTATCAGCATGCTGACTCTCTAACTTCTCAGCATGCTGGCGCTGGACCCTACCAGATGATAAGGGGCAATGGGTGAACCGGTCGACCGATCAAGCCGTATAGTCACATTGAGCAAATCGTAACACGGAATGTCGCGATGCGAACCGCCATGAGGCTGCGTCGCTTGCACACTGAACGCCCATTTTGCCAATAAACCCTTGGCGTGCGAGCATGCGCCGCAGTCTTCAGCGTCATTATCGTCCCTGAGGGAACAAGCTTCCAAAACATCCCCGCTCAGACGATCTATCGCAGCGACGCAAGGCGGTCATAGGGCTTTGGCAATACGATCAGAAGGGGCAAGCCCCCCCCTTCCGGAGATGTAGAAAATCGCTTTAAGATGGTGCCACGCCCGGGAGCCCAATTTCAGCGTCCGGATTACACACCCTAAGACGGGGGCGGCGCGGCGTCCCGGCCCTGCCCCCTCACCCCGGCCCCTCACATGGTCGGCAAATGATCAGCGAAAAATGAACGCCGCCTTGCCCCAGCGCATGGGTCGAGCACCCCCAAAGGTGACCGGAGCCACGCTTTTCGCGCGAACCCTGCCGTCGGGCAGGCCCTGTGAGGGGCGATTTGCGGTGTGAGGGTGTTGCAGCCCGGCACGCATGCGCAAACCCAGCGGGGACCGCCCCTGTCGAGCACGCCTGGGAGAAAAAACAGCAAAGGAAATGGTACAGCTGCCCCGGTTCGAACGGGGGACCTCTAGATCCACAATCTAGCGCTCTAACCAACTGAGCTACAGCTGCCCGGCAAGCGGATCACACACCTAAACTGAGCCGGCGCGCATTTCAAGGCACCCGGTACGGGCCCCGGACGTGCGCGTGTGGGAGTGGAAGCCCAGACCTAAGGCGCCGGACCCGGGGCGCCGGACCCGGGGCGCCAGACCCAGGGCCGCTGACCCGAGGCGCCGGACCCGGGGCCGCTGAGCCGACCCGCTCAACGTCATGGTCTTGACCGGGCGCGCGGGGCACGCTCCATCTGTGCGCTTCAAGTCCAACCGCCGTGTTGCAGGAGTAACA
>CAYYTT010000129.1:0-10861 GCA_964474635.1 uncultured Alphaproteobacteria bacterium | reverse complement strand
CCGAGACCGCACCGTCGTCGACGTTGCTCACGAGCACATCGCCCGGCCGCACATCCAGCGCCTCCGCGACCGCCTTCACGGTGGCCTCAATCAGCGTCAGGGCATGGTCGAGATCGCGCATCAGGGCGGAGCCGGACTGACCACCGGTCACCTTGCGCGCCGGGCACCCCATATTGATGTCGATGACCCGGGCGCCCGCCGCCTCGACGAGTTTGGCCGCCTCGCCCATCCAGCGCGCCTCGCGCCCGGCAAGCTGCACGCTCACGGGCTCCACCTCACCCGCGCCGGCGGCGCGGCGCAGCGACTCACGCCGGTCCCGGCACCGTTCCTCGCTGGCCACCATTTCCGTGACCACAAGCTCCGGTCCGAACCGCCGGACGGCGCGGCGGAAGGGCAGATCGGTGATGCCGGAGAGGGGCGCGAGTATCACGGGACTGGCGAGGGCCACCGGTCCGATCCGCAAGGCGGGAGTATCACTGTCGATGCCGGCGCTCATCACGGGTCCGCAGCGGGCTGAGCGAGCCCGCCGGAATGACGGGCCCCTAAAACTTGAGCCAAGTACCTCTCGACCATGCCACGTCGCGCGGCCAAACCCAACCGGGGGCAACAAGGATGGGCCCCCATGCACGCCATACGCTCCGGAGGCGACGCGCCGCGCTTTGGCGGGCAGCGCGGGGCCGCTTGCCCTTGCACAGGTCGCCCCCTTGGCCCACGGTCCGGCCATCTTATGCATGGCTGCGCCAAGGGCCCTGGCCCAGGGCTCGCCCTTGCGCTCGCGGGCGCGCGACCATCCAGACCTCGCACGAGTAACGAAGACATGAGCCAAACCATTGCACTCATCGTGGCGGCAGGCCGGGGCCTGCGGGCCGGAGGCGGCATTCCCAAGCAATATCGCGACGTGGCGGGACGCCCTGTGCTGCGCCGGACCGTCGAGGCCTTTTTGAACCACTGGGAGATCGCCAATGTCCGTGTCGTCATTCATCCAGATGACCGTCTCCTTTACGATGCGGCCCTGGACGGTCTTGCCGTCATGGAGCCTGTGCATGGCGGCGACAGCCGCCAGGAGTCCGTCGCGCTGGGCCTTGAAAGCCTGAGCGAGGCGCCCCCGGACCGCGTTCTCATTCAAGACGCAGCGCGCCCGCTAACGGATGCAGACACAATTTCGCGCGTGATTGCGGCCCTCGCCATTCAGCCTGGCGCCATCGCGGCCCTGCCCGCGTCCGACACCATCAAACGGGCAAAGCCGCCCGCCTCGGCGCAGGCGCCGGCCAGCATCGCCGAGACCGTGCCGCGCGAGACCCTGTGGCGCGCCCAGACGCCGCAGGGCTTTCGGTTCTCCGAAATCCTGGAGGCCCACAGGGCGGCGCGGGGCAAGGCCCTGACCGACGACGCGGCGGTGGCCGAAGCCTTTGGCATCGAGGTGGCCCTCGTTGAGGGCACGGACCGGAACATCAAGATCACCAGTCCGAACGATTTTCAGTTTGCGGAGCGACTCATGGCCGAAACATCCCCGATGCCCAATGCGGGCCCCGCCCTGACCTGGGAGAGCCGCACGGGCACAGGCTTTGACGTCCACGCCTTCGAGCCCGGCGCGGCCGTGATCCTGGGCGGGATCGAAATTCCCCACAGCGCCAAGCTGAAGGGCCATTCCGACGCGGATGTGGGGCTGCACGCCATTACGGACGCGCTGTTCGGCGCCATGGCCGACGGCGATATCGGTTCGCATTTCCCGCCGAGCGATCCCCAGTGGAAGGGCGCCGCCTCCGACCAGTTCCTGATCTATGCGGTCGAGCGCCTGCGGTCCCGGGGCGGCCGGCTCGTGCATCTCGACCTCACCTTGATCTGTGAGCGCCCCAAGATCGGCCCGCATCGGGAGGCCATGACCGCGCGGGTCGCGGACATCGTCGGCATCACACCGGACCGGGTGAGCATCAAGGCGACAACCACCGAACAACTGGGTTTCACGGGCCGGCGCGAGGGCATTGCCGCCCAAGCCGCCGTCACTATCGAACTGCCGCGCGGCCATCTTTAGGGCACGCGGTGCTTCATTGGCGCCGCGCCCAAGGCCGCGACGGCGGCCCGGCGCCGTTGCGCCGGCCTGGCGGCAGGGGCAAAAGATCGCTCACCTGATCGCAGGGGCCATAGACGCGGCCGCCGCTTGCCCCTATTGTGCCTGCCCGCGCTGCGCCCGGAGGCTCTTCAAACCCTCCGGACAGTTTGGTTCATGCGGGATCCGACCTGCGTGAAAGAGGGGCTTAAAATGTATTCGACCGCCCTCACCCAATGCGCCGCCCATGTGCTGGAAGAGGCCGCCATCCGCGGCCTGATGATTGCGACCGCAGAGTCCTGCACCGGCGGTTTGATCGGTGGCCTGCTGACGGAAATTCCCGGCTCCTCCATCGTCGTGGAGCGCGGTTTCATCGTCTATTCGAACGATGCCAAACAGGACCTGCTGGGCGTGCCGGCGTCCCTGATTACCGAGCGTGGGGCCGTCAGCCGTGAGGTCGCCATCGCCATGGCCAATGGTGCCGTGGAACATTCACAGGCCGATCTTGCCGTCTCGGTCACCGGGATTGCCGGGCCCACGGGAGGGACGGACGACAAGCCCATCGGGCTTGTTCACATGGCCGTGAGCGGGCCGGAGAACCGCTGCCTGCACAAGGAACGCCGTTACGGCAATGTGGGCCGCACCGAAGTGCGCACCCGTACGGTCGAGGATGCCATGGAGCTGCTGCGCGCCATGATCCGGAGCATGCCGGCCCGCCGATAAGCCCGCGCCAGCCCGCCGGCAAGCCCACGCCAGCCCGCCGATAAGCCAGAGTGCAATTGCCTGCGGCACAAGGACCGGCAGGACCAGGCCCTACTCCGAACCCGCCATATCGAGCCATTCGTCTTCCGTCAGGGTCTTGATCCCCAGTTCGGTGGCCTGTTTGAGCTTTGAGCCCGCGCCGGGCCCGGCCACCACCAGATCCGTCTTTTTGCTGACCGATCCGGACACTTTCGCGCCCAGGAACTCCGCGCGGGCCTTGGCTTCGGCCCGGCTCATGCGCTCAAGGGTGCCGGTGAAGACCACTGTCTTGCCGGCCACGGGGGAGGAGCCCTCCTCGGCCGTCTCCACCGGCACATCGGTGATCTCGGCCATGAGGGCATCGACAGCCTCCAAATTGTGCCCCTCACGGAAAAATTCGATGACCGCGTCGGCGAGAACCGCCCCGATCCCATCGATGGAGAGCAAGTCCTCGCGCGCCGCCCCGTCCTCGGCGGCCGCGATCATCGCCTCCCGGAAGCCGGCGAAACTGCCATAGCGCCGGGCGAGCAGGCGGGCGTTGGTCTGGCCCACATGGCGGATGCCCAGGGCATAAACCAGCCGGTCAAGCCCGATGGAGCGGCGGTCCTCGATGGCCTTGAAGAGGTTCTCGGCGGACTTGCGGCCCCAGCCCTCACGCGCCTCCAGCTTGGCGCTCCCCTCGCCGTCATGCGCGCGCAGGCGAAAGATATCTGCAGGCTGACGAATCAGGCCGTCGGTCCAGAAGGCCTCCACCTGCTTGGCCCCCAGGCCCTCGATATCGAAGGCGTTGCGCGAGACGAAATGCTTCAGGCGCTCCACGGTCTGGGCATCGCAGATCAGCCCTCCGGTGCAGCGGCGCACCACGTCCACCTTGCCGTCAGGCCCCGTGTCGCGCACGGCATGGCTGTCGCATACGGGGCAACGGTCGGGAAAGACAAAGGGCTCGGCGCGCTTTGGCCTGCGCTCCGGCACCACGCGGACGATCTGGGGAATGACATCGCCCGCCCGCTGCACCACGACTGTATCGCCGACCCGGACGTCCTTTCGGGCGATCTCATCCTCATTGTGCAAGGTGGCGTTGGAGACGTCGACGCCGCCCACCGTCACGGGGCGGAGCTTTGCCACGGGGGTCAGCGCGCCCGTGCGCCCCACCTGGATGTCGATGGCCTCAAGCACCGTTTCGGCCTGCTCGGCGGGAAACTTGTGGGCGATGGCCCAGCGCGGTGCCTTTGAGACAAAGCCCAGCCGCTTGCGCCAATCGAGCCGATCGACCTTGTAGACCACGCCATCAAGGTCGTAATCGAGGTCGGGCCGGGCCTGAAGGATGGTCCGGTGGGCCGCGAGCATGTCCTCAAGACTGGTGCAGTGTGTCGTGAGCGGATTGACGGAAAAACCCCAGCGCCGAAAGCTCTCCAGTGCCTTAGAATGGGTCTCCCACACCCCGTCCGGTACCTCACCCCAGCTATAGGCGAAAAAGCGCAAGGGCCGGCTCGCTGTGATTTTCGAATCGAGTTGACGCAGGGACCCCGCTGCCGCATTGCGCGGGTTCTTGAAAGGCGGTTTTCCGGCCGCTTCCTGGCGGGCATTGAGGGCGGTGAAGTCCGAATGGGCCATGTAGACCTCGCCGCGAATTTCCACCACGTCCGGAACATCCTTGGGCAGACGCTCGGGAATATCCTCAATGGTGCGCAGGTTTTCCGTGATCGCCTCGCCCTGGGCGCCGTCGCCCCTGGTCGCCCCGAGGACAAACCGGCCCTTCTCAAAGCGCAGCGTGGCGCCCAACCCGTCGATCTTGGGTTCGGCCACAACAGCGATCTGCTCGTCCTCCGCAAGGCTCAGGAACCGGCGGATGCGCTCGCGGAACTCGCCCACATCCTCGTCCGTGAACGCATTGCCGAGCGACAACATGGGCACCGCATGGCGCACCGTCTCGAAGGCCTCCAGCGGGGCGGCACCAACCCGCTGAGACGGGCTGTCCTCACGCACCAGATCGGGAAAGCGGGCCTCAATGGCCCGGTTGCGCGCGGTGAGCGCGTCATAATCCGCATCCGAAACGAGCGGATCGTCCTTTTGGTGATAGGCAATGTCCCAGGCCGCAAGATGCTTCGCGGCGGCGGCCAGTTCCGCGCGGGCCTGCTCAGCCGTCAAATCCTTGACCGCCCTGTCCGCATGGGGCGTAACACTGGCCTTTTTGCTGGCCTTTCTGCTGGCTTTTTTCTCGGTCGATCCGACACTCATGGGCGTCGTCCCGCCTTGCGCCGGGCCGGTTTGTCCGCCAGGGCCCCTTTGGACGCCCCCTCGCCCGCGGCAAGCAGTTTGCCCGCCGCCGCCCGGGCCTCGGGCGTGACTTCCGCGCCGGAGACCATGCGGGCAATCTCCTCCAGCCGCGCCTCGGGCGCGAGGCGGCGCACCTCGGTGCGCATTTGTCCGCTCTCATGGCCTTTTTCGATATGCCAGTGGTGCAGGGCCCGCGCGGCCACCTGGGGCGAGTGGGTCACCGCCAGAACCTGCGTGTCCGGACCGTCCGCCAGACGTGCAAGCCGTTCCCCGCCCGCATCGGCCACGGCGCCGCCCACGCCCCGGTCGATCTCGTCGAAAATCAAGGTGCGCAGCGGGCCTTGCGCCGCCAGGGCAACCTTCAGGGCCAGGATGAAGCGGGAGAGTTCGCCGCCTGAGGCAATCTCGGTGAGCGGACCGAATGGAGCGCCCGGATTGGTCGCGATCTCGAAGGCCACCCGGTCGAGCCCTTCGGGCCCCGCCTGGCTCGTCGCCAGGGGCGTTATCCCGGTGCGGAACTTCGCCTTGTCGAGTTTGAGGGGCGCCAGTTCCCGGGCCACGGCGGCGTCGAGCCGCTCAGCAGCCGCGCGGCGCTGGGCCGACAGGGACGCGGCGGCCGCCCGGTAGGCTTCCTCCAACTCCCGGGCCCGGGCATCCAGGGCCTTTACATCCGCCTCACCGGTCTCCAGTGCCGCCCACTGCTCCCGCAGCGAGGCCATCAAGGCCGGCAACTGATCGACCCGCACGCCGTGCTTGCGGGCCATGGCGCGCAGGGCAAAGAGGCGTTCTTCGGTGGCGGAGAGTTCCTTGGGGTCGAAGGCAGCGGCACGCAGGGCCTCGGCGACGGCGGCGCGGGCTTCGGTCAGTTCCGAGAGCGCCCGGTCCAGCGCCGAGACGGGGGCATCAAGCAGATCGCCGGCCCCTTCCCGGGCGCGCTCCAGCCGACGCAGGACGCCGTGCACGCGGCCCGCAAGGCCCGCATCGCCAGAGAGCGCCTTGTCCGCATCCGCCAGATCGTCCGCGATTTTTTCGACCGCCATGGCGCGGGCACGGATTTCGGCGAGGCGATCCTCCTCCCCCTCCTGGGGATCGAGGCTTTCCATTTCCTGGAGAACGTGGGCGAGGTAGTCGGCTTCGCGGGCAGCCTGGGCAAGCTCGTCGCGGCGCGCATCGCGGGCCCGCACCGCCTCGCGCCAGGCCACATAGGCCGCTGTCACCGCGCCGACGTCTTTGGCGAGGCCGGCGAAGTCATCGAGCAGGACCCGGTGACCCGCCGGGTTCAGCAGACCGCGTTCATCGTGCTGGCCATGGATTTCGACCAGCCCCGCGCCCACGGACTGCAAAAGCGCGATGCTCACCGGCTGGTCGTTGATGAAAGCGCGGCTTGGGCCTTCGGCACTCTGCACCCGCCGCAGGGTGATCAGGTCGTCCTCGTCGCGCGCCAGACCGGCCTCGTCCAGGGCGGCCTGGGCCGGATGGTCCGGCGCGGTGCGAAACACCGCCGTCACGATGCCTTGCGCGGTGCCATGGCGGACGAGGCGCCGGTCGGCCCGCGCGCCGGTCGCAAGGCCAAGACTGTCGAGCAGGATGGACTTGCCCGCGCCGGTTTCGCCCGTCAGGGCGTTGAGACCGGGCTCGAAGGCCAGATCCGCCGCGTCAATGAGAACAATGTCGCGAATGCTGAGAAGGGTGAGCATGGGCATGCCGCATTGGCGGTCCGCTGCCGCGCGGGCCGTGGCGGCAGACCGACTCAGCCGCCTTGCCCTACCAGAATAAACCGCCGGCGCCCCTCTTCAACCACGGGGCCCACCCGGCAAGCCTCAACGCATGGCGCGCTCAGCTTTCGTCCGAGGAGGTCTCGCGCGGCTTGGCGGCCGGGCGCAGTTTGCGGCGCACGAGGAGGTCGTAGCTGTCCTCGTACCAGCGGCTGCCCGGGAAATTGTGGCCCAGAACGGCGGCGGCCGACTGGGCCTCTTCAACGACGCCGAGCGCGAGATAGGCTTCCGTCAAGCGGTGCAGCGCTTCGGGAACATGGGACGTGGTCTGATAATCGGCCACGACCCGGCGAAACCGGTTGATGGCCGCCACATGGTGTTCCTGGCGCAGATACCAGCGCCCCACATCCATTTCCTTGCCCGCCAGGTGGTCCTGGGTCAGATCGATTTTCAGCCGCGCGTCGCGGGCATACTCACTGTTCGGGAAGCGGCGCACCACTTCGTCGAGCGCCTTGAGCGCCTCGCGGGTCATCTTCTGGTCGCGGCCCACATCCGAGATCTGCTCGTAATAGGACACCGCGATAATGTAGTACGCGTAGGCCACATCCCGGTTGCCCGGATGCAGCGCAATGAATCGGTTTGCAGCCAGGATCGCCTCATCGTAGCGATTGCTCTCGTAATAGGAGTAGGCCGCCATCAGCATCGCGCGCCGCGCCCAAATGGAGTAGGGGTGCTGGCGCTCCACCTCGTCAAAGCGCACGGCGGCCTGGAGGAAGCGCTTCTTGTTCATTTCATCGACGGCGGCGTTGTAGAGGTCCTCGACCGGGGTCTCCACGTAGCGGATCTGCTCTTTTTTCTGCGCGCAGCCGGCCGCGAGCCCAGCGCACAGTACCAGCGCGAGCGCACATGTGAGGCCCGGACGACCCGCGCCTGCGCGTGACGTGATCCAGCTATCCACCATCGCCTTTTGCATCCTGATCCTCGTGAACGCCCCTGGGGCCGGCACGCACTTGCGAGGCCAGCCGCACTCCCACCTCGCAATGCTAGCCCGCCTGCCCGGTGAAGGGCAATGACGCAAGCCCGCCCACGGGAGCGTTTGGCCCAAGGGTTTCCGGTGACAGTGACCGTTTCGCAGGCTCAAGCCCAAAGCGTTGCATGGCGCGGGCCAACAAACCGGCCATCCCCCAGCCCTTGCGCCGCCACCTGGTGGCGGCAACCTTGTGGCGGCAACGGGGCAAAACCTTTGGTCTAAAAAAATAGGCGGGGGATATGGCACACCCCCCAGCGAAAGGTTTATACTGGGGTCTAATTTAGGTGAGGCTCATCACTTACACGTTTGATGGGCTGTGCCTGATAGACCATCGGGACCCGCACGATCCTGCCCATCCGAAGGTCAAAAAGCTGCGATCATGATTTTGGAGGCGACAGTGGATCGGCCAAATTTGAGTCAACCCCGCCTCGCCAAGCGCGTTGATGAACATGTGGGTGAGCGGATCCGCCAACGACGCACGCTTTTGGGCTTGACCCAGGAGCAGTTGGCGACGGCGCTCGAGATTTCTTACCAGCAAGTCCAAAAATACGAGACGGGGGCCAACCGGGTCAGCGCCGGGCGGCTTTATGAAATAGCCAAGCACCTGGACGTCGAGGTCGGTTTCTTTTTCGAAGGTCTTGAACCCACGTCCAAGAATGTCCCCCTGCCCCATGGCGGACGGAACCGGGCGACAATCGAACTGGTGCGCAATTTTGGTGAAATCGACGACCCGCTGGTGCGCAACGCCGTCTCAAGCCTCGTAAAAAGCCTGTCGGATCGCACCGGCGGTGGTGCAAGGGACGCGAGCGAGGCGGTCCAGGACTTGGAACAAGCCCACCACGCGACGACAGAGCCCGGCCGTTCGGCAACGGGCTGATCGGTCTCCACTGAAAAACAGGCTCTGGCGCGATCAGTCCGCCGGGCTTGGCGCCATGGCCAAGGCGGGGTCATCCGGCTGGGTCTGCCAGGTCCATGCGGCGGGGCGCTTGAACAGCTCGTGCAGAAGACGGTTGTTCAGATCATGGCCTGAACGCCGTGCGGCCAGCCGCCCGTGGATCTGGCCACCGCAAAGCGCCAGATCGCCAATGGCATCGAGCAGCTTGTGCCGCACAAATTCATCCCCGTAGCGCAAACCGGATTCGTTCAGGATCCGTCCGTCATCAATCACAATGGCGTTTTCGAGGGAACCGCCCTGGGCAAGCCCCATGGCGCGCAATTGATCGACGTCCTTCAGGAAGCCAAAGGTCCGTGCCCGGCACAGTTCGGTTTTGAAAGCCGCGCTGCTCAAATCGAAGCTGTAGTGTTGCCGGCCGATGATCGGCGTGTCGAAATCGATTTCGAACGTGGCCGCAAAACCGGTGCCCGGAGACAACTCGGCCCGGCGCGGCCCGTCCTCGACCGTAACCGTCTCCAAGATGCGCAAATATCGGCGCGGACGATCGCTGACACTCAATCCGGCGCATTCGATCAGAAATACAAAGGGTGCTGCGCTGCCGTCCATGATCGGCACTTCCGGCCCGTCGATATCGATTTCCAGATTGTCGATGCCGCATCCGGCCAGGGCGGCCATCAAATGCTCCACCGTGGCAACCGAAACACCATGCGCGTTGGAGACAACCGTCCCGAGCATGGTCTGGGTCACGGCGTCAAAATGGGCGGGAACACGGGCATCGCTTTGCGGAACATCCGTGCGCACAAAGACAATGCCGGTCCCGGTCGATGCCGGCCGCAGGCGCATGGAGACCGGCGCCCCCGTGTGCAGACCGATCCCGTCGCAGCGAATGGCGGTGTTCAAGGTCGTTTCGAAACGCGTCGCTAGACCAAATTGCGCGGACACGGATCCTCCACTCTGCCGGCGGTCGATGGCGACCGGGCCGGCCCAATTTTGGGTTCAGACGATGACGGCGGGCCATGGCGAGGCGCGCCCGGCGCAGCGCTACCGCTGAGCATGCCTATGCCCATGCATGCAGACTGCCAGACGAAACGGACGAGAACGGGCCGCTCTCAAGGCCGCCGCTGGACAAGCCTTTGCCATCGCCACTCCGGACAAAGTGCCACGCCGCCCCGGTCTTGCGAAGCCCCCGCAACGCAAAAGCGGCACCGCCAGGGTGCCGCTCCCGCCGGTGCTGCTCCCACCGGTGCTGCTCAAAGTCTTTGGACCAGGATCAAAACCACCCCGGGAGCAATTCCGGTCAGTTCGCCTGTCGGCGCAGGAAAGCCGGGATTTCGAGCTGATCCTTGTCGTCCGCTGACAGGGCCGGCTCCTTGGCGGCCTGCCGCGGCGACTTGCTGTCCCGAAGCGGCGGTGTGGGCCGGGTGATCTCCCGACTGGCCCCGCCGCGCAGGCGCGGATCGGCCTGGGTTTGGGGCTGGGTCCTTTGGTCGGCTGCGCCGCGACCCAAGGAACCGCCGGTCATGCGATTGAGAAGACCGCCGCGTTTGCGCTCGGGCGCGCGCGAGCCCACCGCATCGGCGCCGACGGCCGCGGGCTCACGCACCTTGCGCTGCTCGCCACCGGACCGGCCGGGTGCCTGATTAAGGGCATATCCACCCAAGGGCCCGTCGGAGTCGTCCGGAAGGACGTCGAAATCGTCCTCCTCATCGACGGCCGCGGACAGAACCGAATAGCTGGAGCCGCCGCGCCCCGGCTCGGGCGCGCGCTGGGGTGCGGGCCGGCCCGGTGCACTGCCGGGAACACCGTCCGGCGCCACCACGGCACTTTTGGGCCGCCATCCACCACCGGACTGATCGGCGCCGGCGCCCTCGGGCTTGGGCGCCACGGGCCGGCTCGGCGGGCGCTGGCCTGGAACCGGCGGCGGCGTATCGCTGCCGGCCGTCGCGGAACGCTCCATGGGCCGGCGTGCCTGGCCATGCTGGGGGTGATCGATCCGGGCCGTTTCGGCATCCTCGATGCCCGTGGCCACGATGGACACCCGCATCTTGTTCTCCATGCCTTCGTTGAAGGTGGAGCCCACGATGATGTTGGCATCCGGATCGACTTCGCTGCGGATCCGGTTCGCGGCCTCGTCGACCTCGAACAGGGTCATGTCC
>CAYYTT010000128.1:0-10948 GCA_964474635.1 uncultured Alphaproteobacteria bacterium | reverse complement strand
CTCACCCATTCCAGCGATGAGGATCTCATTCGTTTCTTCATCGCTGAGCACGCGCAAGAGGCCTGTTGTCGCCGCCACGGCCGCATTTTCCGGATTGCGGCCGGTGGCAAAGGCGTTCGGCTGATCATTCTGGATCAGATAAACCTTTGGCATGGGCAAGTCGGCCTGGCGCGCCAGCTGGGCGACCATGCTGACAAGGCCGTCGCTGGGATTGGTGACCTCGCGCGCGCCATACATGCGCAGGACCACCTTGTCCGAATTCCAGTAGGCGAAGAAATTCATGCCGCCGGCGACGATCAGCGCGATCACGATGCCGACCTCGCCCGCTATAACGAAACCAAGTCCAAGGAACAGGGCGGTCATGGCCGCCATCAGGATCCCAGTACGCATGAGGTTCATCGGTTAAGGCCCCTAAGCCATTTCATCCGCCCAAATGCGGGACGGCGGTGGACACACGCGTCCACCGGATCACATCAGGAAATAAGCTG
The DNA here is from genome assembly GCA_964474635.1 of uncultured Alphaproteobacteria bacterium. Taxonomy (GTDB): domain Bacteria; phylum Pseudomonadota; class Alphaproteobacteria; order JAJFIK01; family JAJFIK01; genus CAYUYV01. The sequence goes on along the minus strand of CAYYTT010000128.1, from coordinate 10,460 downwards.
GGCCCATTCGTCCATCAAGCAGGGCCCGCCCTCGCAGGCTCGACGCAAGGAACACGGCATGAGCGATCAAACCCAGGCACAGGAGACGCAGAACCCCTCTGCGCCCTCGCAAACGGACACCGCCGAGGCGCCGGACAGTGACCTCGCCCCCACACCGCCGGCTCAAGCACCAGGCGGAGCCCCGGGAAAGGTGCTGTCTGCGGCGGCAATTCGGGCGCTTGAAGAAGCACAAGCCCGGCGCAAGGCCGAAGATGAGAAAAAGAACGGCAAGACCGCTCCCAAGGAGGTCGACGGGCGCAACGGCCCAGAGCCGGTGCGCTATGGCGACTGGGAACTGAAGGGCACGGCCATCGACTTTTGAACCGGCCCGGCGCCGCCCGTGGACCGGAACACAGCGGCGATTTTGACACCACGCGCCCTAAACGCTCACGGACCCGGTGCGACCAGGGGGTTCGGCACGCGCGTATGGCGAACCCGCTGGGTTTGCAGCGCGCGCATCGTCAACAGGCACTTCACCTGAAGATCCTCACCCAGCAACGCCTGGCCTAGGGCGGCGGCCACACGGGCGCGCGTCTCACGCGCCTCGGCGCCGCCCAACGCGGCCGTGCCATCCTCGTCGATGCGCGCGGCCATGAGAGCGCGCAGGCGGGCGAACAGCAGGTCATCGCGCAGGGAAAACGTCGACGCGATCACGTGGACAAGCGGGATCAAATGGCTCGCCAGGGTCGTGTGCGTGACCTGACGTAAGGGGCCATCGAGGGTGTTCTGGAGCACCTTTGGCGCCGGATGGGTGCGCCGTTCCAGATCGCCGCCCATGGCCCGGTGCAGCGGCGCATAAATCTGGATGCCGTCGCTGATATCCCGGTAGAGAAGCGCCCGGGGGCGCGCGTCAGGGCCGAAAACCATGTCCACATTCTGCTGATGGGACTCAAGGGCCACGCCGTGGCGCAGCATCATGCCCAAATCGGCGCGCAGCACGGTGCCGGCATAGGCCTCCATATAGGCCACCGCCGATTGGGGATCGCGTACGCCCGCCTCGCGCATGAAATCGGCGACAACGCGCTCGCCCGTCAGGGGCGATACCGCGAAAAGCCCATTGAGCGGCACGGCCATCTCGTCCGCCGCGAGAGCGTCCGCCGGACGCGCCTTGAAAACCGCGCTGAGGTGAAAACTGTCCGTGTAATCCGCGCGTGAAGGATCGGGTTCGGGGCCCCAGTAGATCGAGGCCGGCTCCGGCACGATCCGCAGGCGGCGCGCCAAATCGTCGTCGCCGGCAAGGCAATCGAGCAGCGCATCCGAATAGGCCGGTGCATTGAAGGTGCGCGCCGGTGCAAGTGTGCGCACTTCGCTCGTCATCTGGATGTTGAGACTGGTCTTGATCACCGGCGCATGCCCGCCCCGTAGCGGGGTCAGTGTACGGAATGACAGGGTCGGCCGGTAGGGCAGGGCCATTCCGTCTAGCCACCGGATCGCACCGGCGGCGATGGGGCTGGCAAACCGGCGACGGATTTCCGGCTCCTGAAGGGGGTGGATCGGCAAGGGCAGGTACGCGCCCGCATCGGCGCCCAGAGCCCCGGCGAAGGCGGATCCAAGGTCTGGCAGTGCGTTCGCGACATAGGCCCGGTAGCCGGCGGGCCCCGGCCGCCCCGGGCCATGCCACAGGCCCGCCCGGGCGGTCACATGGTCGGCCCGGACCGCCAGGACCGGCAACGCCACCACGGGGCCAAATTCCGGGGCATGGGCGCGCACCGCGCCGGCATCCAGCGCCTGCCGGTGTCCCGTGGCCCCAAGACACAGGCGCATCTTGGTGGCCGGATGGGTGCGGTGGCCGCTGTAGCTGGCGAGCCGGAGCCAGAACGCCTCGCGCTCCAGATGCGGCCGGGCATGGAGCCAGCCCACCAGTGTCCCGGCGCGGCCACGAACCGCCGCGATGGCGCCGTGAAAATGCGCCCGGTCCTCCAGCGCCAGGATTTCATTGGCCAGTGAGGCGGCCAGTTCTTCCTCGAAGGCCTGCCACCGGTCCGGATCAAAGCCCGGACCCACGGCCGCCTTCAGCCCGTCGCGCAAAACCGTCTCGGCGAGGGCCAAGGGGCGCGTCAGGTCGATGTCCCCGGATTGAAGGCGCAGACGCGCCGCCGAAATGGACCGGGGGTCGAGCGTGTAGAGCAGGCGGAACAGGTCTTCGGCATGGCGAGCGTCATGCGTCATGCCGTCCGCCATGACGTCGAGCCGCGTGCCGGGGGGCAAAAGGCCCTCCCGCATGGCGCTGTAGGCCAGACGCAATCCCTGCCGTACGCCGGCCTCGGCGGCCGGATCCAAGCGTTGGTCATGCGCCCCGTTCAAGACGGCGTGGACTGCGGTCATGGTGTCGCTTCCATTGATACTACGCCGGCACGATTCCCGAAAACCGCTGCTGTGAACAGGTCGGCCAAGGTCGCGGCCTGTTGCAATTGATTTTCAACTTGACCTTAATGGGCCGGCCTTACATTGGTTGTGGAACCTATCTGCCTTCGGCGTTGTTCAAGCCGCCAATGGTTTCGTGAGAGCCCTCCGGCCTCGCGGGGGAGCGTTTTTTTGATGTCGACTGCGCCAGCACAGTTCGGGGAACCGGCCCAGCCGGAACACACAGTGTTCTGTGCCCTGCATGCACGTCAGTCGGGTGAGAGCCTGCTGGGCAAGGCTGCCAACGTCCAAACCTATCTGCTGATTGAAGACCCCCAGGCCTGGGCCGGCTTTAAGGCCATGGACGCGGCGGCCCTGTCACCTCGGGCCCGCGCCAGCGTAAAGGCCTTCGAGACCCAGTGTGCCGCGCCGCGCGTTCAATTCATCAAGAATAGGGCCACGAAGGATCGTGCCGGGCGCTTCGCCTATTTAATCCTGCCCGCGGCCACGGGCGCGCGCCTGCGTCGCTACGTCTTGCCGGATCTCGATGCCCTCGGCGATCTTGACCTTGTGGCCGAGGCAGCCGCGCTCGCCGCGGATGATGGCGCCCTTGCGGCCGCCGCCGCCGAGCCGATCGTCCTTGTGTGCACCAATGGCAAAAAGGACATGTGCTGCGCGAAATTCGGGGGGCCCACTTATGCCGCCCTCGACGCGCGACTGCCCCATGTCTGGGAGTGCACGCACACGGGCGGCGACCGCTTCGCTGGCAATGTGGTTTTGCCCGTGGACGGCCACTATTACGGCTTTGTGCTGGAGGACGGAGCGGCGGCCTTCGCGGATTCCATTGGCGCGCGGAGCATTCCACTGAAACACTTCCGTGGCAGGACTGTCCTTACACCCACCGCGCAGGCCGCCGAAGGCATGCTGCGCCATCGGCTTGAGGCCCCCGAATTCGGCCGATTCGCACTGGCCTTCTCCCGGTCCCTGGGCAGCGGCGAAAGCGAAGAAGTGATCCTCGATTGGGCAACGGGCCGTCTGTGGCGCACGCTTGTGCACAAAATCGAGGATGAGGCCGACGCGCCCAGCAATTGCACCAAGGGCAAGACGGTAAGGCCCTGGCGCTACGACTTCACAGGCTGGCGGGCACTGTCGCGCGCCCAGGCAAGCGGCTATCATCTTCATCTTCATCTCGATAGAGATCATCTGGAGCGCCCAATCCGGCCGGATGACCTGCCCTGGCTCATGGGCCAGGCTTCGGCGCGCGCGCAGATCGAAGCCTTGATCGGCCCCATGCCCGCCAATGGAGAGGCGCGCGAACGCTATGGCGCCGTGCTGGGCGCCAGCGGCCTGAGACTTGTCGAGGCGCGCTGCGGCACGCGGCACCTGTTAGGCACGGTCCGCAGCCGGATTGAGGCCCGGATGGGCTGATCCGGCCGGTGTCACGCGATGAGAGCGCGGGGCGGTAAATTGCCCAGCGTTTTAGCTCGGTGATTTGTCGGTCTGCTGAGCGGCTCTGCTGGCTTTGAGGGCGTAGACCAGCGGTGCGCCGCGCTCCACCCGATCAAGCGGTAGCCTGATGCGCCCGGTGGCCGAAAACGTCTCCGGACGGAGCCTGTCCACGGGCTTGTCCGGCGCCGGAGCGTTTGGCGCCAGTGTGCCCTGGATCAGTTGCGATCCGATCAGCACATGGCTCACGGGACGGCCCGGACTGCTGATGGGCATGCACAGATCTTCCGTCACGACCCGCGCGCCCGACACGGTCTCGTAAGCCACCTTGATGAGGGCCAGGGTTTCCCCGCACAAGGCCGGAATAAGCGCCCGGCACTGGGCTAGCCCGCCAAGGGTCTTCAAATTCTGATTTGTCGGATCCCGCCCAATCCAGTCGACCAAAGTCGGCCCAGCGAAACGGCATAGGAGCTGATCCGTCCGTGTCCATTCGAGCAGCATGAGATTGGAGAGGTAGGCCGTGAGTTCAATGAGGTCGACGTTGGACCACAGGGGCAGCACACCCTGGCCCCGTGTCAGGTGCCAATAGTGCAGCAGCGCGGCATTGGACGGGTGCATCAGGACGGGGGCGGCCCGTCTGGCTTCGCCCGGCTCGCGTTCCATGCCGCCCGGCCCCTGAGACATGCTGGCGCTTGAGCCGTGGGCACGCGCGCCATTGCTGGCACTGGTACTGGCGCCCGTACCGCCACCGGACGGGCATGCACTCGCGGCCCGGTTAAGCGGACGGCCATCGGCCCCATAGAGACCAAAAGGCCCGGCGCCACCTGGCCCGGGCCGTTCACCCTGCTGACTCATACGCAACTCACCCCTGGGCCGCCCGGTGCCGACACACCGGGCGGATCACTCCTCATGCCGGCCTACTCTCTCCACCGATTGGAGCAAGAACAGGGCCGGACCGCACGCGAATCACACCACCTATGAGCGATTCTGGCGGTTCTCGATCAGGTCGTCCACCACGCCTGGGTCCGCGAGAGTGGAGGTATCGCCAAGACTGTCGATGCTGTCCTCGGCGATTTTGCGCAGGATCCGGCGCATGATCTTGCCCGAGCGCGTCTTGGGCAGGCCGGGCGCGAACTGGATCAGATCCGGCGATGCGATGGGGCCGATCTCCTGACGGACCCACTTCACCAACTCTTTCTTCAGTTCGTCCGTGGGCTCCTCGCCCGCTGTCAGGGTGACATAGGCGTAAATGCCCTGACCCTTCAGGTCGTGCGGGTAGCCGACCACGGCCGCCTCGGCGACCTTGGGGTGGGCGACGAGGGCGCTTTCCACCTCAGCCGTGCCCATGCGGTGGCCGGAGACGTTGATCACATCGTCGACCCGGCCGGTGATCCAGTAATAGCCGTCCTCGTCCCGGCGGCAGCCATCGCCGGTGAAGTATTTGCCCGGATAGGTCGAGAAGTAGGTTTGCACAAAGCGGTCATGGTCGCCGTAGACCGTGCGCATCTGGCCCGGCCAGCTCTGGGCGATGACGAGATTGCCCTCGGTCGCGCCTTCAAGAACCCCGCCGCTCGCGTCCACGATTTCCGGCACCACGCCGAAAAACGGTTTGGAGGCTGACCCTGGCTTCAGCGGCGTTGCGCCCGGCAGGGGCGTGATCAAAATGCCGCCCGTCTCCGTCTGCCACCAGGTGTCCACGATCGGGCAGCGGTTATCGCCAACCACCCGGTGGTACCAGTTCCAGGCCTCCGGATTGATGGGCTCGCCAACGCTGCCGAGCAGGCGCAGGCTGGCGCGCGAGGATTTTTTCACAAGGTCCTCGCCTTCCCGCATCAAGGCCCGGATGGCCGTGGGCGCGGTGTAAAAGCTGTTGACCTTGTGCTTGTCGACCACGTCCCAAAACCGCGACGCGGTCGGATAATTCGGCACACCCTCAAACATCAGCGTCGTGGCGCCATTGGCGAGCGGTCCGTAGACGATATAGCTGTGCCCGGTGACCCAGCCCACATCCGCGGTACACCAATAAATATCGCCAGGCTTGTAGTCGAAGACCAGTTCATGGGTCATGGACGCATAGACGAGATAGCCGCCGGTCGTGTGCACAACGCCCTTGGGCTTACCCGTGGAGCCCGACGTATACAGAATGAAGAGCGGATCCTCCGCCGCCATTTCCTCGGGCGGACAATCGGGCGAAGCCTCCGCCACCACGTCGTCATAAAGCACATCGCGGCCTGGCATCATGTCCACGTCGCCGAAGGTCCGGCGTACCATGATAACACTGGTGACGTCCGGACAGTCCTTGAGCGCCAGATCGGTGTTTTTCTTCAAGGGCACCTTGCGCCCACCGCGCAGCCCCTCGTCGGCCGTGATCACGCAAGTGGACTCGCAGTCCTGGATCCGGTTCGCCAGGCTGTCGGGAGAAAACCCGCCAAACACCACCGAATGGATGGCGCCGATCCGGGCGCAGGCGAGCATGGCATAGGTCGCCTCGGGGATCATGGGCAGATAGATCGTCACCCGGTCGCCCTTCTTGACCCCTTGGGCCTTCATGGCATTGGCAAGACGGCAGACCTTCTCGTGCAGCTCACGATAGGTGATGTGCATGTCATGGGCCGGATCGTCGCCTTCCCAGATGATCGCGACCTGGTCCGCTTTGTCGGCCAGATGGCGGTCGATGCAGTTGGCCGCCACGTTCAGGGTGCCGTCCTCGTACCACCGAATATGCACATCATGGGGGTCGTAGGAGACGTCCTTCACTTTGGTGAAGGGCTTCATCCACTCGACGCGCCTGCCCATCTCCGCCCAGAAGCCGTCCGGGTCGGTGACGCTGCGCCGATACATGTCCTCATAACGGGCCGCATTCACATGGGCGGACCTGTCCCATTCGGCCGAAACCGGATGGACATCGCCGGCCGCCATGGCCGCGGGCGCAGCCACGCCGGGTTTGTCGCCCATGCCGAGGGCCGATTTCACTTTGCCGATCAGTCCGGGCTTATCGTCTGAAGCTGTCATTGCGTTTCCTCCAGCACTGTCGAAGGCAAAACTTGTCGTGCGAGACGGAACCGGCGGCCGCTGGGGCCGCCGGTTGAGCCGAGCCTATCAGTGAGCGTGGGCGGATGTATCCGGAGCCCCGCCGGGGATGCGGATATTGTCCACCAGGTCCTGCACCTCCCGCGGCGGCGGCGGGGTGATGCTCGAGACGGCGTAGGCCACCGCAAAGTTGATCAGCATGCCGACCGTCCCGATGCCTTCCGGCGAAATGCCCAGGAGCCAATTGTCCGGCGTGTTGGGCAGATATCCAAAGATCTTGAAGGCCGAGATGTACGTCGCCGTAAACGCGAGGCCCACGACCATGCCGGCAATAACGCCTTCCCGGTTCATCCGCCGGGAGAAGATACCCAGGAAGATGGCCGGGAACAGCGAGGAGGCGGCAAGACCGAAGGCGAAGGCCACCACGGACGCCACGAAGTCTGGCGGATAAATGCCCGCAAGGCCCGCGACGATGATGGCCACGACGGCCGCAAACCGCGCCCAGGCCAGCTCTTCCCCATCGCTCATGGCGGGGCGGAACATCTTCTTCATGATGTCGTGGGACACGGCCGATGAGATCACGAGCAGAAGGCCAGCCGCCGTCGACAGGGCAGCCGCGATACCGCCCGCCGCCACAAGGGCGATCACCCAGCCCGGCAGTCCGGCGATTTCCGGATTGGCGAGCACGATGATGTCACGGTCGATGTAGACCTCGTTGGGATTGCCGGTGGGTTCGTTCTCCAGGAGACGCTGACCGTTCTCACCGCGCCCAAGAGCGACTTCCGAACCCGCCGTGAAGACCGGTTTCACCGGGTTCATGGCATTGCCCGGACCGTACTGCACGCGGCCGTCCTCGTTCTTGTCGTACCAGGCAAGAAGACCGGAATTCTCCCAGGTCTTGAACCACTGGGGCACTTCTTCCGCATAGGATTTATCGTGCACCGTGTCGATGAAGTTCAGGCGGGCGAAGGCCGCCACGGCCGGCGCGGTGGTGTAGAGGATGGCGATAAAGATCAACGCCCACCCGGCCGAAATTCGGGCATCAGAGGCTTTGGGCACCGTGAAGAAGCGCACGATCACGTGGGGCAGACCGGCCGTCCCCACCATCAACGCCATGGTGATGGCAAAGACGTCGATCGTGGCCTTCTGGCCCTGCGTATAGGCATTGAAGCCCAGATCCACCAGCGTGTTGTCGAGCGCCTGGAGCACGAACCCGTCTCCGGCGAGGGTTTCCGCCCCGAGGCCGAGTTGCGGAAGGGGCACGCCCGTGATCAGCAGGGAGATGAAGATCGCCGGCACCGTGTAAGCGAAAATCAGCACACAATACTGGGCCACCTGCGTATAGGTGATGCCGCGCATGCCGCCGAGCACCGCGTAGAAGAACACGATGAACATCCCGATGATCACGCCGATTTCAATGTTCACCTGAAGGAAGTTGGAGAACACGATCCCGACGCCGCGCATCTGCCCGGCCACATAGGTGAAGGACACGAAGATCAGGCAGACGACGGCAACGCCCCGGGCCGCCTGCGAGTAATATCGCGAGCCGATGAAATCCGGCACGGTGAACTGGCCGAATTTGCGCAAGTATGGGGCAAGCAGCAGGGCCAGGAGCACATAGCCGCCGGTCCAACCAAGCAGATACACCGCACCGTCGCGGCCGATAAAGGCGATGATCCCCGCCATGGACAGGAACGATGCGGCACTCATCCAGTCCGCCGCCGTGGCCATGCCATTCAGCACGGGATTCACGCCCCCGCCGGCCACATAGAATTCCTTGGTGGAGGCCACGCGGGACCACCACGCGATGCCGATATAGAGGGCAAAGGATGCGCCCACGAAGATGTAAGTGAGAGTCTGGGTATCCATTTTACAGTTCCCCCCTGGACATCAATCGTCGTCAACGCCGAAACGCCGGTCGATGCGATGCATCACAAAGGCGTAGACGAAGATTAGAATGACGAACACGTAAATTGAGCCTTGCTGGGCAAACCAAAAGCCAAGCTTGAAGCCAAAGAACTGGATGTTGTCGAGCACATCGACCAGCAGAATTGATAGGACGTACCCAACAAAGCCCCAGATTGAGAGCAGAATAATGAGAAGGTTTACGTTGGCCTTCCAGTATCTGCTGTGGTGTTCATCATCGGTGACGACTTGTTTTTTGTCTGACATGCGGTCCCTCCCGGCGCATAAGCACTTGATGAAGATCACATAGACGACTGCCCGGCAGAATGCCGAAATCTAAGGTAGAATATCACCCTCAACACTCTATCCACCTTAGAAAGCGCACTTTTTCAAACGGTTCGGCCTGTTCTCGATCTTGAGTAGGACAGTCACGCACACTTTTTGATCCGTTCAGTGCAGCGCTTCAGGCTACACAGGACCTTGACGCAGATCAAAAACCGAAACGAAGGGATTAGTTAGGTCGCGATACGCGTGTGAGCTGAGTGAACACGGCCTTACGGGACATGACGGGCATGGCTTGAGGCCGGGTGGAGCGTCGGGCACGATCCCAGCGCCGGGGTGCCCGATCCCGCATGGCCGGGCAAGACCAGGGCACGAGACCGGCGTAAACAGCCGGTTAACTCCGCTCGGTCGCTTTGGCTTTGGGAGGATGGGATGCAGCTGAGCCAAATGACGTGGATGGAGGTCGAGGCCTATCTCCAGCGCTCTACCGGGATCATCGTGCCCATCGGCTCGACCGAACAACATGGACCGAACGGCCTGCTGGGGACCGACGCCATGTGTCCGGAACTGATCGCCCAGGAGGCCGCGCGGGAGGAAGACATTCTTGTCGCACCCACATTCTCCGTAGGCATGGCGCAGCACCACCTGGGTTTTCCAGGCACGATCTCGCTGCGCCCCTCCACCATGATCGCGGCCCTGACCGACTGGGTGCGCTCCCTGGAGCGCCATGGGTTCACGCATCTTTATTTCTTGAACGGCCATGGCGGCAACGCAGCCACCATCGATGCGGCTTTCGCCGAGCTGTATGCCGCCTCCAGCTTTGCCGACGCGCCAAGCCGGCTGGCGCTTGTTCGGCGCAATTGGTGGGAGCTGTCCGGCATCATGGCCGAATGCCGCCGGCTTTATCCCAATGGCTTGGGAAGCCATGCGACACCGGCGGAAGTCGCCGTCACCTACCATGCCTATCCCGAGGCGGCCCGCCGCATCGCCGAGGCGGGCCCGCCCCTGTCGCCGCGCATCGCGCCCATGGGCCCGATCCGTGACGCGGCCGATTACCGGACACGCTTTGCGGACGGGCGGATCGGCTCGGACCCCAGCGGCGCCACGGCCCGCGATGGACGACAGCTTGTGAACCTGGCTGCCCGGGCCCTCATCCCGGAGTACCGCGCCTTCCTCGAGTCCTGAGCCGCCGGAGACTGGTATAGTGTGACCGCGCGAGAGGGGTGGTTTCAGGTCAACGGGGACAGCACGCATGACCGGTGGGGCACACAGCAGTAACGCTGGGAAGACCGGCGGATTTTTCGGCCGGTGGTGGCCATTCGGCAGCCAACGCGGCCCGTCCGCCCCCACCCCGTCCGACCCCACCCCCCCAGCCCCCCCAACCCCGGATCCCCACAACTCTGAACCCGCCCCAC
>CAYYTT010000127.1:0-11020 GCA_964474635.1 uncultured Alphaproteobacteria bacterium | reverse complement strand
GTCTCGACATTGCCGCCAGCCGCAAGGCCGCCCGCTTCGTGCGCTTTTGCGACTGCTTCAACATTCCCATCGTGACGTTTGTGGATGTGCCCGGCTTCCTGCCCGGCACCGCGCAGGAATATGGCGGGCTGATCAAGCAGGGCGCCAAGCTGCTCTTTGCCTACACGGAAGCCACCGTGCCCAAGGTCACCGTCATTACGCGTAAAGCCTATGGCGGCGCCTATGACGTGATGGCCTCAAAGCACATCCGGGGCGATGTGAACTACGCCTGGCCCACGGCGGAAATCGCGGTGATGGGCGCGAAGGGCGCGGTGGAAATCATTTTCCGCTCCGAACTCAACGACCCGGACGCCATCGCCCGGCGCACCAAGGAATACGAGGACCGGTTCGCGAACCCGTTCATCGCGGCCCAGCGCGGCTTTATCGATGAGGTCATCATGCCGCACTCGACCCGTCGCCGGGTGGCCAAGGCCCTGCGCATGCTGCGCAACAAGGATGTGAAAAATCCGGCCAAGAAGCACGACAACATTCCCATGTGATCTGGCGTTTTGGCTGTGGCAGGGCGGGGGAGGGTCTCCCCCGTCCCCGCTCAGGCACCATCTGGATGGCGAACCGCCCCCTTTTTGGGGGCTTTTTTAATGGCGCAAGAGCAGAACAAATTTTTTTGAAGAAGAGTGGAACCAAGTCTGTGTAAAACCAAATGTTAAATCCCCCGCGTCATCCGGGTCTTTCCAATTCTTATGGGAATACCGCAATGGGGTGACACAGACCAGAGTTGGGCCTCGTCATTTCAAGCCCAAAAAAAATGCTATCACAGGTTTCAAATTCCGCGATTTCCACTAAACTGCTGCCATCGAAACATGGTGGCGTACTTGCGTAATCTGCTTCATCCAGATCGCGGTACCGCCGTGCGTTCGTCTGTCCCGCTCCGGCGCCGCGCGCAAAGCCCGACGGTGTTCGGAGGCCAGGAGACCTGAAGGTCGCATTTGCCCGCCCGGGCAAGTGATCCTTCCGCCATGCCACCGTGCGGCGGCACCCGCCTTCGTTTTTAAGAGCGGCGCGCCCCTTTCGGCAGGCGGTCAACCGTCGTGCCCGTTTGTCGAAGACGGCCACGGCACAAGCGTGAGGAGATCCTTTATGTCGCCGAGACCCGACAAACATCCGATCGTCGCCAAAACGCGCGCCATTGATGTCGCGGATACGCGGGAAACCGATCATTATAAAGAACAATATGTCAAAAGCTTCGTTGAAAAGTGGGACGAACTGATTGACTGGGATGGGCGGGCCGAAAGCGAGGGACGGTTCTTCGTCGATATTCTCAAGGAGCGCGGCAAGGAGACGGTTCTGGACGTGGCCACCGGCACCGGCTTCCACTCGGTCCAACTGCTCAAGGCCGGCTTCCAGGTCACCAGCGCCGACGGCAGCGCGGAGATGCTCTCACGGGCCTTCGACAATGCCCGCCAGCGCGGCCTTGTTCTGCACACCGCCCATGCAGACTGGCGATGGCTGAATAAGGATATTAACGGAAAATACGACGCCATCATCTGTCTGGGCAATTCCTTCACCCACCTTTTTCACGAGCGGGACCGGCGCCGGGCGCTCGCCGAATTCTACGCGGCCCTGAAGCACGACGGCATTCTGATCCTGGATCAACGCAATTACGACGCCATCCTGGATGTGGGCTTCGACAGTAAACACAAATATTACTACTGCGGTGATCAGGTCACGGCGGAACCCGATCATGTCGACGAGGGGCTTGCCCGGTTCCGCTACAGTTTCCCGGATGGGTCCGAGTATCACCTGAATATGTTCCCTCTACGGAAGGCCTATGTGCGCAAACTGATGCAGGATGTGGGCTTTGATGCCGTAACGACCTATGGGGATTTTCAGGAGACTTTCGAGCATTACGAGCCCGATTTCTTCATCCATGTCGCGGAAAAGACCTATCTGGTCGAGGAGGACGAGGAATGAGCACGCCGAACGCAGGCCCCAATGCCGCTCCCAACGCCGCTGAAGTGACCCGCATCACCGAGACCTACTACGACAGTGACGATGCGGATCAATTTTACCAGCGTGTCTGGGGCGGCGAGGACATCCATGTGGGCCTTTACGAAAAGGCCGAGGACACCATCGCGGATGCAAGCCGGCGGACCGTCGAGCGCATGGCGTCTTACCTCTCCTGGCTTGGGCCAAAGGCCCGGGTGCTCGATCTGGGGGCAGGCTATGGTGGATCGGCGCGGTATCTTGCCAGCACCTTCGGCTGCCATGTGACGTGCCTCAATCTGTCTAACGTGGAAAACGGTCGGAACAGGGATCTGACGGCGGCCCAGGGGCTCGCGGACCGGATCGATGTGGTGCACGGATCCTATGAGGACGTGCCCTTTCCGGCCGACAGTTTCGACGTGGTCTGGTCCCAGGACGCGATCCTGCACAGCGGCAACCGGATGAAGGTTCTCGAGGAGGCCGTGCGCGTGCTGTCTAAAAAGGGCCAGATCATCTTCACCGATCCCATGCAGGCCGATCACGTGCCCGACCCCTCGGTGCTCCAGCCCATCTATGATCGCATCCACCTTTCAAGTCTGGGCTCGGTTGCCTTTTACCGCGAGCAGCTCACAAAGCTCGGGATGGAAGAACGCCGGGTAGAGGTCCTGACGCCGCATATGGCCACCCATTACGGGCAGGTGCGCAAGGTTCTGACGTCCCGCTATGACGAGATCGTCGGCGCCGTCTCGAAGGACTATGTGGACCGGATGATTGACGGTCTGGGCAAATGGGTCGATGGCGCCCAAAGCGGCGTCATGGCCTGGGGCATTCTCTATTTCGCCAAGCCCTGAAAATGGCCATCCGTGTCATGACATCTCGCGGAGTGGTTCTCCGCGAGATGTCACGCCCCCTCGGTGTCCGGCGCTGACGGTCCCATGAGACTGAGCAAGGCATGCAGGCCCCGCACACCCGGGGGCTGATCGATGCTGTCGCTTCCCGGCGGCATTTCGTCGGCGGTCAGACTGGAAAAGACCGTCACGCCGCCCCGCGCCCGGGCCAACAGGGTGGTGAGAACCTGAAGCCCGTCCTCGCGGGAGAACGCCCAAAAGCTTCGCGGCGCGGGCCAGGACGGGCGCGCCCGGGCACACACCAGGGATACCAAGGTCCGGTCCCAGATATATCCCATCGCACTGTCGGCCGTGTGGACCCCGAACTGCCAGTGCCCGCCGGCCCAACGCGCCCGGAAGGCACTGAGCGCGGGATCCGCGGCTTGTTCCATCAGCAGACTGCGGATCAGGTTGGCTTGGGCTGCGGTGGCCGCGCAGATGCCCAAGGACAGATCCGGGCTATGGGTCACGTGGTGGAGGGCGGCCTCGACGATCCGGCGGGCCTCTTCCTCGTTCACGGGACCGGGGGCAAAACCGGTTACGCGGCGAATACTGAGACGCCCGTGCGGGGCTTCGGCTGTCTCCACCGGTTCGCCATGCCCAAGGCAGTAAGCGAACGCGGTCAGGTCCGGATCTGCGTCCGCCAGGAGGGTATCGAGCTGTGTCGCGATGCCCGAGCGCTCGGCGGCGGCGCTGAAGAGGGGCTGCGGGCGTTTGTCCGGTCCAGGCTCGGGCCGCGCCCAGTCCAGATGTGGTCCCGGTCGCGGCGGAGGACCGATTTGGGCCGGATCGCCGATGATAATGGCCTTGCGGGCCCTCAAGGCGCCGGAAAGGGCATCGGTTTCGGCGCAGGCCCCGGCGTCGGTGACGATCACAAGGTCGAACACGGTCTGGGGATCGGGCACCAGGATGGGCAGGCTGCCCGGATCGGTCAGCCAGCAGGGCATCAAGGCTTGCAGGCTTTGGGGCGCTCGGTCGTAGAGGCGGGCCACCGGCAAGGTCTCGTTCAGCACATGGGGGAGCAGGCTGCGCTCTCGGGCGCTCTCGGGCGTCAGGCCGCCGGCGCCCGGCGGCAGGGGCCGGCGCAACAGATCCCGGCGCAGGCTAGTTTTCAGGGCATCCTGCAGGGCCACGCGAAGCTCCGCACACCGATGATCGAGCTTGGCGCGGTCAGGCGCCTTCATGGTGCCGAGCACAGGATGATGGGCCAGACGGCGGCTCAGTGAGAGGAAAAAGACCTTTTCGAACAGCGCCCTCAGGCCCTCTCGGATGGCATTGCGTTCCAGGGCTTCGATCAGGGGGGCAAGGCCGCTGTCGATGGCCGCGGCGCGTGTGCGTGATACGGTCTGACCCACGGCCGGATCGATGGCCTTCGCCGCTTTGGCCCAGGCCTTGGCGTCTTCAAAGGACAATTCGCGCTCGGCCGATTTGCCCGTCAGACTACTGATCGACTGGCCGATCCTGTTGCCGATTTCGGTCTCCAGCATCGTGCAGTCGGCGACGGCCGCGGCCGCCGCTGTCCGGGCCTCTTCAAGAGCGGCAACGTCCTTCAGAGCCGGCGAGGTGAGAATGATCTTGCGCCAACGGGCCGGATCCACCGAAAGACCCTTGGGCGGCACCATGCCGTCGATGACGGACAGGGTTGCCTGGCGGCGTTGCGGCCGGTCGCGTTCATAGCCCGCGCCTTCAAGGGCCGTCATTGCCTCCGCCAGGGGCGGCAGCTCATTGCTCACAAGGTTTGACCGTTGGCGCAGCCGGGTGAGCGCGTCGGTCGCCTGGGCAAGGCCCACCTCGTCCAGCAGTCCGAGGGAGTTCGACAGGGCCAGAATATGATCGCTCGCGTCCTGACGCATTTGCAGGTTGAGATCCAGCGTCTCAAGGCTGTCCGCGCCCGCGCGGATCATGCGTTTACGGATGAGGTCGGCATGGGCGCCGGCACCCGAGGCCATCTCCTGGGCAAAGACCATCAGCCGGTCCGCGGGGCGCGTGTGCAGCGCCTCCGACAGCAGTTCGCCAAAGGCGCCGGCCTGGCGCAGGTGCCAGGTGCCATCCATGAAATGGTTGAGGGCGTTGACCACCGACAGGTCCGTATTGATGCCGCGAAACACCGGGCCAAGGAGCGCGTGGGGATGTTCACGGCGCTGAAAGTCCATCACGCGGGCGTGGTAGTCGGACAGGGTGCGCAGCATGGCCGGCGCCGCCTTGGGCCGGATCGGCTTTCGCAGATAGCGATTGCGGATCTTGATTGCCTTGGCGTAACGCCGGGAGAACAGCCGCATCATCGGCGACGTGCGCGCCAGGATGCCGGCGGCCTGGGCGAGGGTGCGCGGATTGGCCGGTTGGCCGATTTTCATGTGCCGGTTCAGCGATTTATGGCGGGCCCGGAGGGTCCGGACATCCTCGCCGATATCGGCAAGCAGGGCCGGTCCGTCCGCCTCGGCCAATCGCTCGCGGTTTGCCGTCAGCCCCGCCCTTGGCACATCCTCGATCAGGGCCGCCGCCTCCTGCAGCAGGTCGAGGTCTTGCGGCGTGTCCGGCGGGCGAATACCCAAGGGCTCAACAAGGGAGGCGAGGAAGGACCTGTCCTTGCCGATGGTGTCGACCTGTGCCTCCAGGTCGTCCATGCGTGTGCGGATGGCGGACAGCGTCTCGCGCGGCGCGGTGGACCGCGTCCAGGCCTGAACGAGCAGCGCCATGTCATCGGTCCGTCCGGTGACGGCCGACACGTCGTCAAAGGCGCGGCGCAGGTCCGTGTCGATGGCATCGAGCTGCTTCCAGAGACCATGGAGCCGCCGGGCCGCGGACTCATGGGCCGGCTCGGCAAGGACCGGCAGGATGGTTTCCAAAACCGGATCTGCTTGGATCGTCCGCAGGATGCGCCCGTCCGGCACCATGGCCACCAGGGCAGAGACATGGCCGCGGGTCGCCGGCACGCTCGTGCCGAAGCGCTCCGCCAGATGGGTGCCGGCTTTTTCAAGAGTGCTGAGGGCCTCGATCCACCGGTCAAGATCGGGGATGAGGTTTGCCAGGTTTTCGGAGGAGAAGGCATCCGAAAGACGGGCCCAGGGCGAGGCTTCCGGTGCGGACAGCCCGCTTTTTCGTGCTTGGCTCCAAGCGGTCTCCAGGGCCTCAATGGCGCGGCGACAACGCTCCTGGCGTTCTGGCGTAAATTGCTCCGCCTGGGGAATATCGAGCGTTTCGAAAGGGGGCGGGGAGGCGAGCGCCCGGACATCTTTGGTGCGGCGAAAGATGACGTCGGGCGTGAGGCCGGTCGCGCCGAAGGGCGCATCAAGGGCCTCAAGGATGCTTTCCAGTTGCTCCAATTCGTCTTTGGTGGCGCCCGCATCCGGGATGGCGGCCAGTTCGGTTTCGCCCAGATCGTGCCGGGCTCTCAAGGCCGCCAGGATCTGCCCGGCGCGCCGGTCCGCCGCGCGTCCATCGAGCACAAAGGGGCCCAGGTCCTGGTCGCGGAAGGGCGCGCGCAGGGCCGCGCCGATACGCTCCAGGCTTGCCCATTTGGGCGAGACCACGAGAACGGACTCGCCGCGGGACCATGCGGCCGTCACGAGGGCGCGGACCGCGTCCGCATCGTCCGTTCCCGTGGGGGCCTCGATTGCAATGGCGCCCTGCGCCAGCGCGTCATCGAGTGCGGTCTCCGGCTCGAAATCAAAGCACTCCGTTTCCGGAGGAGATACGGGGTCGGCGGTCAGAAATGCGCCGGCACCCCGGCCGGCCGCCATGGGCCAGCGCCAGGGCGCCAGATCGGCGATGAGACGCGCCGGCGTCAAGTCGAAGGCCCCAAGCAGTGCCTGGGGCAGAACCTGCCAATCCGCCCGGGCCTCCAGCACCGGTGTTGCGCGCGCCAGATAGGCGGCGGGAGGTTCCCCCTCGCGCCAGGACGGCAGCGCGACGCCGAGATCGTCGAGGACATCCGCCAGCAGAGGGTTGAGCTGGAGCGCGGCGGACTGACCCCGCAAGCGTCCGCAATCCCCGTCTTCGCGCTGGAGCGGCAGCGGCGCGATGGGTTGCAGCAGCAATGGCGCAAGGCGCCGCGCGCCCTCCGGATCGCGCCAGCGCAAAACGCCGAAAACGGCATAAGCCGCTCCCGTACCCCGCGCCGAGCGAGCCTCCAGGTGAAGGGCAAGAAGTTCGTCATGTTTGCGGGCGCATTCACTGCGTGTCAGGAGGGTCTGCAACCCCGTCGGGCCCGCCCCCTTGTCCTTTGCCTTATTGGACAACGGCAGGTCGTAGTGATCGGGTAGGCCCTCGGCCCGGGCCAGCGCCCCGCGCGATTGCACCCCCGCCACGGCCCGCGAGCGCGGCATGCCGAGACGGTCTCGGATGCGGTCGCGCAAGGATCGCTCCGCCAGCGGATAATCAAGATCGTCGATGTCCTCGCCGTGCCCGTCGCGGATGGCGGCCAGGAAAGCCTCGTTGGCAAGGCGTCCGGCGAGAAGGGCGGTGCGGAAGGCGTCGGTGAGTTCATCCGGAGCGAGCGTATCGGGCTGGGCCTGAAGGGTTTCCAGGCGGATGATCTCCTCGCTTGCGATGAGATCATAGATGGCATCGAGCGGCATGGCCGCAATCCGGATCAGACCGCGGATATGGTCGGACAGGCGCAAGGAGAGGAGGGGGCCGTCCGCCTCGTCCTTGCGCAACCGGTCGCGTGCGCGCTCCAGTGCGGCGTTGCAGTCGGCCGCGCCCAGGCCCCCGCTCCCCAGGCCCCCGCTCCCTTGGCCCATGGCCGCGTCAGGACCGGTGCCTGCCCGAATGGGCGGGGCGGTTCGCGGCAAGGCCTCGGAAACAGGCGAGGATCCGCGCTCGGCCGGCCGGCGCGCCATGCTGTCCGGATCGGCGGCTGCCGGACCCGGAGACTGAAGGGGGGCTCCCCCACCGGGCGGTGGTCCACCGGGCGGGTTCGATGGCACGTGGTCTGACACGCGAAGGTTCCTAGAGAGCCGCCCGCGCGGGTCAGGGCGCGGGCGGGCTTGACAGTACACTCAACCGCTACCGCTTGAACGGTGCGTTTGCCAATGCCTCCAATGGGATCTGCGCCAGGGATCGCGCCGGGATCCGCTTTCGATCACGGCGCCGGGTCGATGCCGGCGCGGCGTGGACGCGGCCCGCGCCGTTCAGCCGGTCGCCTCCTGGTGAAGCAGACGGATATGGGCATCATAGTGGCTGAGCGCGTCGCTGATCACCTGCTCGGCCGTGTAACCCATGATGTCATAGTCCATATTCACCCCGTTCACATGGACTTCGGCGCGGTAGTGACGCGGCTCGGGCCCGCTGCGATGGCCTTGTCCATTGGGCATGTCCGGAAAGCCGAAAGACAGGGGCCGGAAACCGCGCATACGGACCGCGTATTCGAAATCGGCCTCATCGCCATGCAAAACCTGAAGGCGGACATGGTCGTTTTCGGCCGTGACGTGGGCCTGAAGCCCCGAGGTCTCCACTTGGGACGCCATGCTTTGCAGCGCCTCCACGACGGTGTTTCCGACGAAAGAGGCCACTTCCGCCTTCTGGTGGTGGCGAATGATGGTGGACAGGCGCCGCTGCCAGGGAACGCCAGTGCCCTGGATGGGCATGGGCGCCGGCATGGCGTGATAGAGCGCCCGGCCCGCCTGGTCGCTGCGCAAGGCGCGGTAAAGACCGAGGCAAATGACGATCAGGACCACGGTGAAGGGCAGGGCCATGGTGATCGTCGCCGCCTGCAGCGCGACGAGGCCGCCGGCCAGCAAAAGGACAGCCGCCACGATGCCCTCGGTCACGGCCCAGAAAACCCGTTGCCAGACCGGAGGCTCCGGGTTGCCGCCGGAGGTGATGATGTCGATCACGAGGGATCCTGAGTCCGATGAGGTGACGAAGAACGTCACCACCAGACCCATGGCGAGAAAAGAGCTGATCGCGCCGAACGGCAGGGTCTCAAGCATGCTGAAGACCGCGACGGGAAGATTGTCCTGCGCCACGGCCGCAATGTCGGCAATTCCGCCAAGCTGGGCATGGAGCGCGGTCCCGCCAAACACGGTGAACCAGAGGAACGTGAAGCCGGTGGGCACCAACATCACGCCAAGGATAAATTCCCGAATGCTGCGGCCCCGGGAAATGCGCGCGATGAACATGCCGACAAAGGGCGACCAGGAAATCCACCAGCCCCAATAAAACAGCGTCCAGCTGCTGACCCACTCATTGGGCTCATAGGCGTAGAGCTGAAATGTCTTGCCGACGACCTGGGACAGGTAGGCTCCCGTGTTCTGGACGAGGGCATTCAGCAGGAAGACCGTGGGGCCGCAGACCAGCACGAAAACGAGCAAAAGCGCCGCGAGCAGCAGGTTGAGTTCGCTGATCCTCTTGATGCCGCCATCAAGGCCGCTGACCACCGACATGGTCGCAACGGATGTAATCGCGGCGATCAAAATGACCTGGACGGTCGCGTTCACAGGCACACCGAAAAGGTGCCCAAGCCCCGCATTCACCTGACTGACGCCAAGGCCGAGCGACGTGGCAACGCCAAAGAGCGTGCCCAGAACCGCGACGATATCGACCGTGTGGCCGATGGGACCGTGGATCCGCTCGCCCAGCAGCGGGTACAGCGCCGAGCGGATCGTCAGGGGCAGGTCATGGCGGAAAGCGAAATAGGCCAGGGACATGCCGACGACGATGTAAACCGCCCAGGCATGGATGCCCCAATGGAAAAAGGTGATGACCATGGCCGAGCGGGCGTCCTCGGCCGTCCCGCCGGGGCCCGTGGGCGGATTGGCGAAATGCGCCATGGGCTCGCCGACGCCGAAAAACACAAGGCCAATGCCCATGCCGGCGGAAAACAGCATGGCGAACCAGGACGGATAGCTGTAGTCGGGCTCGGAGTCGTCCTTGCCCAGTTTGATGGCGCCAAGCGGAGAGAAGACGAGAAAAATCGCAAAAAGCAGGAATACGGCAACCGACGCCACATAGAGCCAGCCAAACATGCCCGACATGCCGCCCAGGAGCTTGGGGAAGAAGTCCTGCGCGTGGCCGGAGAAAAAGACGCCATAGGCGGCAAAGACCACCGCGAGACCCGCGGAGATGAAAAACACCGGAGGGTTCACCTTGAGCCAGCTTGCGGGCTCGGGCGTGCCTGTCGTCTGGGGTAAGTCTGTCTGCTCAGCGGGCGCGGGACCCGTTTCCATCTCTGCCATACGTTCCTGCCTGATTGTTCGGCCGGTGGACGCGGGGCCGCCTTGGACATGCCCGTTCACCACAGCCGTGCCATGGACACTAGGAAATTAGCCTGCCGAGTTCCAGGCCCGTGCCCGCCGGGCTCAAGCTCTTGCGCGCCAGGGTAGGGTCCACGAGGCCCAAGGTCTTTCCGCGAGGGTAAGCTCCACAAGGCAAAGAAGGGCGGTCCATCAACCGCACGGTAAGCATGACGCCCCTCTGGTGTACGGGCGCTGGGGTGTGCCAGTGCTGGGGTTTGCCGGCGCTGGGGTTTGCCGGTGCTGGGATGTGCCGGCGCCGGCGGTTCGGTCGGCAGGACGACGGGCCGGGCACGGGCACCGGGTGTGCTCACCGTCCCGGAGGCCGTTGCACTTTGTTTTCACGGCGCGCGGGCGCATGCTATGACGGCGTATGTCAAGGGGCTGGGATAGGATCATCGATGTTTTCGAAAATTCTGATTGCGAACCGCGGTGAAATTGCGTGCCGGGTCATCCGCACGGCAAAACGCATGGGCATCAAAACCGTCGCGGTTTATTCTGAGGCGGACCAAGATTCCCTGCATGTGGAGATGGCCGACGAGGCGGTTTTTCTGGGGCCTGCTCCGGCCGCCCAGTCCTATCTCGTGATGGACAAAGTGATCGACGCGGTGCGCTCCACCGGTGCGCAGGCGGTCCATCCGGGCTTCGGGTTCCTATCGGAAAATGCGGCTTTTGCGACCGCGTTGAAGGATGCCGGCATCGCTTTCATCGGTCCGAACCCGGGCGCGATTGCCGCCATGGGCGACAAGATCGAGTCCAAGAAACTCGCCCATGCGGCCGGCGTGAGCACGGTTCCCGGTTATCTGGGTGTCATCAAGGATGCCGATGAGGCGGTACGCATCGCCAACGAGATCGGCTACCCGGTGATGATCAAGGCCTCCGCCGGCGGCGGCGGCAAGGGCATGCGCATCGCCT
>CAYYTT010000126.1:0-10867 GCA_964474635.1 uncultured Alphaproteobacteria bacterium | reverse complement strand
GTCCCGCCGGTAGCCCAGGTTTCCCGGATCAAGGCCCACAAGCTCTCTTCGGATCCGCAGCCCCTCCTCATAGGCCTCAAGCGCCGCCGCAACAGACCCCTGGCGCAGACGCACATCCGCGATCTTGTTCAAACTCACCGACACGTCCCGCCGGTAGCCCAGGTTTCCCGGATCAAGGCCCACAAGCTCTCTTCGGATCAGCAGCCCCTCCTCATAGGCCTCAAGCGCCGCCGCAACAGACCCCTGGCGCAGCAGCGCATCGCCCCGCTCATTCAAGGCAAACGATCGCAAGCGCCGCGGTCCGGTGTCGCCGGACGATCCGAGGCGGGCATAAAGTTGCTCTGCCTGGGTGGCGGCTTGTTCCGCATCAAGGGTGCGGCCGATGGTGCGATAGTGGCGGGCGAACACGAGCAAGAGACGGGCATGCTCGCTCAGCAAACGGTCATTTTTGGGCGCGAGACGGAATGCGGTATCGATGAGCGTTTTGGCGAAGTCGAGTTGGTCGGTCGCCTCCTTGGTGGTCAGCCGTCCCGTGTCCGCACGCCGCACAACCGTGTCCATTCGGGTGCTGACCGTGTCGAGAATGCCCACAAGGGCGTTTTGCAGCCGCTCATTGCGGTCCAGGGCCACATAGAGGCCGCCCAGGGCCACCACGGTGATGAGGGCGAAAGCGGCGACGAGGCTGTAGGCGAACACCGTTCGGCGGCGGGCCGCCTCCGCCTCGCGCCGGCGCACATCATCAAGGCCAAGGCCGAGGAGGCCGGCGACCACTTTCAAAAACCCGTCGCGCCGCCCGTCCCCCGCGCGCTGAAGATCCGCCCCCAGACGCTCGGCCGGATCAGGCTGATCGGTGATCGCTTCGTCCGCATCCACCAAAAAGCGCAAGGCGGGCGGAAAGGCCGTGTCCGGCGTGCCCTCGGCGATGACGGGGATGATGCGATCGCCCTTGCCCATGGCCTTGAAGGCGGCGATCTCCTTGTTCACCCATTCGGACGCCGCCGCATGGGGCGAGCAGAGCACGATGAGCCAGTCCGCGCCGGCCAGGGCCGCGCGGATGCGCTCGGGCAGATGGCCGCCGGCGGGCAGGTCTTCCCGGTCCCGGAAAATGGGGCGCAGGCGGGGCCGGGCGCCGCGTTCCGTCACCAGGGCTTTGGGCACCCGGTACTGCTCCAGGCGGCGGTGCAGCCAGTTGGCCACCGCCCGGTCCTTATGCGCATAGCTGAAAAACGCCAGGAAGCGCGGGGCCTCCCCCGCCGTCTGCGACTGTGCCATCCCTCATCCCCGCCCTGCGATCGGGCCGCGCACCCGTCTGCCGGTACAGCGCCGCCCCTTGGTTGTTGCTGGTGGGCAGTTCACTTGAAAAGCGGGGCGGTGACAAGACTGCGGCGCCGCGCGGGGTGGGCGGTCCGTTACGGCTCATCAACTCCTCTTGAAAGGGCCGCGGAGCGGTTGTGCGCGCGGGGCGTGAAGCGACATGGTGAACCTGTATGCCGCACAACTGAGGAAGATCCCACCATGACGCTCACCCGCCGCCAGACTCTCGTCCTGCCCGCCGCCGCGCTCGGCAGTGCCCTGATCGCCGCGCCGACCCTCGCGCTTGCCGCGCGCAAGCCGGACATCTTCCTGCAATCGGGCGGGATTTTCTCCTCCGCCTGGACCCATGCGCTCAATGGCCACGACACGGTGGCCTATTTCACCGAAGGCCGGCCCATGCCCGGGGATCCGCGCTTCGAGACCAGCTATCTCGGCGCCAAATGGCTCTTTATCAGCCAGGAAAACCTGGACACCTTCCTTGAAGACCCGGACGCCTACCGCCCCCAATATGGCGGCTATTGCGCCTATGCCCTGGCAGCCAAAAAACAGCTGATCAAGGGTGATCCGGAGGCCTGGCACATCCACGACAACCGCCTGTTCCTAAATTACGACACGGGCACGGCGAAGCGCTGGCTGAAGGACAAAGAAAACTACATCGCGGCGGCGGACAGCCTGTGGCCCGCCATCCTGGAGAGTTGATCAGCGGGCGAGAGATCAAGGGGACGTGGGCTCTGGAATACTGCTGGTTCAATTTCGGCCCTCTCACGCGCCGCAGGGACGGCGCGAACGCCCCGCGCTGCTTTGAGGCATCGCGGCCGGGCTTGGATGCCTTAAAGCGGTGCCCATACGCTTTTGGCGGCGTTGCATGGGGCGGTGGCGCGCGTTATCACACCGTTCCTTCCCCCGGCGGTTTACTCCCTGGTCCGGCTTCCTTGGCCGGACCGGCCGCCGGATGGGGAAGCCGGCACACCATGAAGGCCTGCCACGGCGCACGGGGCGGGCCCATCGGCAATGAAGGCGGCCTGAAGCGATGGGCGAGCAGAGCGGTGATCGGACCAACGCGCTGAAGGCGCGCGTGGCCAAGGGATTTAAGGACACGGTCGCCGAGGAGCTGCGCCAACGCAGTGCCATGATCGACACCATTCGCGGCGTCTATGAAAGCTATGGCTTCGATCCGCTGGAAACGCCGGCCGTCGAATATGTGGATGTGCTGGGCAAGTTCCTGCCCGAACAGGACCAGCCCGACGGCGGCATTTTCGCCCTGCGCGACAATGACGAACAGTGGATTTCCCTGCGCTATGACCTGACCGCGCCCCTGTCCCGCTTCGTGGCGGAGCGCTGGCAGACCATGTCCCTGCCCTTCCGGCGCTACCAGGTGGGCTCGGTGTTCCGGAACGAAAAGCCGGGGCCGGGTCGCTACCGCGAATTCACCCAGTTCGACGTGGACACCATCGGCGCCGGCTCCATCGCGGCGGACGCGGAAAACTGCGCCATCATGGCCGAGGCGCTGGAGGCGCTCGGCATGCCGCGCGGCGATTACGCGGTGAAGGTGAACAATCGCAAAGTGCTCGACGGGGTGATGGAGAGCATCGGCATTCCGCCCGACAGCGACCTTTCCGCCTCCCTGCCCGTCCTGCGCGCCGTCGACAAGTTCGACCGGGTGGGGTTTGAGGGCGTTCGGCTCCTGCTCACCAAGGGGCGCATGGACGAGAGCGGCGATTTCACCAAGGGCGCCGGTCTGAGCGAGGACCAGGCCGCCCAGGTGCTCGCCTATATGCAGGTGACGGGCGAGAGCCGCGCGGCGATCTGCGCGGGCCTGCGCGATGTGGTGGGCAAGAGCGAGATTGGCGCGGAAGGTATCGCCGAGCTTGAACAAATCGGCGCCCTGCTCGACGGCCTCGGCCTTGAGGAGCGTCAGGTGATCTTCGATCCCAGCATCGTCCGTGGCCTAGCCTATTACACCGGTCCCGTGCTGGAGGTCGGCATGACCTTCGAAATCATGGATGAGAAAGGCCAGCCGCGTCAGTTCGGCTCCGTGGCCGGTGGTGGCCGCTATGACGGGCTGGTGGAACGGTTCGTGGGCAAACGCGTTCCTGCCACGGGCGTGTCCATCGGTGTCGACCGTCTGCTCGCAGCCCTGACGGCCGCCGACCGCCTGCCCGTCGCAGACCTCGTCGGGCCGGTGCTGGTGACGGTGATGGATCCGGCGCGCCTCGCCGATTATGCGGCCATTGCCCGGGACCTGCGCGCCGCTGGCATCCGCGCCGAACTTTATATGGGCGCGTCCAAGTTCAAGGCCCAGATGAAGTATGCCGACCGGCGCGGCGCGCCCGTCGCCGTGATCGCCGGCGAGGACGAGTTCCAGGCGGGCACCGTCTCCCTTAAGGATCTGGAAGCCGGACGGGCGCAAGCTGAGGACAGCGCCTCGCGCGAGGAGTGGAAGGACAAGTCCCGCGCCTCGGCCCAGATGGTGGTGCCGCGCGGGGAGTTGATCGCCCAGGTGAAGACCATTCTGGAGCGCCGGGAGCGCGCCCGCAGCCAAGGAAACGGGTGAGCCCATGGCCCAAGGCATGACCGGCTTTATGGACCTGGATGCCCGGGGGCTCGCCGCCATGGGCGCGGCCGTGGCGACCCTTGAGGACCGCTTCGCCGCCTATGGCTATGCGCGGGTCGAACCGCCGCTTGTCGACTGGCCCGACAGCCTTCTGGAGCGCTCCGGCGAGGAAACCCGGCGCCGGGTCTATATGTTCGACACGCCCTCGGGCGAGGAATTGTGCCTGCGCCCGGACCTGACCGTGCCCGTGTGCCGGCTTGCCCTGCGCACCATGGCGCCCTCCAGCGGACCGCTGCGGCTCAGCTATGCCGGGCCCGTCTTCCGCCACGAGGCCCCCGGCACGGGCCGCCTGCGCCAATTCACCCAGGCGGGCATCGAGCTGATCGGGCCTGGGGATGCGACGAGCATGGACGCGGAAGTCGTGGCCGTCGCCATGGCGGCGGCGCGCGCGGCCGGCATTGCCGAGCCCCGGCTGATCCTGGGCGATGTGCGCTTCTTCCTGATGCTGCTCGATCATTATCCGCTGCCGGAGCGTCTGAAGATTCAGCTTCGCCGCGATTTCCTGCGCGCGCCCGCGCTCGTCGAAGCCCTTGAAGGTACGCACCAGGGAGCCAATGATCTTTATTCGGAAGATCAAACCAATCTCATCGAGTCCGTGACCCTGCTGGGCCAGGAAAAGGCCGTGCGCCTGATCGAGAGTTTCCTGGCCGTGGCGGAAATCAATCCCGTGGGCGCGCGGGGCATCGACGAGATCGTGGAACGGCTCATTGAGACCCGGATCGAGCATTTGACCGCCCTGCCGGTGGACATGGCCGAACAGATCCGTGAGTTCCTCTCCATCAAGGCCGCGCCGCGCACCGCGCTCGACACCATCCAGGCCTTCGGGGCCCGGGTGGGCGTTGATTTCTGGCCCATCCTTGAGGATTTCCACCGCCGCCTGGATCTGCTCGCCGCCCATGGCGTCGACCTGTCGGGCAGTGTGGTGACGCCGGGCCTGAAGCGCGATCTTGAATACTACACAGGCTTTATCTTCGACATGACCGCGCCGGGGCTCGATGCGCCGCTGGGCGGCGGCGGGCGCTATGACCAATTGCTCAAGAGCCTTGATCCGGACCGGGACGATGGCGCGGCCGGCTTTGCCCTGTGCGTGGAGCAGATCCTGCGTCTGAACCAGCCGGAGCTGTTTTCGAATGCGCTGACGACCCATGGCCCGCTCCATGCCCATGTGCTGACCCGCTCTCCGGCCGATGCGGCGGCCGCCGCCGAAACGGCGCGGGCCCTGCGTGAAGCAGGCTGGCGCGTGGCGCTTGATGTGGTGGCCAAGGCCGGCCCGGCCATCGCGCCGCGGGCGGCCGCTTATACGATTGAGGTGGGGACGGATGAAAATGGCGCAGCCCTTGCCCAGGTTCACAACCGGGCCGATGGCACGAACCAGACCGTGCCACTGACCCAGATCGGCAGTTTCATGGCGCGCAGCCGATGACGGCGCGGGCGCCCCAAGGCTTGGAGATCGTGTGATGTCGTCCGGCGACACCGCCCCGTTGCGCATGGCCCTGCCGAGCAAGGGCCGCCTGCTCGAACCCCTGTTGAGCTTTTTTGAAAGTTGCGGCTTTGCCGTGAAGGGCGTGCGGGGCTCACGGGAATATTCCGCCCACATCCCGTCCCTTCCCAATTGCGTTATCGATCTGACGGCCGCCTCGGAAATTCCCGAACGCCTCGCGGCAGGCGAAGTGCACCTTGCCGTCACGGGCCTCGATCTCGTCAGTGAGCTGATGGGCAAGCGCCCCCGCGCTCTTGAGGATCTGCAGTCGGGCACGCTGAAAGCGCCCCAGGGCGGGCCCGTGGCGATCCATACGCTGGGCTTCGGGCGGGCCGATCTGGTCGTGGCGGTGCCGCGCTCCTGGATCGATGTCGACACCATGGCGGATCTTGCCGAGGTCGCGCAGCTTCACCGCCGCCGCCACGGTCGGCGCATGCGCATCGCCACCAAATACAAGACCCTGACGCGCGCCTTTCTCGCCGAGGCCAATGTGGTCGACTACCGCCTCGTGCGCTCGGCCGGCGCGACGGAGGCCGCGCCCGCCACCGGCGCGGCCGATATCATCGTGGACATCACCTCGACGGGCGAGACCCTCGCGGCGAACCACCTGAAGACCATCCGCAACGGGACGATTTTATCCTCGCAGGCGACCCTGTTCGCCACCGGCGCGCCCGGCGCGGCCTGGTCGCCCCAAGTGCTTGGCGACATGAAGCGCTTCCTCGACATGGTGGACGCGCGCCTAACGGCCACGACCCGCAAGCTGATCATGACCCGCTTGCCCGGCCGCACCGCCGGCCAGGCCCAGCAGGATTTCGCGGACCGGATCGCGCGTCTTGAAAAGGATCTGTCGGCCCTGGTGGGCACGGATGTGGATTTGCTGCCCGGGTCGCTCGGCGCTGGCGGAGGTGCCGGGGTCGACGGCGTATCGGTCATGCTCACGGCACCGGCGGTCCAGATCCATGATGTCGTCAGCCTTTTGCGGGCCGAAGGCGCCCGCGAGATCACAGCCCTCGACACGGACTATGTGTTCGACACCAACCGCTCCAGTTTCGAGCGGATCGTCAGCGGGCTTGGCGCGGGCCTGACCCTTTAGGGCGCTGGCGCGCTCCCCCCACCTTGCTGTGCCCGTCGCCCGGACCCGTCTTGATTTGTTCGCTTTTTTCCCCAAGTCTTTAAGGCGTTGGATGGCACGCTCCTCAGGTCGCCCAGATGGGGACCGCTGTCAGGTGGAAGCGAACATCCGGCGGTGTGATCTGCGAACCAGTCGCTTATCGTGGAAGGACTGTCCGCCATGTCTCACTTCAACAGCCCGTTTTTGCTGGGCTTCGATCAGTTGGAGCGGGTGCTCGACCGGGTGTCGAAGTCAGCCAATGACAGCTACCCACCTTACAACATCGAACAGATCGACGTTGCCCGCCTGCGCATCACGCTGGCTGTGGCCGGCTTCACGCGCGAAGACCTTGCCGTCACGGTAGAGGACAATCAGCTCGTGATCCGCGGAAAGCAGCACGACGACACTGATCGCACCTTTCTCCATCGCGGCATCGCGGCGCGCCAGTTTCAGCGCAGCTTCATTTTGGCCGATGGGATTGATGTGACGGATGCGGAGTTGCGCAACGGTCTCTTGAGCATCGATCTTGCACGGCCCCAACCGGATGTGGAGGTCAGGCGGATCCAAATCCGATCGGATACGGCCGATCAGGAACCATCCGGCCGGACGATTACGCTTGCGGCCTCAAATACCAAGAGCGTTGACCGATAAACGCCAAAAAACGCCGTCACACTTCATCTCGATGGATCACCGGACGCTCCGCATGGGCTCATGGGAACGCCGGGTACTAGGGAAGGTGTATCATGTCCGAACAGACAATTCTCACCCGTGCCGTCATGTCTGACGAAGCGCTCGCCGAACTCGGCAAGCCCACCATGGTCTATGTTCGCCCCATGCTCGCCGGCGATTTGCGCGACGAGGTTGCCGGCCTTGATGACGTACCCGAAGACATGACGCTTTATTCCGTACACGCTGCGGACGGCACGCGGATGGCCGTGATGGACCGTATCGAAACCGCCTATTCGGTGGCCCGGGACCATGAAATGAGCCCTGTCAGCGTGCACTGACGTCGCGCGCTCTGCGCCTGTGCCGGGCCTTTGCGGCCGCTTGGGTGCTCTTCATGAAAAACCCACCCTTTCGGCATCGAAAGGGTGGGTTTTTCATGGGCCTCTCCCAATTGGGAGCTCGGGAAAGACCGATGGTATTACGCCGCGTTCGAGGCCGGTTCGTTCAGCAGGGCATAAAGCGCGGCCGCGTCGCTTGCCGCGCGGATTTTTTCACAGACCGATTTGTTGCGCAGCAGGCGGGAGATCCGGGCGAGGGCTTTCAGGTGCTCCGCCCCGGCCTTCTCCGGCGCGAGCAGCAGGAAAATGAGGTCTACGGGTTGCTCGTCAATGGCTTCAAAATCGATGGGTGTGGACATGCGGGCGAAATAGCCCGATAGGGTCGGCAAATCGGCCAGCCGCGCATGAGGAATGGCAATCCCCTGCCCGATCCCGGTTGTGCCAAGGCGTTCACGTTCCATCAAAGCTTCGAAAATGACACGGCTGTTTAGTCCCGAATGCGTGGCAGCCAGGGAGGACAGTTCTAGAAGCGCCTGTTTTTTACTGGCTGCCTTGCAGCCGCTGATCACAGAATCGGGTGTGATCAGGTCTGACAGGTCCATAATCCTGTTTCCTTCCTGCGAACCTGCGTTTCTAAACCGTAACACAAGCGCGCCGCCATCTCAGGGCAATCACACAATTTCTGGGCTGTTCATCTTCATGACTGCCAGGTCGCCCCCTCCAGGGTTCCCGGCAACCACTGCATGGATCGGGATTTCAATCGCGGCACACCCCGCCAGGACCTCAGGCCGCCGGCGCGCCGGAGACCACGGCTTCGGTCTGCGCCGCGACATCGATCCAGCCGATATGGCCGTCCGAGCGGCGATACACAAGGCTAATGCCTTGGCTTTTCGCATCCTTAAAGACAATCACGGGCGCGTCGTTCAATTCCATTTCCATCACGGCTTCGCCGACAGACAGGGTGCGAATGGACGCAGTCTCTTCGGCAATAATCGTCGGGTTGAGATCGGTCGGCCCCTCCTCCGGTTCATCGGAGGTGCGAATGACATAGGCGGGCGCCTCGAAGACCGGGACCGGTTCCTTGCGGGCCGCGTGGTGATCCTTCAGCCGGCGCTTGTACCGGCGCAGCCGCTTCTCTAGCCGGTCCGTGGCACTATCGAAGCTGGCGTAGATGTCGCTCGCTTTGCTATGTGCCTGGAGTGTGATGCCCGTCGCAAGATGGACGGAACAATCGGCGCGATACTCATGGCCGTCTCGCGAGAACGTCACCTGGGCGTCGACCGGCCGATCGAAATATTTGAAGACACCGGATACGAGCTTGTCGTTCACATAGCTGCGCAGGCTGTCCCCAATATCGATTTGCTTGCCGTTCACCCTGACTTCCACGATGACACTTCCTTTCGTTTTGCAGCGCACAAAGTCTTCGTCGGGGTTCGGATCGTGACGACACCGGCGCGGCGCGGGTTCCCATGCCCCTAAAGGCCGCAATTTTGCCAGGTTGACCGCGTCTCGGCCCTGAAACACATGCACGCTGATCAATACTTCGACCTTAGTTTGGCGGTCTGAAATCTGTCAACCAGAACGGTATCAGCCGGCCAGTGCCCGCTTCTGGCGTCGACGCTGCACCGACGAGGGAATGCGCAGGGCCTCGCGATATTTGGCGACCGTCCGCCGGGCGATATCGATGCCGGATCCCTTGAGAATCTCGACAATCCGGTCATCGGACAGGATCGCGTTCGGCGGTTCCTGATCGATCAGTTCACGGATGCGATGGCGCACCGCCTCGGCCGAATGCGCTTCTCCGCCAGCGGAAGATTGAATGGCCGAAGTGAAGAAATACTTGAGCTCAAAGACACCGCGCGGCGTGGCCATGTATTTGTTGGCCGTAACCCGGCTCACGGTGGACTCGTGCATGCCAATGGCGTCCGCCACGATCCGTAAGTTCAGCGGGCGCAAGTGGCGGATCCCGTGGACCAGAAAGCCGTCCTGCTGACGCACGATTTCGGCGGACACCTTAAGGATCGTCTTGGCTCTTTGATCAAGGCTTTTGAGCAGCCAATTGGCGTTGTTCAAGGCCTCCGTCATGTAGGTTTTGTCGTCGGCCGAGGGCGCGGCACTGCTCACTTCGGCGAAATACCCGCCATTCACGAGAACCTTCGGCAGGGTGTCCGCATTCAACTCCACATGCCAGCCCCCTTGGGCCTTCTCCCGCACATAGACATCCGGGACGACCGGCTGCAGCAATTCAGAGGAAAACGCGAGGCCCGGCTTGGGATTCAACGCCCGGATCTCAGCGATCATGTCGGCCAAGTCTTCCCGGTCGACCTGGCAGATCTCCATCAGGCCGTCGAGATCATGGGCCGCCAGGCGGTCCAGATTTTCAACCAGACGCTCCATGGCCGGGTCGAAGCGGTTGCGCTCGATGAGTTGGAGCGCCAGGCATTCGCCCAGGTCCCGCGCCATAGCGCCAACGGGCTCAAACCCCTGCATCAGCGTGACCATGCGGGTCACGTCGTCTTGGCTCGCGCCAAGGCGCTCGGCAATTTCGGCAAGGTCAGCCCGCAGATAACCGGACTCATCGACAAGATCGATCAAGTGGGCCCCGATGAGACGGCGTCCCGGATCCTGAACAGCGATGTGAAGTTGCTCGGTGAGGAAATCGCGCAAGGAGGGAACCTCCGTCAGCGTTCCTTCCAGGTCGCCGTCGAGGCCATCGAATTTCGAGCCGCCGGAGCGCGATTTGGACCAGTCGATTTCGGTCCCCTGGGCCGCCCCGGACTCCACGGCAATGTCATTGGCGATTTCGGTCCGCGAAGCGTCCGTGTAGAGACTCTCGTAATCCGCGTCGAGGCCAAGCGAGGCATCCGCAGGCACGTCCTTGTCGGACATCACCAGATCGGTCCGCTCTTCGGCGCTTGAAGAGGCCTTGTCGCGGTCCTGGGCGTCGGCGTTCGCCCCCTCGCCGTTGGCCCCCTCGCCGTTCTGGGCCGGGCCGTCGGCATACTCGCCCTCGCCCCGTTCCAGGAACGGATTGCGCTCGAGCTCCTGCTCCACATAGGCATTCAATTCAAGATTAGAGAGCTGCAGCAGCTTGATGGCCTGCTGAAGCTGGGGCGTCATGACAAGGCTCTGGCCCTGCTTCAGCTCCAGACGTGGAGTTAACGCCATTCCCGTTCCTCACCCCTTACGCACGCCGTACTCGCGTATCACCCACCCCCCGTGGGCCGCGAGACAGCGCATCTAAAGGGTGAACCGGTCGCCCAGATAAACCCGACGCACGTCTTCGTTGCCCACGATCTCCGACGGGGCGCCCTCCATAAGGACCTGCCCGTCATGGATGATCA
>CAYYTT010000125.1:0-11420 GCA_964474635.1 uncultured Alphaproteobacteria bacterium | reverse complement strand
TTGATCCATCAACAAAAAACCTAGTGGTTCGAAACGTCAGATTCGAACCACTAGGACGCGGCAAGGCACGGATCCCACGCCCCGTTCGCCAACCGGCTTGCGCTCGGCTCGCCGGCGGTCAAGCATGCGGGCCGACAACCGCCGATGCGGCCCAAACTCTTGCCATGCGAAGGAGCGCTCCCGTGAGCCAGGCCCCCGATCCCGTCATGAACACCCGCCTGTCGGAGCAGGAACTGACCATGCTCCGGCCCTACGGCACCGTGCGCCACCACAAGACGGGCGATGTGCTGTTCGATGAGGGCGACATGCGGCCCGATTGCTGCGTGCTGCTCAATGGTCAGCTCAATGTCTATATTTTCGAGCATGGTGAGGAACGCCGGGTCGGCTGGCTGGAGCCGGGGCAGTTCACGGGCGATGTCTCCCTCATCACCGGCCACGCCTCGCTGGCCACGGCGCGCATGGAAATCGAGGGCGATGTGCTCCATGTGGACTACGACAATTTCCACCGGATGCTTGTCGACAACACGACCCTGTCGGACATTTTCGTCAACACACTGGTGGCGCGCCGGGCCTGGGCCCGGGCGGCGGGGCGGGCGAGCGTCCTCCTGATCGGCGCCGCCTATGACCACGACACCTTCGCGGTGCGCGATCTTTTGACCAAGCACGCCGTGCCCCATGTCTGGGTCAATCTCGATACGGACGAGAATGCCGATGTGGTTCTGGAAAAGCAGGGCCTTACACGCGATGATGCGCCCGTTTTGATCCGGGGTTCACGGAGCATCATGCGCCGCCCCACCGTGCTGGAGGTCAGCGCGGCGCTCGGGCTCGACCTGTTGCCGGACGGGGCACGGGCCGATGTGGTGATCGTGGGCGCCGGACCGGCCGGGCTTGCCGCGTCCGTCTACGCGGCCTCCGAAGGTCTTGAGGTTGTAACGCTCGATTCACGCGCGCCTGGCGGTCAGGCGGGCACAAGTTCCAAGATCGAAAACTATCTTGGCTTTCCATCGGGCATTTCGGGCCGGGAACTGGCCGAGCGGGCCATGGTCCAGGCCCAGAAGTTCGGCGCGCGCCTCGCCTCGCCCGTCTCGGCCGGCAAATTGGAAGCGGACGGTCCGGATTACGTCGTGACCCTGAAGGATGGGCGCCGCCTGCACACCAATTCGGTCGTGCTGGCCTGCGGCGCGGACTATCGCCGCCTGCCCATCGACAACCTCGCCGACTATGAAGGCAGCGGCATCTATTACGGCGCCACGGCGATGGAGGCGCAGCTGTGCGGCGGCTCTAAGGTCGCCATCGTGGGCGCGGGCAATTCGGCCGGACAGGGCGCGGTGTTCCTGTCCAAGACGGCCGAGGAGGTGCATGTCCTTTTCCGCCGGGGAGACCTGCGCGAGACCATGTCGGACTATCTCGTGCGCCGTCTGGAAGAGACGCCCAACATCCATCTGCATCCGCGAACGGAGGTCTGCGGGCTCGACGGCGACGGCCGGCGCCTGAAGCAGATTTCCATCATGACCACCGAGGAGCCCGGCGGCGTTGCCAAGACCAGTGCCCTGGAGACGCCATTTCTCTTCCTTTTTATTGGCGCCAAACCTTGCACCGATTGGCTTCCCGAAACACTGGCCCGGGACAAGTCGGGCTTTTTGAAAACGGGGCCCGACATTTCCAATCTGGAACTGGTGCGGGCCCGCTGGACTCTTGATCGCATGCCCTCGCTCTATGAGACGAGTTGGCCGCGGATTTATGCGGTGGGCGATGTGCGCAACGGCTCGGTGAAGCGGGTGGCCTCCGGGGTCGGAGAAGGCTCGGTGGTGGTCCAGTACGTTCACCGCACGCTTCGCGAGGCCGCCGAAACGGATCAAGCGGCACCCGGGGCGTGCGACGGGGCCCCGCGCGGCTCCGAATAGACCGGGCCGCAAAAGGGTGGTTGTTTGGGCGCCCAGGCCCTGATCCAAAGGGCGGGCTCCCGGGGCAGGCACGCTTCCCGGGGCAGGACGCAGTGACAACGCACGCATTTGGCGGGGCTGACGGGCGGGCGGGGCTGAGGAGGGGAATGATGCGTGGCAGATCTTGAGCATTTCGGGTCCCAGCTGTGGGCGTCTGTCTCGGCGGTGCCCTGGCCCCTCGTCCTCCTCGCGGTCGGCGCCATTTTCCTGCTCTGGCTGGCGCGCGAGGCCATGAAGGGCTTCATCGAAGCCGTGCTGCGCCGCTTCGCCGCCGGGCTGCTTACCCTGGCCCGGGGCGCACGCTCCTTCCGCGACCGGGTGCTGGAGGGCGCGCGCGACCAGGCCCAGACCTTCACCATCAATCGGGCCGAGCAGCGCGTGAACGCCCACGCCCTCGCTGTCGACCGCTACGCGAAGGAAGACCTGGAGCGCCTGGCCGAGGTCGCCACGGACATCCAGGGCCAGATCGGCGATAAATCGAAGGAAACGCTCGCCGACCTGGAGGCCTCGCCCAAGAAAAAACGGTCCTTCATCACCAAGACGCGGCTCGATTATGAGCGGCTCTCCCGGCGCATGATCAAGCACCAGGAAAGCCTGGAAGACGTCAAAAACCGCATTGACGCCTTCAACGAGAGCGTGGAGCGCTACGAGGCCCTGCTGGAGGATCCCAAGCGCAAGGACCTGCTCAAGCACGGCACCTTCGTGGCCACGTTCCTGATCTCCATCCTGTTCATTCCCCTGATCGCCGGCGGTGCACTGCTTAACTTCCAGCTCATCGCACGCCCCATGGCCGAAATCGTCGGCAGTGGCCTGAATGTCTTCGGCTACCCGATCTATCAGGTGGCGGCCCTTGTCATGATTGCGCTGGAGGCGGCCGCCGGCATCATTTTCTTCGATGCCATCGGCGTCACGAGCCTGTTCGGCATCCGTGAGCGGATCGAAGACAAGCGCGTGCGCCGGGCCCTTGCCATCGGCGCCGGCGTTTTGCTGCTCGTGCTGGCGTCGCTTGAGGCAGGCCTCGCCGTCGTGCGCGAATTCATCCTGGCCGGCGAGCGGGCCGTGGAGACCCAGCTCATCACCGGACAGGACGCCCCGGCGGACGCCGACGGCGCCCTGGGAAGCATCAATGTGCTGAGCATGATCGTGCAGGCCACCCTGGGCTTCGTGATCCCGTTCCTCCTCGCGCTCATCGCCATTCCGCTTGAGCTTTTTGTGGAAACGGCGCCCATCATGGCCGGGTTTCTGTTTGCCCATCTGGTCCTCGGGCCGGTCCAGTTCCTGTCCCTGGTGGGCGCGGTCATGCTCCAAATCCTCAGCCGCATCCTGCTCACACTTTATGACGTGGTGATCTTCCTGCCCGAGAAGATCCGCCAGGCCGTCAGTTCCCTTTCAGGCTCGCGTTCGCGCAAGAACGCGCCGCCACCAGCGCAGCCGGTTTCCGCCCCTGGGGCGGACGCGGTGAAGGGAGGTTCCTCATGACCCTGTCACGTCGCGCCATGCTGCCCCTGGTGGCCGGGGCTCCGCTGGCCCTGTCCAGTGCCCTTACGGGATGCACGAGTGCGGAGAGTTCCGCGCGGGCAATCTATGTCCTGCTCGATTATTCGGGCACGTATTTTCGCGAACTGCCCCGGTGCCTCACGGCCCTGCGTGGCATCGTGGCACGGCTCAACCCGTTCGACTCCATGGTCGTGGCACGGATCGACAATTGCAGCTTTGCCAGTGATTCAATCCTGCTGCGGGTGCGCCTGCCCGACACGCCTTCGGCGGCCACGCGCACCAAACTGACCGTGGGCGAGCAGCTCGATCGGATCGAGCGGACCGCGCAGCGCACGGGCTACACGGACATCATCGGCGCGCTTTATCAAGCGAGCACGGAACTCAAGACCGTCCAGACACAGAACAAATATGTAATCCTGTTCAGCGATCTGGAACAGGATCTGGCGCCGGGCTGCCGGGCGGGGCGGGATCAGATGCCGGACATGACCGGTGTTACCGCCGTGGCCTCGAACGTCATCATTCTGAACGAGCGCCGGCCCCAGGACTATCTCGACCGGATCGACAGTTGGGAACAACGCTTCAGAAGCGCGGGCGCCAAGGACTGGCGGGTCATCCCCAATCCCCTCGACGTGCGCGACCTGTTTCGCGGCTTTTGAGGCCGCGGGCGGGCGCGGTCAACTGCGACGCGCGCCCTCGGGAATATGGGCCGCGCGCAGGGCCGGAAGGCTCCAAAGGTCCCGGTTGAACAACACATCGCGGTAGACCCGGAGGTTCCCAGCCTCCGTGAAGTAGTGCCAGTGGTTTGACGTCCCGTCGGCGCGCCCCGCGACCGCATACTGGCCCCGGCCATTGACCAAGGGGTCCCGGAACCAGGCCCGCAAGGATCGTCCGTCCAGGCGCATATCCATCCAGTACCGGCTGACGTCCTCATAATAGGGCGAGAATTCGTGCAGCCCATTGTGCCCCAGAACCTGGGACTCAAGCCCCCGCGAGGGCCCGAGATTTTCCGCCAGGATGTCAAGGATCCGGTCCGTGCGACTGGTGAAATTGTACACCGTCGGATGCTGAGGGAGCCTCAGGCGCGCCAGATCCCGCGTCGTCTTGAAGGCGCTTTCGGCGTATTCGGAACTTCCCATCAGGATGATCCGATCGAGATTTGTGAGGGGCGTTGTGGGCTGGCCCGGCGCGCGGCGGGTGAGTTCGGCGATCGCCGACATGGCCGCGACGGTGCCCAGGCTATGCCCCATGATATCGATGCGCCGCCCCGGCAGGACCAGTGACAGGGCGTTGATGAGATCGGCCAGGTACCAGCCCGCCACGCTGGCCCAGTCATGGGCCTTGGCGTAAAAATTCAATCCGTGGGCGAGCAGACTTTTCAAAAAATTGGGAAAACTCATCCAGCCGAAGGCGATCACGAGGCCGTTCTCGCCATCATCCTCACGAATGGCGTGCTCACGTACCACATCGGGGTGCATCTCACTGCGATTGGCGGCAAAGCCCAGGGCGCGCGGCCACCCGGTCGTGTGGGCCCGGCGCTCCACAAAGTCGGGCGCTTTCATGAAATGAAAAACCCGGCCATGGGGATTGTCCGTTTTGCGCGGATCGAGATCCACGCCGTCGCGTGGCTCGAACAAGAAGCCATTCGCCATGATCACGATGGGCTGGGACGCGGGCAGATTGGCCGCCTTGGTTTCAAGGGACCACTCCAGGTAATCAATAAGGTCGCTGCCCGCCCGGGAAAATTGCGTCCGGTGCGCCGTGTCGAGAAGGCCGCAGCGCAGATGGGGGTGGGTGCGGTCATAAGCGCGGGGCCGCCGGTCGAGATCGCCGTTCGGATAGGGTGCATACAGATGCCGCTTTACGACCGACAAGCGAATAATGGCCATGGCTGACGTCCCTTAAGTCAAGCCGGCCAACAAGCGCCTCCCCGCGCCCCCTCCGGCGGGTCCATGGTCCCTCCCGGGGCCCGAAAGCACAAGCCCGCGCCTGGCGCCCTACCCCTTATCCGCACCGCCTGAAATAGGGCTCTCCGGCACGGGTGCGAGGGAGACCGGCTTTACCGCCGCTTTGGACGGGCCGCGCCGCCACATCGCCCGGCCAAGCTAAGCCGATCAACCGGTGTTCGTACGCGCACCTTGCACGCCCAAGGTGATGGATCGCCGAGTGTTGGCCTGCTGATCTTTTGAGGAACGACAATGGGTGTGCGCACAATTGCATCCCGCCCGGTCTGGAGCGCCGTCGTCGCGGAAGGGCTTTATGACAGAAAACGGGCCGGAGTGACCACTCCAGCCCGTCAAAGTCATGGCTTTGTGCGTGAGGAAAAGCGTCAGTTCTGGTCGACGGCCTGAGAATTGCCGTTACCGACCTGGCTGAGGGACGCCGTGTTCCCATTCGACGTCTGGCTGACCAGCATTGTATTGGCGTTGCCGTCAACCAATCCATTGAACGTGTTCAAATCGCCGTTCTGGTAAAGCTCAAACGTGTTTTCGGCACCGTCAACGGTGGCGAAACCGCCGTTACCAAAACCATTCTGCGATGCAAGGACCACGTTGTCGGATCCAACAATCCCGTCACCGTTCACCCCAGGGTCACCCAGGACGAAATTTGATTCAGTGCCGAACTGCTCAACATACAGAATGTTGCGATCCCCGGTCACGCCAAGCGTTTCGTTACCGCTCGTATTGCGGGCCTTGCCCGCGATCTGGTTGCGGTCCCCATTTTGGATGAACTGCGTGAAGTTGTTGTCACCGTCCGTCTTCTGGTTCAAGACGTTCCGGACGCCGGTCTGGCTGTACGTGCTGTGAAACGCAATGCCATTGCTGATTGCCTGTCCGGCGATGGACGTCGAGCCGGGCGCGGGGGCGTCAGCGTTCAACGAACCCACACGGTTGAGGCTGCCGTTGTCGTTGCCTTCCTGGACGAACCGAACGCGGTTGCCTTCGCCCTTCTGGCCGGAAGTGTTCACGAAGTTGTTGTCGCCGCGCTGGATGAACGTCAGGTTGTTGGCGCCGCCGCTATTCCCGCTGCCGGTCTGGCGGAAGTTGTTTAGTTCGTTGCTGTCGCCGACTTGTTCGATGGTGGCCTTGTTGCCGCCGGCCCCGGCATTCGACTGAAGCGCACGCTTGGACGCACTCTCGCCGACAATGTTGCCGGACCCGGTTTGAGTCGCCGTGAACTCATTCGAATCACCAGCCTGCTCAAGATAGACTTCGTTGTCATCTGCCTGGGCAATACTCGCACCCAACAAAAAGGCCGCCGTGGCCAAGAGTGTTACTTTCCGCATTGTTGTTATCCCTGTCAGACAAATTGGTTTGTGCCACCTCCGCTGACGCCAAAATCGTCAACGGTGCGCAATCTCTGGCGTAACACCGCATTACAAATCGCACATCCACCAAATGGATGAAGAAATGAAAACAAGTTTGCATTGGGCCATGTCGCAATCCTGTGTGGTTAATGCGCCACAGGAGAAGGCGGCCTCCCATGCCGGTCGTGGTTTGCCGCGGGCCCGTAAATCACGGCCTCCCACTTCGACAATGGATGTGAGTGCTGGGGCTGGAAAACCAGTCAAGCGCAGAAATTTTGACCCGGAAATTCAGAAAGCTTTACAGCAATTGGTAAAGCCTACCGTGCCTGCACCAAGGCACCATCCGGGCGCAGATCCAAAGCTCGACTTGTCAAAGCAAATGGTGTGAACGTTCCACTACTGGCGCCGACCCGCACCCGCTGGCCCTGAAGGATCAGGTCAACGCCGGCAGGTGCTCGGCGCCCTCGCGGAGCCGCCCCCATCATCCGATTGCTGCGCGTGAGCGCGATAAAAGGAGAGCAACCGCGCGCCGGCTTCAGATTGATCCTGCCTCTTCCTCGCCTTTCGCCCTAATGGGCCCGGGCGATTGAAAAGTCGACCACGTCGAGAAGGGCCTGGCGGTGCGGGTTGGCCGGGAAAATGGCGAGGGCATCGCGGGCGATCCGGCCGTAATGGTGCGCCCTGTCGATGGTGTCCGCGATAGCATTGTGCTTGTGGATGAGGTCGATGGCGCGGCGCAGATCGGCCTCTTCCGTCCGCCCTTCTTCCAGGCAGGATTTCCAGAAGGCGCGCTCTTCCTCATCCCCCCGGCGATAGGCGAGGACCACGGGCAGCGTGATCTTTCCGTCGCGAAAATCATCGCCCACGGACTTACCGAGGTCTTCCTGCTCGCCGGAATAGTCGAGCGCATCGTCGACGATCTGGAAGGCGATGCCCAGATTGCGGCCGAAACTGTCCAGCGCCTCTTCCTCCGCACTCGGACGACCGGCGATCACGGCGCCGACGCGCGAGGCTGCGGCAAACAGAGCGGCCGTCTTTGCCGAGATGACTTCAAGGTAGGTATCTTCCGTGGTCGTCACATCATGGGCGGCGGCAAGCTGCATCACTTCGCCTTCGGCAATGATGGCCGAAGCGTTCGACAGGATCGCCAGGACGCGCACATTGCCGGTTTCAACCATCAATTGGAATGAACGGCTAAAGAGGAAATCGCCCACAAGCACACTGGCCTGATTGCCGAAAACGACATTAGCGGTGGGTTTGCCCCGGCGCAGATCGCTTTCGTCCACCACATCGTCGTGGAGCAGCGTCGCCGTGTGGATGAATTCCACCGCCGCGGCCAGTTTCACATGGTGATCACCGGCGAAGCCGCACATCTGCGCGGCGGCGAGGGTCAGCATGGGACGCAAGCGCTTACCGCCAGAGCGCACCAGATAGCCGGCCAATTGTGGAATCATGGGAACGGAACTGGACATGCGGTCGACGATGGTCTGGTTGACCCGCTCCATGTCGTCCCGCACCAGGGCCTGGAGGCGTTCGATCGCAGCATCCACCTGCCGCCGGTCTTTGGAGAGGGGGACAACAACAGCCAAACGCCGATCCTCCACGTGAGAGCCAGGCGAAAGCGGTGTGACCCGGCAAGCTGGGTTATGCGAGAGTTAGGGCATACGATACTCTCGCGAGTGGGAAAAGGGGTGAAGTGCCGCATGAATGGCAGTCTAACGGGTGCTGCGCAAATCCATCCCCCGGCAGGCCTTGCACTCCGGCATTGCCCTTAAGGACAGGCTTCGTATCCGGGGTTTTGCACCCCATCGCATAAAGCCCGCATAACACACATGGTGATTCATCAGCCCCCGTCCAAAGCGCCGACCCTGCCGGGCCATAGACCCGAGGGCGCCGATGGCGTCAACACCACGCTTGACGATTTCCTCGGCGGAATAGTGCGGCTGCGCCAGCCACGCAGCGGGTTTCGCGCCGGACTGGACTCCGTGATCCTGGCCGCCGCGGTCGATGCCCGGCCGGGGGAGATCCTGTTCGAGCCTGGCATGGGCGTCGGCGTGGCCAGCGTGTGTCTCGCGGCTCGGATTCCCGGCATACGGATCATTGGCGTGGAGATGGATCGGACGGCCCTTGCGCTGGCTCGCGCCAATGTGAACGCCAATGGCTTCACCCACCGGATCGCAATCTGTCCGGGGAACATCGCGGCCCCTCCCCCGCCGATCGCGTCGGCGCATTTCGATCAGGTCTTCCTCAACCCGCCGTTCCAGGAAGACGGCGCGGGCACGCCGCCGCCCAACCCATCGCGGGCCCAGGCGCACATGGCTCTCGGCGGGCCGGATCTGGAGGGCTGGCTGCAGCTCGCGCTCGAACGGCTCAAACCCAAGGGGCGC
The DNA here is from genome assembly GCA_964474635.1 of uncultured Alphaproteobacteria bacterium. Taxonomy (GTDB): domain Bacteria; phylum Pseudomonadota; class Alphaproteobacteria; order JAJFIK01; family JAJFIK01; genus CAYUYV01. Next base: position 2,289 of record CAYYTT010000125.1, on the reverse strand, counting down.
CTCACCCTCGTGCACCGATCGGACCGTCTGGACCGCATCCTGGCGGTCCTCGCGGGCAGGCTCGGCGAGATCACCGTCCACCCCCTGTGGCCCATGGCCGGACGCGCGGCCAAACGGGTTCTCATCACCGGGCGACGGGATGTGCGGGGCGGCCTGACCATCTCCCCTGGCCTCGTGCTCCACGAACCCGACGGACGGCCTCGCCCGATCCTCAATGCCATCGCCCGCCATGGCGCGGCGTTCCGTCCGGATGGTCTCGGGGACGACGGGATCGGGGATGGCCGATAGCAAGGCCGCCGCCCGGACCGCGCTTTCAGCCGCAGGGCCTGCGCCTTGTGGTTCGAGGCCCTGCCCCCCATACCTGTAGGGAAATACAGGGGAGATCAGGATGAAAATGGCCTTCGGCGGCTCGCGTGGAGCCCTCATTCCCGTCATCCGTCTGGCGGGCGCCATCGGCGCCGACGGGCGATTCTCGAACAGTTTGAACCTCGCCAGTGTGGCGGGTCTGCTGAATGAGGCGTTCCACACCAAGGGGGCGCCAGCGGTGGCCCTCATCGTGAACTCTCCTGGCGGTGTGCCCGGGCAGTCGGCCTTGATCCACCGGCGTATTCGCGCCTTGAGCGAAGAGACCGGCAAACCCGCGCTGGCTTTCGTGGAAGATGTGGCCGCTTCCGGGGGCTACATGATCGCCTGCGCGGCGGATGAAATCTTTGTCGATCCCTTCTCCCTGGTTGGGTCCATCGGCGTTCGGTTTGACGGCTTCGGCCTCGACCGCGTGATCGACCGTCTCGGCATTGACCGGCGGCTCTACACGGCGGGCGGCAACAAGGCGCGGCTCGACCCTTTCCGGCCTGAAGACCCGGCCGATGTGGACTGGGTGCTCGGCCAATTGCGCGATATCCACCGGTTGTTCATCGAACTCGTGGAAGCGAGACGCGGCGACAAGATTAAAACGGGCCAATCCACGGACGTGTACAGCGGCGAAGCCTGGCATGGGGAAGAAGCCATCGCGCTCGGCCTGGCCGACCATGTGGGGGAAATCCGCTCAACCTTGCGCGCGCGCTATGGCGAGACGGTCCGCCTGCGCCCCATGGGCCGACGCAGGTCGCTCCTGGAAAGTGTTGCGCCCTTCGGGTTTCGCCGGCGCTCCCGCGAGGCTTTGGACGGGGCGCTTTCGGGCGGCCTTGGCGGCGGAATGAGCCTTGTCGATCCCGATCGCCTGATCGCGGCGCTTGAGACCCGGGCGCTCTGGTCTCGCTATGGGCTCTAAACAACAATGCAGAGCTTGATGGGGCTTTGAGGCATGGCCATAGTGTTGGCCCGTCCAGTCGGATGGTCGAACCGAAGGCCCGCACCGTTCAGGGCCCGCACCGTTCAGGGCCCGCACCGTTCAGGGACTGAGATGCCGCAAGTTCTGTTCCTCCTGGCCGTCGCTGTCGGCGGCTACATCCTGGCGCGCCGTCTGCTCAATGCGGCCCCGAACCCGATGCGCGATCCGCAGACCCGTGACGGGGCCAGCGAGCGCAACGCGGTCGAAGACATGCGCCCCTGTCCCGTCTGCGGCACCTTCAGGCCGGACAGCATGACCACCGGTTGCGAGCGCAGCCAGTGTCCCTATCCACAAGACGGTGCCGGCTGACCGCGCGTGTGCGGCGACGTAAGGCACGGATTTCCAACTGCATTGACCGCGCCTGCATTGACCGCGAAAGGGGCCCTGGATAGGGTCCGGCGGTGCAGTGCACACCCGGAATTTGTCCGGGCATTCCCATCGGCGTGGACCTGATTTCAGCGAACGGAAGACTGGTCCGCCCCGGCCCGCCAAACCGCGCGCATCCCGCATCGCGCGGCCATGGTCCGGCTCCTTAGTTTGCAAGGCTTGATCCACGGCCATGTCACCCGCTGCAAAGTCCCGCCCCGCGCCTTCCGATCAAGACGCGCCTTCCGATCAAGACACCGGTCCCGACCGCTCCTTCCAGGGTCTTATCCTGACCTTGCAGCAGTTTTGGGCGCGCCAGGGCTGCGTGATTCTACAGCCCTACGACCTGGAAATGGGCGCGGGCACCTTCCATCCGGCCACCACATTGCGCTCCCTCGGGCCAAAGCCCTGGCGGGCGGCTTATGTGCAGCCGTGCCGGCGCCCGACGGACGGGCGCTATGGGGAAAATCCCAACCGCTTCCAGCATTACTACCAGTTCCAGGTGATCCTGAAGCCCTCGCCGGCCGATCTCCAGGACCTCTATCTACAAAGCCTCGTGGCCCTCGGCATCGACCCGACCCTCAATGACATTC
>CAYYTT010000124.1:0-11595 GCA_964474635.1 uncultured Alphaproteobacteria bacterium | reverse complement strand
GATAGGCGAACAGGCCCAGGGATGCGTTTTCCTTGTGCTTGCCCGACTTTTCCTTGAACTGCGTCATCCGGTTCATCCAGCCGAACCGGGCGACGCAGTTGAAAATCCAGGCCAGTTCGGCGTGCTCATGGACCTGGCTCTGGTTGAAGATGATCGAGCGCCTGGCATCGAGACCGCAGGCGAGAAAAGCGGCCGTCAATTCGCGGATATTCCGGCGCAATTCCGCTGGGTCCTGAAAGACCGTGATCGCGTGCATATCCACGACGCAGTAAAGGCAATCGTGTGTCTCCTGCATGGCCTCGAAGCGTTTGATGGCGCCCAGATAGTTGCCCAGATGCAGGTTTCCCGTGGGCTGCACTCCGGAAAAGACCCGGTCCGGCCCCTGATAGGTGGCTTGGGTGTCGTCGGGGCTTGCGGTCTCGCTCATGGCTTGGCGTCCGTTGGAACTTGATGCGCGGAAAGGTTCGGGGGTGGGTTATGCCGCGCTGGACCGGCCCCGTAAACCGGCCGCCAGATCCCCCAGGCGTGCCGCGCCGCTCAAATGGGCAAGTGCGGCGAAAACACCGACCCCGCCAAGAACGAGGATCGCCAGGGCCGCCACCTGAAGCCCATAGGCCTCGCCGGACAGCCAGGGCATCAGGGCCGCCTGGCCAGCCAAAAGGGCCCCGCCCATGGCGACGCTGGCCAGCACGGTTCGCGGCAGCACACGGCGCAGTCGCGCATCGGCGATGAACCGGCCGTCCCTGCGCAGGCGCCTGTAAAGCAGCCCCGTATTGACCCAGGCGGCCGCCGAGGTGGCCGCCGCGAGCCCCACAAGGCCGACGAGCCAGAACAGCACGATGCCGAGCGCGATGTTGAGGGCCGTGTTCACGGCGGCATAGCGCATGGGCGTTGCTGTGTCCTCGCGGGCAAAATAGGCGGGCTGGAACACCTTGATCAGCACAAAGGCGGGCAGGCCCACGGCAAAGGCGGCAAGCGCGCCTGCCGTGCGCCGGCTGTCTTCGGCGCTGAACACACTGTCCGGCATCACGGCGCGGGCCGTCGCCTCAAACAGTACCGCGATGATCGGCCAGGCGATCACCGCGCAGGCGACCGCCGCCGGCAAGGTCAGAAGCATGGACAGCTCAAGGGCCCGGTTCTGACTGTTGAGGGCGCCCTGCTCATCGCCGCCGCGCAATTTACGCGCGATGTCGGGCAGCAAAACAACGCCCATGGCAACGCCGATCAGGCCGAGGGGCAACTGATAGATCCGGTCGGCGTAATAGAGGATCGAGACGGCCCCATCCTGAAAGCTGGCGATGAACTGGCCGACCACCAGGTTGATCTGGGTGATGCCGCCGGCGATCAGGCCCGGAATACCCAGGCGAATAAGCTGGCGCACGCCCGGCGTCAGGCGCGGCGCGCGCAGGCGCAGCCCCATCCCGGCGCGGCCGCAGGCCCAAACCAGAAGCCCAAGCTGGGCAAAGCCCGCCAGGGCCACGCCCGTCACGAGCGCATGGCCGACGCTCGGGAACCAATCCGCCGCGCCCAGCAGCACGCCGATCAGGATGATGTTGAGCAGCACCGGCGCGAACGCGGGGATGGAAAATTTGCCCAAGGAATTCAGAACCCCTGAAAACAAGGCAACAAGAGACATGCACAGGAGATAGGGGAAGGCGATCCGCGTGAAGAGCACGGCGAGATCGAAACGCTCCGGATCGTCCACAAAGCCCGGCGCGATAACGATCATCAGGACCGGCATGGCGATCTCGGCGAGCACCGTCATAACGATGAGCACCATCAGCAGGCCGGAGAGCGCCTCCTCCCCGAAACGCCGGGCCGCCGCCTCGCCCTCGCCCTCCAGACGCTTGGCGAACAGGGGCACGAAGGCGGCATTAAAGGCGCCCTCGGCGAAAAATCGGCGGAACAGGTTGGGAAAGCGGAAGGCGACCACGAAGGCATCGGCAATGGGACCGCTGCCCAAGGCGCCGCCGATAAGAATGTCCCGCACAAAACCGAGGACCCGGCTGATCAGAGTGAGGCCCCCGATGGTGGCGACGGAGCGCAAAAGGTTCATGGGCAGGATCCTGCGCGGGCAATCACGGGCGGCACATGCGAGCCCCAAGCGTCAGCGCCTGACGACCTAGACCAGCGGCGGCCGGCATTCAAGGCTCACGCGGTGCGGGCGAGCCGGTCTTTCAGGGTGTCGGAGACATCCGCGAGGCGTTTTGGATTGAAAATCTTCAGCCCGCCCCGGTCTTTCACGTAAAAGCAGTCCACCGCCAACTCGCCATAATGGGTGCAGTGGGCCGAGACAATGGACAGGTCCAAATCCCGCAAGGATGCCGCCACCCGGTACAACAAGTCTGACCGGTGACGATGCTCAACCTCGATGACGGTGGCTGTATCGGACGCCTCGTTGTCGATAAAGACGTCCGGGGGCACGTGGAACGCCTGTTCCCGGCCGGGCACCCTGGGCTCGGGCACCGGTGGAAACTGTTCGCCCCCATCAAAGCGGCGCAAAATGCGCGAGCGCAGATCGGCAACGCGCACGGGCGATTGATGGGGTGAATGCTGAATATCGAACATGTCGAAGGCGACCCCGCCCGCCGTCGTGAAGGCCTTCGCGCCCACAACGAAGGCGCCCACGGAGGCGATGGTCTCCAACAATCCGGCGAAAAGGCCTGGGCGGTCCGGCGTTACGACCGTGACCATGGTCAGGCCACGGTCGGGGTCCGACCAGGTATCCACGAGTGTGAAGGGAAGGCCCCGGCCGCGACGCCGTTCGGCAATGATCATCAGGCGGACATGGCGTTTGCACAGCTCAGGGGGAAAGCTGAGCCAATAAGACGTCTCAAAACTGTCGAGCACGGTTCCCGGGACCGGCCGGCCCAGTGCCTCCTCGATCTGACCACGGATGGCGAGGGCCCTTTCCTGGCGGCTCGTGTCCGTTTCCCGTCCCCCCAGGACGGTTTCGACTTCAAGATAAAGCTGCTCGAGAAGTTGTGCCTTCCAGCGTGTCCAGGTCGCCGGTCCGACGCCCTTGATATCGGCGATCGTCAGCACAAGAAGCATACGCAGGCGCTCGCGGGTGCGCACCAGATCGGCCACATCGCGCACGGTCTTGGGGTCGAAGATGTCGCGCCGCTGGGCGGTGTCGCTGAGCATCAGATGATGGCGGACCAGCCAGGCGGCGGCCTGCGTTTCGGACGCGGTGAGGCCGAGACGCGGGCCGAGGGCGAGGGCGACGCGTTCGCCGGCGATGGAATGGTCTTCCCGGCGCCCTTTGGCGATGTCGTGCAGGAACATGGCGACGAAGAGCGCGCGGCGCGATTGCACCCGGCGGGCCACACGGTGCGCGAGGGGGAAGCTGTCTTTTAAGGCCCCATCAATGATGCCCTTGAGTTGACCGACCGTGCGCAAAAGGTGATCATCGACCGTGTAGTGATGATACATGTTGAACTGCATCATCGCCACGACGCGCCCGAAATCCGGAACGAACGCGCCCAGGACCCCCGCCTCGTTCATGGCGCGCAAGGTGTCCTCCACATTGCGCCCATCGCTCAGCAGGCCGAGAAACACGCGGTTCGCGCCCGGTTCGCAGCGCACCGCGTCATCGATCAGGTGCAGGGACTGGGCCATCAAACGCAAAGTGGACGGATGGATCTCCAGGCCCCGCGCATCGACAGGTTCGAAAATGCGGATCATGACCGTGGGATCGCGCTCCACAAGGCTGCGATCGACGACCGTCAGGCGCCCCGCTTCCAGGCGGAAATCCGGCCAGGCCGCGAGCGGCGCGCCGGTTTCCTCGTCGAACCAGGGGCGGCGCGGGCGTCCCTTGGCGTTTTGCATTTCAAGGGCGGCGAATATGATTCCGGTCAGCGTACGGACTTCCCGGGTGACGGTGAAATAGGCCTTCATGAAGGCCTCCACCGCGCGCAGTCCCGCGCCGTCTTCATAGCCGAGACGCTCGGCAAGTTCCTCCTGGACATCGAAGGCGAGACGTTCCTCGGCCCGGCCGGCCATGACATGCAGGTGGCAGCGCACATTCCACAAAAACTGGGATGAGCGTTCGAAGGCTTCGAATTCGCCGGTGTTCAAAAGGCCGGCCTGGACGAGGTGGGAGGCGTCTTCCAGGCGATAAACGTATTTGGCGATCCAATAGAGCGTGTGCAGATCGCGCAGGCCTCCCTGACCCTCCTTCAGATTGGGCTCGACACGGTATTGGGCATTGTCTTCGCGCGCATGGCGCTCATCGCGCTCGCGCAGCTTGGCATCCACGAAGGCGCGCATGTCCGGGGCCACTTCGGCCCAATAGCGTTGGCGCAGCACATCGTAAAGGTCGTGATCGCCGGCCAGGAACCGTGCCTCCAGCAGGCTTGTGCGGATCGTCATGTCCTCTTTGGCCATGGCGATGCACTGGTCGACCGTTCGCGTCGCGTGGCCAACCACGATCTGGAGATCCCAGAGGGTATAAAGCACGACCTCGATGAGATATTCGGCCCACGGATCGCCCTCCCGTTTCACGACGAACAGCAGATCCACATCCGAATAGGGCGCAAGGACACCCCGGCCATATCCCCCGACGGGCGCGATCAAAAAGCCCGAACCGCGCACGGCCATGCGTTCAGAGCGCACGCCGGCCAGATCCAGGATCGCTGTGATGATCGTGTCCCGGTGCGCCGAAAAGGCCCGCGCGACCTGAAGGCCCTGGGCCCGGTCCGCAAGGCGCCCCGCGGCGACCGACCTGGCGAGGGCGTCGGAGTCTTTCAAAAGGCGCCACATGGCCCGGCGGGCCAGGGGCTCGCTCAAGGTCTCGTCGCGCGCGGCCAGGGCCACGGACGCCTTGATTTGGGCCGTATCCACCAGATCCTCGGCCCCGGGCATGCCGGGGCGGCGCTGGGAGGCCAGGAAATCAATCGGTGTCATGACCAGAAGAGTTCCCGAGCGCTTGGGTCGGGTCAAGGTGGGCGGAGGGGGCGAGCGCCGCCCGGCCATGGCCCGGCTGTGGCAAAGCCGCCGCGCGGGCCGGCGGGGGTGCATCCCTTTCAATATGGCTGGCGTGGCACGCTAACGCAGCCCACGACCATGTTCGCCCTCCAGCGCTGGGCCCTCGCACTGGGCCCTTGCACTGGGCCCTCGCACTGGGAACGAGAATGCCGCTACATTCGGCGGGCGCGGCGCCGCACGGCCGGCCGTTTGATGGAGCAATAAGGACCAAAACCATGCTGAAGCTGCATTTTGCGCCCAACTCTCGGGCTGGACGGATCGTTTGGCTGCTGGAGGAACTCCAGCTCCCCTACGAGATCAACAAAATGGCCTTTCACCCCAAAGACCTGAAATCCGACGAGCACCGCTCGCGCCATCCGCTGGGCCGGGTGCCCGTGCTCGAGGACGGCGATGTGGTGATCTACGAGTCCGGCGCCATCGTCGAGTACATCCTGGAGCGGCACAAGAACGGCGGCCTGAAGCCCGCGCCGCAGGACCCCGCCTTCCCGGCCTATCTCCAATGGTTCCACTACTGCGAAGGCATGGTGATGCCGCCCATCAACACCATCGTGGTGCACACGCTGCTCCTGCCCGAGGACCGGCGGGACGCGAAAGTGCTCGGCCAGGCCCAGCGCCTTTTGGCCAAGGCGATGGAGCCGGTGAACCTGGTTCTTGAAGGCCATGAGTATCTGATCGGCGACTTCTCGGCGGCCGACGTGATGCTGGGGCATGCGTCCTTCATGGCGAACCGCCTGGGCTGTGTGGGCGACGAGCTTGGCCATCTGAAAGCTTATGTGGCGCGCATCGCGGCCCGCCCGGCCTTCCAGAAGGCGATCACGATGCAATAAAGCGACCGGGCAATGAGGCGACCGGGCAATGAGGCGACCGGTGCCCGGGGCCGCCCTCGCGGAGCGCCCCACAGGTCCGATGGGGGCGCGTGAGCGCAGCAAAAACATGGCAGCGGCGCGCTGGACACAGACTGGTCTGGATTTCTCGCCCGCTGCTGTAATCGACAGAAAAGGCGTCCTTCTAGGCGCCCTTTTTGTCATCTTGCGGATGGTTGTGGGTCTTTATGGGCGGCGTCGCAGGTCGCCTGCCCCTGCCCCTGTCCCTGTCCCTGGCGCGTATTCAGACCTTCTGCAGGGCGGCGTCTCGGGCCTTGCGGGCTTCGATGGCTTGAACCACGTGGTCGAGAACGGACTCGGTGATGTCCGTTTCGATACGGGCCGCCTCCGTGGCCGGACAGAACATCGTCACCGTAAAAACAATCTTGGCGAGATCCGTGGTGTGGACCCGGACGATTGGATCGGGCGAGGGCAGGTCCGCCTGGGTTTTGCGCCGCACGAGGGCATGGTATCGGGCGCCCAGGTCCCGATGACTGGCCAGGAGCGTGTCCAGACGATCCCGGATCAACTGCATCACGTCCGACGGCGGCGAACCCGCATCCAGCGTAATCGCGAATGTGTGGTGCAGAAAGCGCTTGCGGAAGGACTCGTTCACGACCGGTTCCGCAAGCAGCCGGCTGTTGGGAAACACCAGCACCCGGCCCGTGTAGAGATTGGAGCGCCCACCCCGGCCAAGCTCCAGCATCCGGAAGCTGAGCGGCCCTTCGTCGGTGACCTCGCCGCGCATCCCTGCGACTTCGATCCAGTCGCCCACTTCGAAGGGCCGTGTGCTCGCCCGGTGGATTGCCCCAACGACACTGAGGATCATTTCCTTCAGGGCCACGACGATGGCGACCGCAAAGGCCGCGACCGACAGGGCAAGGGCGGACAGCTGCGGTGACCAGATCAAAAGAAGGCCAAGGACGATAATGACCGCCGTGACATTCTGGACGGCCGTGATCCAACGCCGCCGCCCCTCGTTCAGCACTTCCTGCTTATTCTTCAGGGCCATGACGAGGGCGGTCTGGATAAGCCCCACCACGGCGACAAGTATCAGGCTGGCGATCACATCCGGATTTTGAAAAAACGCACTGATCCTGGTCACAGGGGGCTCCCTCCCATGGCATTGACGCCCACGACCTTGACTATCAGCTGAGCCATTTTACGTAGCGCACACCCAGCACCATGCCAGCCGTTACGAGAACGGCAATCAGACTGACCCAGACGAAGCCCAGGGGATTTTGCGTCCAGGGCAGGCCGGCCACGTTCATGCCAAACAGGCTTGTCAAGAAATTCAGCGGCAGGAACACGGCCGTCGCGATGGACAGAACCAGCATGCGCCGGTTCAAGGCTTCGCCGCGCCGGGCATCGATCTGGTCCTTGATGACACCGGCCCTGTCCTTCAGCATGGTGAGGGCTTCGGTCAGGCGCGTGACGCGGTCCACCGATTCCAGCAGGTTGCGCCGGTCCTCGTCATTGATGAAGGACGGCGCCTGGGCGCCCAGGCTTGAGATGGCACTGCGCTGGGGCTCCAGGAAGCGCAGCAGAATGAGGATCCGCCGGCGCACTTCCGCAATCTGTTCGGGCGCCGGGTCCGCGCCCGGTCCCAGAAGCATGTCTTCCAGCGTGTCGATCAGGTCCGACAGGGTGGTGATGGGCGGTTCCATGCGGTCCGTCAAGTTGCCGACGATCCGCACCAGGAACTCACCTGAGCTGGCCGGCGCGCGCCCCTCGTCCAAACTGTCACGAAGGTCCTGGACCGCCTTCAGATCGCGCAGGCGCACACTGATCACTTGACGCTCATCGACCCAAAGGCGCAAGGACACCATGTCCTCGATTGCTGCGCCGGGGTTCAGATTGACGCCGCGCAAGTTCAGCAGCAGGCCATTTTTGAGTTTCGTGAAGCGGGGCCGTGTTTCAGCGGCCATGAGCGCCTTCGTCACCAGGGGATCGAGGCCGCTGTCCTTTTCAAGCCAGCGCTCCGCCTGGGCCGAGCCCAGCCGCAGGTGGAGCCACCGATAGAGCACGCCGCTTGCCCGGTCGGCGCCGAACAGGGGTTCGGCCCGGCCGCCGGCGAACACGCGCCAACCTTCAAGCGCCGTCGGCTGGGCATCCGACATCTCGATCATCTTCATGGGCCGTTCCTTCCTTGTCGGTCGTCGCGAGCCATGCCCCGTGGGTCCGGCATGTCATCCGTTTACGGATTACACCAGGGCTTTCAATTCGTAAAGCTTGGCGAGCGCATCCCGGGGGCTGAGGCTGTCCGGGTCGAGATCGCTCAAGGCCTGTTCGGCGGGCGCCGGTCCGCGCGGGCCGGAGCCTTCGGACAGGCCCTCGCTCAGGGCCGAGAACAAGGGCAGATCATCCATGGTAAGAGCATTTTTGCCTTGCGAGCGGCCGTCTTCGAGTTTGGCGAGGACGGCGCCCGCCCGGCCGATCACGGCCGGCGGCAGGCCGGCGAGCTTGGCCACCTGGATGCCGTAGGAGCGGTCGGCGGCGCCCTCCACCACTTCGTGCAGGAACACCACCTCGCCGTTCCACTCCTTCACTTTCATTGTGAGGTTTCCAAGGCCGGGCAGGCTTTTGGCGAGTGCCGTCAGCTCGTGATAGTGCGTGGCGAACAACCCCCGGCAGCCATTGACGTCATGCAAATGTTCCAGCGTGGCCCAGGCAATCGACAGACCGTCGAAGGTGGCCGTGCCGCGCCCGATTTCGTCGAGAATGACGAGGGAGCGGGGCCCCGCCTGGTTCAGGATCGCCGCCGTCTCGACCATCTCCACCATGAAGGTGGAACGGCCGCTGGCCAGATCATCCGCCGCGCCGACCCGCGAGAACAAGCGATCCACGATACCGATATGGGCAGAGGAGGCGGGCACGAAGGAGCCAATCTGCGCCATGATGGCGATCAGCGCGTTCTGGCGCAGAAAGGTCGACTTACCGGCCATGTTGGGGCCCGTTACGAGCCACAGGCGCCGCGCCGCCTCACCGCCCGGGCCTTCCGCCGACAGGCAGCAGTCATTGGCGATGAAGGGTGTGCTGGAGCTGCGCGCGAGCGCCGCCTCGACCACCGGATGGCGCCCGCCGTCAATGTCGAAGGCCCGGCTGTCGTCGATGGCGGGCCGGGTATAGCGGTTTTCCTCCGCCAGCAACGCAAGCCCCACGGCGACATCGAGGGCGGCAAGGGCCGAGGCCACCGCACCGATGCGCGAGGCGGCGCCGCTGACCTCCTCGTGCAGGGCACGGAAGATCTCCATCTCAATGGCGAGCGCGTCCTGGCCGGCGGCCTTGATCCGGGTCTCCAGATCGCTCAGCTCAAGCGTGGTGAAGCGCAGTGTGTTGGCGGTTGTCTGGCGGTGGATGAACAGCTCCGCATGGGGCGGTTTCATCATCGCGTCGCCCGCCTTGTCGGGCGCTTCGACGAAATAGCCCAGCACGTTGTTCTGCTTGACCTTCAGGCTTTTGATGCCGGTCTTCTTTTGATAGGTGTCCTGAAGGCCTGCAATTACCCGCCGGCTTTCATCGCGCAAGGTGCGCGCTTCCTCCAGACCGTCATGGTAGCCCTTGGCGATAAAGCCGCCGTCTTTCAGCGCAATGGGCAAATCCTCGCCGAGCGCCGCCGTCAGCATGCCGACAAGTTCCCGGTGCCAGGTGCCCAGCGCCACCACATGGTCGGCGATCTCATCGACAAGACCGGACAGGGGCACGGGGGTCGCCTCCAGCCGGTCATGGAGATCGCCGGCGGCGGCAAGCCCGTCGCGGATGGCCGCCAGGTCCCGCGGGCCGCCGCGCCCGACGGTGAGGCGCGCCAGGGCCCGGGCGAGGTCCGGCGTGCGTTTCAGGATATCGCGCACCGCCCGGCGCGCCTCGGGCACGTCCACAAAGAAGGCAACCGCGTCGAGCCGCCGGTTGATCACGGCCGGGTCGGTGAGCGGGCTGGCGAGCCGGCGCGCAAGTTCCCGGGCGCCGGGCCCGGTGACGGTGCGGTCCATGACCGACAAAAGGCTGCCCTGACGCTCGCCCGACAGGGTGCGCATGAGCTCCAGATTGGCCCGGGTGGCGGCATCAAGGGCCATGGCGTGACCCGGGCTGTCCCGGCGGGGCGCCTTCAGGGCCGGCAGATGCCCTTTCTGGGTGAGGGCCACATAATCCACCAGGGCGCCGGCGGCGGCGAGTTCGGCCCGGCTGAAGGCCCCAAAGCCGTCAAGCACGGAGACCTCGAACATGTCCTTCAGGCGCCGGGCTCCCGCATCGGCCTGGAAGCGGATGGCGGGCAGGGGCGTCGCGCGGGCGCCCAGCAGCGCGGCGATATCGGCCATGCGCTCGTCCGCCAGCAGACGGTCGGGTACCAGCACTTCCATGGGCTCAAGGCGCGCCATCTGGGCGGGCAGGTCCTCGCGCGCCAGTTCCATGACGGAAAAATCGCCCGTGGAGATGTCAAGCCAGGCCATGCCCCAACCGCCGGCGCCCTTGGCCCCCTCGCGCGACCCCGACACGCCGATGGCGCACAGGAAATTATGCGCGCGGGCGTCGAGCAGGGTGTCCTCGGTCAGGGTGCCGGCCGTCACGAGGCGGATCACTTCGCGGCGCACGGGCGCCTTGGGTCCGCGCTTTTTCGCTTCGGCGGGATCTTCCATCTGTTCACAGACGGCCACCTTGAAGCCGGAGCGGATCAGTTGTTCAAGATAGGTTTCGGCCGAATGCACGGGCACGCCGCACATGGGGATTTCCTCCCCGTGGTGCTTGCCCCGTTTGGTGAGGGTGATGGCCAGGGCTTCGGCCGCCGCTTCGGCATCGTCAAAGAAGAGTTCGTAGAAATCGCCCATACGGAAAAACAGCAGGTAGTCCGGATGGCTGGATTTGATTTCCCAATACTGGGCCATCATGGGTGTCGTGCCGGCGGCGGCCTTGTCCTTGCCCTTGGGTTTACGCGCCGCTGGGCTGTCCGTGTCGGTGCTCGTTTCTTTTGGGCCGGTCTGTCCTGCATCTCGCCCCCCGGTATCTGGCCCCCCGATATCTGGCCCCCCGGCATCGGTCCGGTCCCCATCGTCCTGGGGTGCCGCGGTCTTCGGCGCCTGGTCGTCGCGGGCGGCGGGGGAAGCGGCATGGGCCATGGGGCAGATCCTCTGGTGGCGTTCCGGGGCGGGACAGACGCGGGCGAGCGCCCCGTTTGAATCAAAAAAAGCAGGCGGGCCGCAAGACCTCATGCGCGCCGTATGGGCGGTGGCCTGTCTCGCGGTGACATGGGGGCCCTTTTGCGGAAAGGACTGGCCGAACGGCGGTGGGTGGACCACACTTGGGAGTGAACGCCAGCGACATCACCGGAGCGACATCACCGGCATGTCGTCGAACCGGAGCCGGCGGCATGCCATGCCGTCAGCCGGCCCATTTCCTTCATCCTTCCGCGCTCCGGTCCAGACCTGGCGCCGAGTCTGCAACCCACAGGGTCTCCCCATGAGCCTCGATCGCATGACCTTCACCGAAGAAGAAGCCCTCGATTTCCACCATAAGGGCAAGCCGGGCAAGTTGGAAATTACCGCCACAAAACCCATGGCGACCCAGCGGGATTTGAGCCTGGCCTATTCCCCGGGCGTGGCGGTGCCGGTGCGGGCGATCGCCGAAGAACCTGACCGCGCCTTCGATTATACCGCGCGCGGAAATCTCGTCGCGGTGATTTCGAACGGAACGGCGATCCTCGGGCTCGGCAATCTCGGGGCGCTTGCCTCAAAGCCGGTGATGGAGGGCA
>CAYYTT010000123.1:0-11682 GCA_964474635.1 uncultured Alphaproteobacteria bacterium | reverse complement strand
CGAGCCCTCGCTCGCCTGCGCCACCGCGATCAGCCCCTTGGGACCGCACCGTTCGGGCGCGGCGCAGCGGGCCGAACCGGGGGGATGGGAAATGAGGCCCGCAAGCACATCGGCCATTTGAAAATAGGCGCCCGTCACGGGCCCGCTGGCGATGCGCACGAAGGTGCCGCCGGCAAGCTCATCGGCCGGTGCCGCCTTGCCCTGGGGCTCGGCCAGGGCGCCGCCCGGCGCGACGCTTGCCAGGGTGAGCGCGCCGAGGGCGAGAACCATCGCATACAGAGAAAAATGGACTGGTGTGCGCCGGATCCGCGCCGCGGTCACGCCTCGTCGCAGGGCGCCCGTCCACAGCGGTTCATGGACGCCGCACAGCGGCAGGGACCGTCCGGCCGAAAACCGATCCGGATCGGGACGATGACCGGCCGCCCCGTCGGGTTGCCGAGCCTGTCTGTTCCACAACGTGCCCATGACCCGCGTTATAGGGGGAAGGTCGGTACTTTTCCATGGCACCATGGCCATCTGTGCACAATTCTGTTTCGCCATGGCGCGAAGTCCACGCCCTAGGGCACAGCGCATCCACAACGAGGCCCTTCGGCCGATCCAGACACCGCTTAAGGGTGAACAGGAACGGGCAATGAACTCATTGGCCGTGATGCCCATCCTCATTTTGGCTTGGGGCCGGCCCCCGATCCGCGTCTTTCAAGGGCACGAGAAGCGTTGCGACGCCCGCCGACAGCGCAATGGCAAGACCTGCGGCGATCAGGCCGTATTCGAGGGCCGTGACCCGGGCCACCGGCCAATCCGGCGCGGATTCGGATGATGCGGACATGGCGTTGCCTTCCTCGATCGGTCCGGAACGGACACCGGAACGGGCCTGACGGTAGCAGCGTGTCCTTTCCGAAGCGTTGTCCGCCGCCCCTGCCGTCCTGGAGCGTTCCGCGCGCGCGTTCAGAGCGCCTCCACCGGTTTTTCGGGCGGAGCCTCTCCCGGAATGGCCGTGCCGTTCAGCAGGCGGATCACGAATTCGATGTGAAGACGCAGGTGATAAAGATCATCCGTGTAGGCCAAGGGCACACGAATGGTGCCGACCTCGGACGCCAGCGTCTCCAGATCCTCAATAATTTCCCGACGCGTTTCACCGTTTTCGGCGTCCCGGCCCATGGCCTCCAGTTCTCGCAGATCGTCATACCAGCGATAGATCCGCCGGCGGATCTGCCAGCGATAGGCCGGCGGCGCGACCCGCATCAGCGGGATCAAGACGGTAATGAGCGGAATGACGAGCACCCATAGCCGCTCCACGAGATTGGACGCCCAGAACGGCATGTAGCGGCGCAGGAAGGTCGGCCCCCGCTCGAAATACCGTTCGGCTTCTTCTGAAAGGGGCAGTTCCAGAAAATCGGGCGCGGGAAACCGGCCAACCTCGCCGAAACTGCGCTCATTACGATGCACGCTGTTCACCACATCGAGCACCAGCGCCACGATGGCCGGGTGAACGTCCTGATGGGCGAGCAGGGTCGTGGCAGGGGCGATGAGGCGAATGGCGTCGCGTGGACGGTTCGCCTCAAGATTGAAGGCGCCTTCGGGCACCGTGACCACGGACAGATAGGGGAAATTCAGGGACAGGCCCTCGGCGCGCTCCAGGACCGCAAGACTGATGTTCGGATCGCCCAGCAACCGGCGGACGCTGCCGGTCCGGGCGGAGGTGACGAACAGGGCCGCATCCACCTCGCCGGCCATTAGGGCATCGGCCGCCGCTTCGCCGCTGCGCTCATCGATCTGAATGGTCGACAGACCGACCGCGCGGAACAGCGTCAGACTGAGGCGCCGCGTACCGCTGCCCTCCGGCCCGATGGCCACCCGCAGCCCGCCGAGCTGCTCAAGACGCGTGACCGGCTCGGACGTTTTGGAGAAGATCCAGAACGGCTCCAGCGCAATGCTGGCGAGCGACATCAGCATATCCGGTTGGGGTTCGGACAAAACGCCGCCCTGCACGAAGGCCAAATCCGCCTCGGCGTTGCGGAGCAGGTCGAGATTTTCAATGGACCCCGCGCTCGGTACGAGATTGACCGTCAGTCCGCTGCGCTCAAGCCGTTGCTTATAGATTTTGCCCAAGGTGTCGTAAAAACCGCCCTCGGTTCCGGTCGCGATGGTCACCGTGCGCGGCGGCGCGGGATCGACAAAGTAAAGGCCAATAAAAATCGCCAGGGCCACGACCAGGCCAATCACGGCGCCAATTAAAACCGCCGTGCGGGATCCGTTTTCATCGACTTCGCGCTTATCGGCAAGACGAGAGACTTTCTGCGTCATGGTCAGCCTGTTCGGAGATTGAACTTCAAATACGCAAAGCCGGGACCCGTCTTCTAAAACAGCCCCCAGGCCCCATCCATGCCCCTTTTCGCTAACCGTGCAGGGGCCATGGCGACAATGCAAGGATATTCCCCGCGCATGCCGGCTCCGTGCCCACGGGCGCCCGGCCCCGTCCCCACAGGCGCACGACCCTGTCAGCCTGCCTTTTCCACCGTAATGACCCAGGCGGCCCCATCCTCGCGCGGCTCCTCCGCCCGGTCGCCGGTCGTTTGGCACAGATGGGGAATATCGACCTGGGCCATGGGGTCCGTGACGCGAACGCGAAACCGCGCGCCCGGCGCCGCCTTCGCCAGGGCCTTGCGCAGATAGAGGACCGGCATGGGACACATCAGGCCGCTGTAGTCGAGATCCACGATCTGCGGGGTGCCATGCCCCTCATCCTGCTTGTCGATCATGGTGTCTCCCCATGTCCGCCATGGACAGGCCCGGATGGGCGGCCCGATCGCAAGCGGCGTTCCGAAAAGAGGCGGCCTTACAAAAAGAGGGGGCCGGCTCGTGCCGCACCCCCTCCCAGTCCGTAATGCCCGTGCCGGCGGATCCGATCAGGATCCGTCGAACACGAAGAAGATCGGATCGAGGCCGGTGAAGGGGAACCCTTCAATGGTCAGCGTATCGCCGGCATCGCTCGTCCACACAAAGGTGCCCGGCGCGGTCTGCGAGACATCGGCAATGAAGCTTGCATAGTCGAGGCCCGTGAACGCGGACAGATCGATTTCATCGCGGCCGGAGACCCCAAAGTTCTGCACGGTGTCATTGCCGAACCCGCTGGAGAAGCGGAAAATGTCGGCGCCGCTGCCACCGATCAGCAGGTCATTGCCCGTCCCGCCATCGATGATGTTGCGGTAGCCGTCACGCACTTCGATAACGTCATCGCCGGCGCCGCCCTCAACCAGATTGTTGATGCCGATCTCGTTGAAGATCGTCCGCTGAATGAGTATCCGGTCGTCACCATCCTGACCGCGGATGGTGTTGTCCCGCCCACGGCGCAGTTCGATCACATCGTCGCCCGCCCCGCCTTCCACGAGGTTCGTGCCGAGGGCGGCGTAAACGATGATGTTGTCGTTACCGATGCCGCCATGGATGTCATAAGACCCCGCCCGGCCAATGATGGTGTCATTACCGCCATTGCCGTCGAGCACATTAAGGCCCGTGTCCTGGTTGTCGTTGTCATCGATGAAATCGTTGCCGGCACCGCCCGCGACCGTGTCGTTGCCGTCGCCGGTCAAGACCGCATCGTCGCCCTCCAAGGCATTGATGGAGTTGTTGTCGACGCTGGTCACCCGATCGAAGCGGTCCGCCTCGGACGTTCCAAGCTCGTCGAACAAGGGGCCCAGATTGATGGTCACCGTTGCCGTACGCGTGTCGGTTCCGTCCGTGACGGTGTAGTCGAAACTGACACTGTCGCTGGCGACTTCGGAAGCCTGGAACACAAAGGCGCCATTGGCGGTGATGGACAGGGTGCCCTGGCCATTGAGATCGAAAATGCCGCTGCCGGTTCCGAGCAGGTTCGTGCCATTGACTTGGGTCACGGCAAGATTGCTGCCCGTGTCATTGGCAAGGACGCCCGCGGTCTCATTGATGGTCAGAACACTGTCGATCTCGGCCGAGTAGGTGTCATTGGTGGGCGTAACCGTGGTGCTACCGCTGCCATTATCACCGCCGCCGCCATTGTCGCCGCCGCCCGTACCGCTGTTGCCGACCGCGATGGTCACGGTGGCCACGTCCGTGTCCACACCATCGCTCGCCCCATAGGTGAAGGACGTATTGCCGGAGAACCCGGGCGCGGGGATAAACTGGAAGCCGCCATTGGCCTCCACCGTGACCGTTCCGCCGGTTAGCGTGATCGAGGAACCGACCGCACCGGCGCTGCCGTTGACGCTCGCAACCGTCAGGGCGTCATTTTCGGCATCGGTATCATTGACGAGGAGGCCGGAGCCCGCCGCGACCTGCAACACCGAGCCACGGCTTGCGTTGAAGGTGTCGTCGGAGGCGACCGGCGCCACATTGCCTTTGGCAACGGCGATGGAAACAGTGGCGGTCGCCGTATCGATCCCATCACTGACCGTGTAGCTGAAGGTCGCCGTGCTAAGATCACCCTCATCGGCATCGAAGGAGAAGCTGCCGTCGGGGTTGACCGTCACCTGGCCATTGTTCAGTGCGACGGTTGTGCCGGATGCCGTCACGGCAACGGTGCCGGCGGCGCCGGTGACACTCGAAATCGTGATGGTGTCCCCGTCGGCATCGGAGTCGTTAGCCAGCAACCCGCCGGCGGCCGCCTGCGTGAAGACCTCATCGTCAAAAGCCAAGAAGGTGTCATTGGCCGCGACCGGCGCCTCGTTCACGATCTCGTTCTTGACGATAAAGATCGCCGTACCGTCGAGGCCCAGATCCGCACCCGGAACAAGCTGCGCCTCGAACGTGGCCGCCCCGGAGGCCAGGTCACCGCCGAGCCCTTCAAGGGTGATCACATCAATCAGGCCCACATCGTCGATCGTGACGATGAGGTCGTTGCCGGAGGAACTGAAGGAGACATTTACATCCGACGGCGTGGCGAGAGACACGTTGATGTAATCGGAAAACCCAGTCTCGAACGCGCCGAGCGTGAAGTCGGTGACCCGGTCCCCATCCAGGAACAGGCTGCGTCCGAAAATGGCATCGCGGCCATCGCCGGTCGTGATGACGTCATCGCCCTGCCCGCCGACAATGGTGTCGTTGCCGGCCCGCGCATCGATAATGTCCGTGGACTCGCTGCCGAAAAGCAGGTCACCGCCATCGGTGCCGTTCACTTCAAGCCCGTCGACCGGACGGTCTTCGGGGCGGAAGATGAACAGTTCCGCGGACACAAGTTCCGGGTTGCTGATGAAATCCGCCGTGAATTCCTGGCCGCCCAGCCCCTGGAGCAGGACATTGCTGGTCACATTGTCCGCGTTGTTCGTGATCCCCACCAGAAGGTCGTTGCCGACCGTGTCAAAGGTGAGCGTAAAGACGGACGGGGTGGCGAATTGCACGCCGATCCGGTCCGCGTTGGCGTCGAGACCGGTCTCGAAGTCGGTAATGATGTCGCCGTCGAAATTTTCCAGGCGGTCAAAGAAGAGATCCGGGCCAGCCCCGCCGGTGAGCACGTCGGCACCCTCGGCCCCGATGATGGTATCGGCGCCACCGGCACCGCTGATGCGGTCGTCGGTCGCTTCACCGGTCAGAAAGTCGGGGTTATCCGTACCCGTGATGTCGACACCCGTGGGACCATCGTCCTGGGCGCCATCATCCTCGCCAGCGCCGCCATCACCACCGTTATCGTCGCCGGCGTTATCGTCGCCGGCGCCGTCATCGCCCGCGCCATCGTCATTACCCTGATCGTCTCCGGTCTCACCGTCACCGCCGGTTTCTTCGCCACCGGTGTCGTTGTTTTGCTCGGTGGCACCGCCGGTCTCTTCGGCGGCCTGGTCATCCGCACCGGCCTGATCGTCTCCGGTCTGGTTTTGCGCCGTCTGTTCTTCGGTTTCGTTTACGTCGTCGACCGTATCCGCCATGGTCACACCCACTTCACCTGACAGTTCCCACACATGAGCCGTTTCCGGCCCCCGCCCATCCCGTCCACAAGGCGGGATGCTAGTGCAAAACCCCACGGGTCGCTAGTCCGTAAACCGATGGAATTCGGACTGCCACCATGGCTCTTCGCCAACCGGGCGCCGGACAACCCCTTCGTTGACCGTTGGCGCGCTCGGAAAACACTCCGCACGACGGACACGCACACCGTCAGAGGGCAGAAAAGCTTGTGAACCGGCACAAGCCCGGTGCCGCCCGACTGCACATCGCGCAAAAAAACCCCGGCTGCCGCGGCAGCCGGGATCGAGATGTCGTATGGCGCCGATTACGCCCCGTCGAAGATGAAGAAGACCTCGTTCAGTTCCGCGAATGGGAACCCTTCGATGGTCAGGGTGTCGGCCGCATCCGAGGGCGACCAGACGAAATTGCCCGGGCCCACTTCCGTGGTTTGAGCGACGAAGTCAGCGAAGGTGAGGCCCGCAAAGGCACTCAGATCAATCTGATCGAAGCCCTGGACACCGAAATTGCGCACCGTGTCCTGACCGAACCCGGCCGAGAAGCGGAACGTATCCGAACCCGAGCCGCCGATGAGCACATCATCGCCGGTTCCGCCATCGATCGTGTTCAGATAGCCGTCCCGAACTTCGATCGTGTCGTTCCCCTCACCGCCCAGGACAGTGTTACGCAGGCCGATTTCATTGAAAATCGTCCGCTGAATGAGGATCTGGTCGTTGCCCGCACCGCCGTCGATGGTGTTGTTCGAGCCGCGGCGGAACTCGATGATGTCGTCACCGTCACCGCCTTCGACCGTATTCGTGCCGAGGGCCGCATAGACGATGATGTTGTCATTCCCGGCACCGGCATCGATCTCGTAGGAGCCGGCCCGACCGATGATTTGGTCGTTACCGTTTCCACCCTGAAGGATGTTTTCACCGGTATCCTGGTTGTCGTTGTCGTCGATAAAGTCATCGCCGTCGCCGCCGCTGACCGTATCGTTACCGTCACCGGTGATAATCACGTCGTTACCGCCGGCACCATCGATGGCATTGTTCTGGGTGCTGGAGACCCGGTCGAACCGGTCGGCTTCGTTGGTACCGATTTCGTCAAATTGCAGGCCGAAATCGATGGTCACCGTCGCCACGCTGGTGTCGGTCCCGTCGGACACGGCGTAATCGAAACTAATCGGATCTTCGTTGCCGACGGCATTTTCGAAGACGAAGCTGCCGTTGGAAGCGATGCTCAGGACACCGCCGGTCAAGGCGACGAGCTGACCGGTCGAACCAGCCGGGACCGCCGTGCCGTTCACTGACACCACGCTGATGCCGGCGCCGGTATCATTGGCAAGAAGGCCAGCGCCTGCGTCCACCGACAATGTCACGTCTTCCTCGGCGATGAAGCTGTCATTCGTGGCTGCGACCGTCGTGTCGCCGCCGCCACCACCGCCGCCGCCGCCGCCGGTTCCCACATTAATGGTCACCGTAGCGACGGACGTATCGGTTCCATCCGACGCTGTATAGGTGAAGGAGGCTGCCGTCGCGCCCGGCTGGGGCACGAAGGAGAAGCTGCCATCGGCCGCCAGGGTCACCTGACCCGTGGCATTGCCGGCCCCGTCGGTTAGGGCAAGGGCGCTGCCCACATTGGCCGCGGCGCCATTGACCGCCGTGACCGTCAGCGTGTCGCCGTCATCGTCCGTATCGTTGGAGAGAACGCCGTTGGCCGCCGTGCGCGTGAGGGTCTGGCCGGTGTTTGCCGTGAACGTATCATTCGCGGCAACCGGGGCCACGTTGTTCACTTGACCGAAGGTCACCGTAGCCGTGTCCGTGGCCAAACCATCCGTGACGGTATAGGTGATTGTGTCCGTACCCGTCGGCGCATCGTCGAGCTCGTAGGAGATGTCCCCGTCCGGATCGATCGTCAGGGTCCCGTTCGCCAGTTCGACGACCTGGCCATCTCCCGTGATCGCGGTCGCCGTGCCAGCCTGGTTGATGGAGACGATCTGCAGGGGGTTGCCCACGCCGCCGGTATCGCCGTCATCGGTGTCGGCGCCGTTGCCGTTATCACCGGTGATCAGGTTGGCCGTCAGGGGCGTGCCCGCCTGGACCGTGAACAGATCATCGGCGGCCACGGGGGCCTGATTGTTCGCGGTGTTGATGGTCACGAAAATCGCGGTGCCGTCGGGAGTACCGACCTGCGACGCGGGACGCTCGTCGAAATTCACCGTGGCACCGCGCACGCCAAGACCTTCGAGCGTGACGGCGTCAATGGTGCCGTTGGTGTTGAGCGTGACGACGAGGTCGTTGCCGTTCACGGCCGCCGAGGCGCTCACATCGGCCGGCGCGGCGAGCGAGACATTGAGGAAATCGGCCGTCGGCGACCCGAAGGCCCCCGTCGTGAAGTCCGCAACGATATCGCCATTGAGGCTTCCGGCCTGGCCGAAGATCGCGTCGGCGCCATCTCCGGTCTGGATAACGTCGAGGCCCGGACCCGGAACGATCGTATCGTTTCCGGCAAAGCCAGCGATCACATCCGCGCCGTCGGTGCCGAACAGAAGGTCGGGGCCGGGCGTGCCCGAGACCGTCGGTGGCAGGTCGTTGGATCCGCCGGACCCGGTCTGGCCGCCATCGTCGCCGCCGCCGGTGTCTCCACCGCCGGTATCGCCGGTGCCGTCATTGGTAATGAAGATATCCGCTGACTGAATGCCGGGATTGTCCTGGATGATCGCGCCCGGCGTAATGTTGCCAAGCCCGGTCAGGGTCAGGGACGCCTGGAGCGCACCTTCCTGAATGGTGACGATCAGATCGTTTCCAGCAGTCTGGAAATTGACCGATGTGGCGGCGGCATTGCCGAGCTGGATCGAAATCCGGTCCGCACCGCTCTGCTCGTTACCGATCTGAAAGTCGGTGATCGTGTCACCGTTCTGATCGCCAATGAACCCGAAGAAGAAATCCGCCCCCGGGCCGCCGGTCAGCACATCGTTGCCGCTGCCGCCCAGGATGGTGTCGGACCCCGCAAGGCCCGAGATGTTGTCGGCACCGCCAGTGCCATCGAGAAAATCATTACCGTCTGTGCCAGTGACGTCGGCCATTGTAACTCCCCACAAAACAAACCGTTCTCGGCCGGAAGTTACACCTCCGGTCTCTGCGCCACCCAACCCGTTGCGGCGACAATACCGAACAAGGTCCAAGGCGACTAGTCGATAACGAAAGGTTTCTTGAACATCAAGTTTGCCCGCTCGAAGTGTGTACGCGCCACCCGATGTTTCGGATTGACACGTTACAAATCGGAGAGAAGGGGTCCTTTTGGGCGAAAACAGGGCCGCGCCGGGCCCCTTTGGTATCCCAACCCCCTGGTCCGGAATGGCACAGCCAGGGCGCGATTATCCACTGGCGCCTTGCGCGTTCCCCGACGTGCCATGGAACCCTTTCGGTGGACGGCCGAAAGCGTCGGCGGATCGCCGCTTGCGCCGGCCGGGCAGGAGCAAAAAAAATGATTGCCCGGCCGGAGACGACCGAACCTCACGAAAATGTCAGGGATCGGCCCCTCCTCCACCCTTTGATGTGAGACATGACGACCGCTCCGGATCCTTGGGGCGCGGATACAAGTGTCGTAGATTTTACGGGGATGCACCGTGCGGGGGTGATGGGGCTTTGACTACCACGTCAATCGTCTTGGTCTTGCTGATCGCGCTCACCGCTTCGCGGCTTGCGTTCATGGTCACGGGCGCCCTTATCCACGCGGCTCGCGAGCCGCGGCGCGCCGCGGCCCTGAACGCCGACCTGCGGCGCACGGGCTTCTGGCCGGCGGTGACCATCCTGGTGCCGGCGCACAATGAAGGCCCGGTCATTGGACCCGCCCTCGCATCGGCCCTGGCGACGCGCTATCCCCGTTTCGAGATCATCGTGATCGATGATGGGTCCTCGGACGAAACCGCGCGCATCGTTGCGGCCGTGAGCCGGGCGGACCCGCGCGTTCGTCTCATCATCCATCCCGTCAATCGGGGCAAGGCGGCGGCCCTCAACACCGGCCTTCGCGCGGCCCGCCACGACCTCATCGTCACCATGGACGCCGATACCTGGCTCAGCCCCCGCACGGTGCGGTACCTGGCCCTTAATCTGCTCTCCCGGCGCATTTCGGGCGTCACCGCCAATCTGCGCATCGGAAACCAGAACCGTGCGCTGACGCTCTGGCAACAAATTGAGTATGTCACCGCCATTCATGTGGAGCGGCGCACCCTCTCCTCCTTCCACTGCGTGACGACGCTTGCTGGGGCGTGCAGCGCGTTTCGCAGGCAGGCCATTCTCTCCGTGGGCGGATTTCCCTCCGGAACCCTGGCCGAGGACACCGACGCTACCCTCGCCATGTTGCGGGCCGGCCACCGCATCTCCTTTGAACCAAGAGCCCTTGCCCTCACCGAAGCGCCAACGAGCCTGCGCGACCTTTATCGTCAGCGCTTCCGGTGGCTGTTTGGCAATTTTCAATGCGTCGCGCGCCACGGCCTGGCGGCCCTGACAAGCCCGAATGCCGCCTTGAAGTGGCTTGGATTTCCCAATCTGGTGCTCTCCGGCATCTTGCTGATGCTGTTTTTCCCGTTCTTCATTGCCGGGACCATCCATGCCCTCTTGAGCGGCATGCCCGCCGCCGTGCTTCTGCTGCCCGGTTACTTCGCGGCCGACCTCATCGCCAGCGCGCTCGGTGTTTTCGTGGCGCGTGAACGGGCGGGCCTGTTGCTCCACGCCCTGCCGCAGCGGGTCTTCTATGCGTTTTTCATGACATGGGTGTTCCTGCGCGTCGTCTGGGCGGCCCTTCGACGGGACCGGCCGGGCTGGGGCACCATTCGCCGTGTCGGCATGGGCGATTGACGTTAGAAAGCGTGCGCGGCCGGGAACGCCATCGAACTGCCGTGATCTGCGTGAAGTTGATATGAAAAGCAGTGTCCGGCCTGGGAAACCCTCGCGCGGGCCGAACGGACCACCGCAGACCCCGGTTTGCCCACCCAAACCTATCGCGACCTTGAGAAAAGAAAGGACATCCCGTGCGAACAGCCCTTCTGCGCTTCACGAGCCTGTGCCTGCTCGTTCTTGCCCTCGGTTTTGCCGGCACCGGCCAGGCCGCCGCCCTGACGGCCGATGACATCGACCGCTTTATCGAATCCCTGCCCGATGCCATCGAGCTCGGCGAGGAGTTCGAAGCCCAAGGCCTGGGCGAAGCCCTGATGGCCGAAACGCTGGTCGACGAGTCCGGCGCCTTCACGCCCTACACAAGCGGTCTCACGGTCCTCAAGACCGAGTCCGCGTCGGCCTACTCGCGCGTCGAGGAGCTTGCCGCCAAGCACGACTTCCGTTCCGCCGAGGACTGGGCCGCCGTTGGCGACCGGGTCGTCCTGGCCTATATGGCCGTGCGCATGCCCCCCGAAGCCTTTGAAATGATGGCGCAGATCACGCCCGACATGCGCGCGAACCTGCCGCCGCAGATGCAGGAGCAGATGGCGAACGCCATGGCCATGTCCAAGGCCATCAAGGCGGTGCCCGAAGCCGACACGGCCATGATCATGCCCTTCGCCGACCGCCTGGACGAGGTGCTCAGCAACACCATTGCCCCGAACGCGGGCATGGGGAACTGAAAACACGGCTTCGGGCCGGAGCACCCGCTCCGACCGGTTCGTCAAGCTTCCTCACTGGATGCTGATTTCGGCCGCGTGGCAGGCGACCCGCGGCGATGAGCGCGCCCTGCTCGTCGAACTCCTCGCACTCTACAACGGCTTCAACAACGGCG
>CAYYTT010000122.1:1290-11698 GCA_964474635.1 uncultured Alphaproteobacteria bacterium | reverse complement strand
CCCTCCCCCCCCCCCAACACACACCAAATTGAAAGATCGGAGAGCATCCATGACCGAACAGGAACGTGTTGAACTTGAGGCCGCCGCCTTTCGCCGCCTGGTGGGCCATCTGCGTGACCGGCCGGAACTGCAAAACATCGAACTGATGAGCCTGGCCGGCTTCTGCCGCAATTGCCTGGCAAACTGGATGGTGGATGCGGCCTCGGACCAGGGCCTGGACCTCACCAAGGATCAAGCCCGCGAGCGCATCTACGGCATGCCCTATGCTGAGTGGAAGGACAAATACCAGACCGAAGCCACGCCCGAACAACTGGCCGCCTTCGAGGCGCACCAGAAGGACAAGGCGGGGCATTGAACCGGGCGCGAAGGCCTTTTGGCAGGCCGGCGCTAAGGGTCTGGACAGCGCGAATCAGGGTATCTGAAAGTTTGCCGGGCGCGCCATGAGCCCCGGTGGTTCGACCCGGGACGCCCATTCCGGTCGCCAGGCAGGCGCGCATGCGCCGCCCCGGCGGGTGTTGCCCGTGAAGCCTTTGCGTGAAGGAGCCCCCCCATGACCATGGAATCCGCAGCCACCAACGGTGCCACCGAAGCGGGCGAGTCCGCCGCCCCCAGCGTGATCGGCGGCGTGTCCTCGGGCCAGTTGCGATCCGTCATTGAGCGGATCGAACGTCTCGAGGAAGAAAAAGCGGCCATCGCCGCCGATATCAAGGACATTTACGCCGAGGCCAAGGCGAACGGTTTTGACACCAAAATTCTGCGCCAGGTGATCAAGATCCGCAAAATGGACCAGCATGAGCGGACCGAGCAGGAAAGCCTGCTTGATGTCTATCTCGCCGCCCTCGGCATGGCGTGAGCGTCGGGCGGATCGAAAACCGCCCGGCAGCATGCAACGACCCAGCGGCGCACCGTTTTGAGGCGCGCCGCCGTATGGCCGGCGCGGTGAAACACGAGCCAGGGCTGGCGCGGCGCGACACCATCGGCAAACAGGCGCACCAGGCCGCGCCGTTCAGCAAAGGCAACCGGCAGCAACGTGATGCCGGCGCCGGCTTCGGCCATGGCCAGGAGCGCGTGCGTGCTGGTGCTGCGGGCCACGGTCGCTGCTGAGAGGCCGCGCCGCTCCAACCAGACATTTTCCGGGATCGACCCATAAGATCGATCATACCACAGAAGACTTTCATCCTTAAGGTGAAGGTCTGATGGAGCGCGTCCCTTCAGGTATCCGCGGCTGCAAAACAGATCAAGGTCGATCCGGGGCAGTTTGCGCGCCATGAGCGTTTCGGGCGTGGGACGGACCATCCGTATGGCAAGGTCCGCTTCACCCACGGCCAGATTGGCCAGTTCATTGGACACCGCAAGCTCGATCCGCAGGTCCGGCGCCACGGCACGCAATTCAGGCACATGCGGCGCCAAAACGTCCGACACGAAGGGTTCAGTGGCCGAAAGGCGCACCGGGGCCGCCGCGCTGCCCGCGCTTAAGGAACGCAGCAGGGCGGGCACGTCCTCAAGCTGCAGCGCCGCCGGTTCAAGGGCGCGGGCGAGCAGCAGGCCGTCCGGCGTGGGGACCGCCCCATCCGGCCCGCGGCGCAAAAGCCTCAGGCCCGTCTTGGCCTCCAGCGTATCCATGCGCCGCGTCAGTGTCGCGATCGACACGCCCAGGTCCTGACTGGCCAAGGTCAGCGACCCGCGTTGAGTGACGGCGAGAAAACACTGCAACAGATCCCAGGTGGGCATGGTCATTTTTCAATCCTGAAAATTGGCTTTTCAACGGTAACACTAGGCCGTCAAGCAGTGCCTTGTCATGCTCCTTGACAGGCGCGGACCGGTGTTTCGGGACCGCGAGCACAGGCGAGGGACCGGCGGCCATGGCGAGCATGCGGCAATTGACATTCATCGCACCCGGACAGTTCGAGTGGTGGGAGGTGCCAGCCCCGAAAATCGCCTTTGCGCACCAGGCCATTGTGCGCCCCCTCGCGGTCACGCGCTGCGACCTCGATCTTTACATCGCCACGGGGCTGTTCCCCATGGCGGGCCCTTTCGCCTTCGGCCATGAAATCGCCGGCGAAGTGGTTGAGATCGGCGATTCAGTGACCAGCGTGCAGCCGGGGGCGCGTGTGATCGTCCCCTTTCAGATCAATTGCGGCCTGTGTGGTCCGTGCCTGCGCGGGCACACCAATGCCTGCGAGGCGGTGCCCCGCTATGCCGCCTACGGTCTTGCGCCAAGTTCGGGCACGGAGTGGGGCGGCGGCTTGAGCGATGCGGTGCTGGTGCCCTTCGCGGACGCAATGCTGGTTCCGATCCCGGACGGTGTGCCGATGACCGCGGCGGCGGCGCTTGCCGACAATGCCAGCGACGGCTACCGGACCGTGGCCGGGCCCCTTGCGGATCGGCCCGGCGCGGATGTTCTTGTGGTCGGCGGACTGGCGCAGAGTGTTGGGCTTTTCGCCGTCGAGGCGGCTCGGGCCTTGGGCGCGGGCCGCGTTGTCTACCGGGATTTCGACGATAGGCGCCTTGCGGCCGCGAGGGCGCTCGGCGCCGAGGCGGTCAAGACGGTTTACGACGCTGATCTTTGTCCGGATGAACAGTTTCCCATTGTCGTGGAGGCCGTCGGCCTTCCTGACGCGCTCGCCTTCGCGTTGCGCGCCACAGCCCCGTGCGGGGTGTGCACGGGCGTCTCGGCGGGCACGGGCGAGCCCATGGAGGTGCCCCTGCGTTCCATGTACATGAAGGGCGTGACCTACACGGTCAGTCGGGTGCACGCCCGCGCCGATCTCGTCGGCGCCCTTGAATGCGCCACATGCGGCCGAACACATCCGGAGCGCTTGATCTCCCGGGACGTGTCCTTTGAGGACGCGGCCGAGGCCATGGCCGAACCGGATCTGAAACCGGTTTTCGTGCGCCGCTGATCCGCGTTAGGCTTCCCGAAAAGCACACGGGAGGCCACCATGGCGGATCTTTTGACGTTGTCGGCGCGCTATATCGACACCAACACCTATGAAGGGCCCCAGTCGGTGAACCGGGTCACGGCGGAACTGTCCGAACTCGCCGACGGGATTGCCCTGATCGAGGCGTTCTCGCATATCGTCAGCTTCAAGACCGATGACGGGCTTTTGCTGTTCGATACGAGCCTTCCGGTGCACACGCACAATGCCTTGCGGTCCTTGCGCGACTGGTCGCCTGATCCGGTGCACTCGGTCGCCTTCACCCACGGGCATTTCGACCATGTGGGCGGCATGGGCGTAGTTTTGGAGGAGGCGCGGGACAAGCGGGAACGCCGCCCCCGGATCATCGCGCATGAAAACGTCAATCCGCGCTTTGACCGTTATGACCTGACCAATGGCTACAATTTCCTGATCAATTTTCGCCAGTTCTCACCCTCGGGCGCCGCCAAACTGGCCATGTCACCGGCGCAGGGCCCTGCCCCGCGATTTGGCCCGCCCCAATGGGAGCGCCCCGACACGGTGTTCAGCGAACGGCTTTCGGTATCCGTGGGCGGACTGGATGTGGTCCTGCGCCACGGCAAGGGGGAGACGGATGATCATTTATGGGCCTGGATCCCGGCAAAACGGACGATTTGTTGTGGAGATTTTCTGATCTGGGCCTTCCCGAATGCGGGCAATCCGCAGAAGGTGCAGCGCTATCCGCTGGAGTGGGCCAAGGCCTTGCGGGAGATGGCGGCCTTCCGGCCTGAACTGCTGATCCCCGCCCATGGCCTGCCCATTGGTGGGGAAGCGCGCATCCAGGAGGTGCTGACAACCACCGCCGGCGCCCTTGAAAGCCTTGTCACCCAATGCCTCGATCTGATGAATGCGGGCGCCAGGCTCGATGATCTGATCCACACGGTCCGTCTGCCTCAAGATATTCTGGAACGCCCCTATCTGCGACCCGTCTATGACGAGCCCGAGTTCATCATCCACAATGTCTGGCGGCTCTATGGCGGCTGGTATGACGGCAACCCGGCCCATTTGAAGCCCGCGCCCGCAAGTGCGCTCGCATCGGAAATCGCCGCTCTTGCCGGCGGCGCAGCCAGGCTTGGCGAACGGGCCATGGCTCTCTCGGAGGCCGGGGAGCACCGCCTCGCCTGCCATCTGGCGGAAATGGCCGTGCAAGCGGCGCCCGACGACCGCGCGGCGCATCGGGCCCGGGCCACCGTCTACGCAGCCCGGCGGCGGAGCGAAACCTCGCTTATGGCCAAGGGCATCTACAAATCCGCCGCGGATGAGTCCGCAAGAAAAGCGGAGTGACGGCGGTCTTAGAACAGCGCGTGTCCTGAGGTTTTTTTGGCCACCCGGCGTTGCGCCCCGAGGCTTTTGCGGTTCGGCCATTTGCCGCAGAGCGTCACGGCGTCAAGAATTCCGCTAAAATTCACTCGCAATATGGTCCGGATGCACTTTTTTAACCGGTACGCATTGCGTAAGAGATTGCGACCTCGTAACACTCTGCGGCGGCTCGTATCGAATCATCAAAACCGATCCGCTAGGCGGGGTGAATTATGTATAGAAAATTGCAAAGCGTGGACGGTTGGCTCGCACGGTCCGACTATGAGATTTTTCGCGCCCTTCTTGAACATCAATCGGTGGACGGACCGCAGGGCACGCTGGTGGAGATTGGGACACACCACGGCAAGTCGTTGATCCCGATGGTGCAGCATGGCGGAACTGACAAGGCCTATGTGATCGATATTTTCGAAAACCAGGACAAAAACCTGGACGGGTCCGGGCACGGCGATCTGGAGAAGCTGAAAGCCAATCTGAAAAAGTT
Source organism: uncultured Alphaproteobacteria bacterium (assembly GCA_964474635.1). Classification (GTDB taxonomy): domain Bacteria; phylum Pseudomonadota; class Alphaproteobacteria; order JAJFIK01; family JAJFIK01; genus CAYUYV01. The sequence goes on along the minus strand of CAYYTT010000122.1, from coordinate 6,940 downwards.
CCGCGTCGATCAGGAGCGCCTCGTTTTTGATGCGCGCCCGTCCAATGAAGTCAGCCCGGAAACCATCCTGTCGAGTGTGGGGCCCGCGCGGTTTTTCCATATCGACGGCGGCCATCATCTGGAAGCGATCCAGGCGGACATTGCCCTTGCCGACAAGACCGTTGTCGATGAGGGCGTCATCGCCATTGACGATGTGTTCCGCCCCGAATGGCCCGAAGTGTCCATCGGCGTGTTCCAGGCGGAGCCGATCCGCGATGGGCGGTGGCAAGCCTTCGCCATCGGGTTCAACAAAACCTATTTCTGCCGCGCCGATCATATGGAGCGCTACCAGGCGGCCTTGCTGGCCGATGGCTATCTCGCCCTGCTGCTCCAAAAGGAATACCAGGTGAGCGGCTCCAAAATTCTCGTGTTCCAACGCTATCCCTCACCCCATTGGAGCATGCGCCGGCAAATCCTGTGGTGGACGGAGGTCTACTGGCCCTCGGCCTTCCCGGTCCTCAAGCGCGGCGAGAAAACATTGGTCAGTGCCGTGAAGGGCCGTTGATCGGGCCTGCGCGTCGATGTCGAAATCCGGCTTGTGTCTTCAGTTACGGAAATTTCCAGACGGCGGAGACGAGGCCAACCAGTCCAAGAATCCGCATGAACCAGTACCAGGGTTCAAGCTGGCGGTAAGCGGTGATGACCTCTTCGGACGCGGGGCCCGGCCCCGGCGGCATGGCCTCGATCAGTGTGCCAAGGCCCAAGGCGCGGCGCAGGATGAGGGCGACGGACACAAGAACGGTGATCATGATCGCCTGTTTGGCTCCAAGCCACAGGGTGGCGAACCAGCCCCAGCCGAAGAGCGCTGTTTGCAGGAGACCGCTCCCAAAAACAATCAGTGTAGCGATAAAAACAACGACATCGGACTGGTAGATGATGCGGATCAGCGGCGCGCCGGTGCTGCTTTGAGGATCTGACAGGACTATCCGGCCAAGCCACAGCTCGAAAAAGCCAAAACCGAGCCACACAACGACGGCCAGGATATGGATCGTCAATAAGATCTCACGTCCATAGGTCTCGACCATGGTGCTCTCCTCCTCTGTTTCACGACCGTCTTGCAAATTGGACGGCCCTATCGGGTGGGCGTCAAGGTTGGCCGTCACGGTTGGCCATCACGGGGGCGCCCGTGTTGGGCCGGTCCGCGCCGCACCGGAGAGGACCAAGGCATGGTCGATCTGGTTTCGGACCATGTCCTTGAGCCCGCCGGCATGATCGGGACGCGCTTGGCGCGGATGGATAAGGATCAGGCGCCGGCCTATGACAGGCAAGCCGGTCAGTTCATTTCAAGACCGTTTCCCAATCCGCCGCGACTGGCGGCCGGCGGCGGCAATGATACGACCGGCGCGGATATGATTGCGCTCGCCAAAGCCTTGGCCGGTGGAGTGATTGTGTCAAAAGAGGTCCTCACGAGCGCGCTCTTTGCCCGGGACTCGATGGTCCGTATGGGGGGCGACGCGGACGGTGAGGGGCACAGCCTCGGCGCCATGGTCGTGATCTTTGGGCAGACGCAGACATTCGGCCATCCGGGTGGCGGCGGCCTGGCGGCGTTCCGCTACGAGCCCAAAAGCGATACCGCGATCATTGTCTTGACCAATCGACGTCTTGACCAATCGACTTGGCGGCACCGGCGTCGCCAGCGACCTTGGAGAGACCATTGCGACGCGTCTGTTCGGCCCGCCAAAGCGCGCCGGGGAGTAAGGCGTCCTTCCGATTTCATAAACCGCTCTGTCTACGGTGTAAAATTGGGGTGTAAAATTGGGGCGTAAAATCGGAGCATGCCTCGGCGCTCCATTGGCTGCCGATCGGCTCGATGGCATCGCGTGGCTTGCGGCGTCGCGGGTAAGGGCCGCCATTCATTCGAGAGCCCGAAGCCAAGATCGGGTCACTGAACCTCTTGAGCTTCGTACCTCTGCTTCAATCACGGACGTTGACTGTCTTAGGTGATGTTAACCGGCTCAGGTGTTGGGTGGCTCTCGGTTTTTTGTTGATCCGCAAACCAGGGAATGGGATCGCCGGACGGCGCCTCGTCATAGGCATAACCAAAGGTCTCGATCACATGCCGATCATACTCGGCCACAAAATCAATGTGTCTCTGGTATGTGTAGAAGCGCTTGAAGTTATAGGGCGGTGACGCATTTTCGTGGGCCGGCGTGAAACGACCCAGACGTTGGGACAGGGTTTCCACCGCCGCATCGAAACCCTCGAACCGGAAGACCTCCGTCACCCCCCGCGTCCAGTTTTCCTGCGGATGGCCAAACCAGGTCGACGGGGGTGAGGCGTTGCGGTTGACGTCAATCCATTCGTCGAAATCGAACTGGCGGGCCCGTTGAAAGATCGGATTCGCTCCGAACAGCCCATAATAAGTGGTGCTGCGTTGAAAATGATAGAGCGATACAAGACGCGCCCACGGATTTCTGACAAACGTGAAACTGTAGAAATCTTTCCAGTTCTCCTGGAAGATCAGGTGCCGCGCCTCATCCGGCGTCATATGCACCAGCCGGTCGGGCCGTTCCGTCCAGGGACCATTGAACCCCTTCAGGATCGAGCGGCCGGCTGTTTTCGGATTATGGATGAAGATGGTCTGGCGTGACTGGGAAATCCACATCGATCTTCCACCTCGCTTGCCCTGGCCATGATGGTGTGCAGGATACGTCTCCAGCGCTCCGTGGCAAGATGTAAGTCCATCAGTCGGCGGCCAGGCGGGTGAATGGTCATGGCGAGCGCACAGCCCAATCGAACGGACAATTGGGGGAGGACGCCCATGGGCGGGTCAAGCCTGATGAGGACCGACGCGCTTGTCGGCACGGACTGCCTGCGCGAGGGGCGCCTGCCGCCCCTTATCCCCGGCAAGTTCGATCTTGAGGGTATTCCTCCTTTCACATCGGACGGTGTGCTGCCTTTGGCGCTGCTGGACCAGGACGGTGCCGTGCGCCGCACCTCGCCCTTCCGGTGCCTTTGGAGCGATGTCGCCTCCCGGCTGCTGTGGAATGCGCACCGCCGCCGCCTGGCCCTGGGGTTTGCCCAGTTCTCCAAGGATCTTCTCAAGACCGGGGTGGATGTCCGATGGGCATGGCTCGGCGGCTCCTTCGTCACATCCGAGGAGGCGCCGCGGGATTTGGATCTTGTTGTGTTTTACCGTCCGCCCCAGGACATGGTCAGCGTCGAGGCGGTGAAGTCCCTTGCAAACGCGCATCCCGCCTTGTTTGTGAAGAAGGCCTGCATCGAGGCCTATGGGTGCGATCCCACATTCGTTCTTTATGCCAACCGGCCGGACCGGCTGGCCGCCGCTTGCGCACGCGAGCAGACCTTTTTCACGCTTCGCAAGGATGGGGCGCCAAGGGTTTTCTGTGGCTTTTGGACAAGCCCCAATCCGTGTAGCCGCCATGGCGGCAGGGCCGTGTTTGACAGCCCCATGGCTGGAGAGGCTTGCCGATTGCACCTTAAAGCGGCACACGGAGGGAAACACTTTGCCAACGAATGAGTGGGCCGCCGGAGAACCAAAATTTAATCAAGATGTGATCGCCCTCGCGGCGGTCTCGGGGTTGCGAAAAGAAACTGTTTGAGATCTCACACACCCATCGATAGGGGGTACCTATTGATTGGAGTTTCGCCTTGGACGCGTCCTCCGCTTGGTTCACATGCCAGAGCTAGGGTCATTTGGGATCATGGATTGGCGTTGCAGGACTTCTGAAGCGAGATCAGCCTTTCATCGACTTACGAACTGGCCAACCAGGGGTGCGAGTGTGATCGGCCTTATACTGACCGTCGGGCTCCCGTCCCCGGCGCCGGCGACGGAAACGACCAGGCCAGCGACGGAAACGACCAGGATGGACGGTATGAATTCAGCCGCAGTCACAGACACTGCCTCCCACCATATGTTCAGTCCGATGTGGGATGCTCCGGATCTCACCTTGTCCACACCGCTGGGGCTGGGCACGGGCAAGAGATTGATCGTCCTGCGCGGCGGTGTGACGGCCATCTTCGACCCGTCGGGTGGCACGTTTATGACCCTGGTGGGTGATGCGGGGGCGCGACCTGAAATCGCGCTCCAGGGGGATGTGGCCGAAGGTGTCGCCTATGTGCGGCGGGAGCCTGAGAGCGGTTTGCGGCAGATGCTGTCGAAGGGCGAGCGGGTGCGCCTCCGCCTTGAACGCACTGACCGGCCTGGACGGCATGAGACGGTCGCCGGCGTCTGGCGCATGATGGATGCGACCCGCGCGGATGCGGGGCGATATGGGTTCGTTCATTGCGCGGAAGAAGGCACGCTTGTCTCGCTCTCCCATCCCGATGGAACCTGGCATGTGGAAGAATTTCCCAAGGGCACCACGGCGCGCTTTGTTCATCATGTGGACAGTGCCGACATGTGGGTGCTTGTGGCCGGTGCGGACGGCGCGGCGCTGCGGGTGATAGATCCGCTTGCGGATGAGAGTGGTGCGACCCTTCCCTTGGTCGGCGATAGTGACGAAGCGGATCACGTCTCGCGCGGCGCGGAAGATGGCCCCTTCGCCGGGATCTATCAGGTCGTGGATGTGAGCGCGTCTTCACCGGGCGGGGCGATCCTGATCCTGCGCGATCTTCCAAAACAAGGATCACGGCTTGAACTTTGGGAGCGTGTCGACGACGGGCTGCATTGGAAACACAGTGTTTCGGTCGACCATGATGCAAGCCTTCTGCAACTCGTGCGTTCGGCCGCTGGAGAAGCGTTCCTGGCCGCCCATGATTTCCAGGCGGCCCCGCCTTTGATGACGCATGTGACCACCGATCAGGGCCGCATCGAAACAAAAGCCATCGATTTGAGATCGGTGGCGCCTCCGGGTGAACGTCAACGGGCCGTCCTGGTGCCCCGTAAGCAGGGTCTGCCTCTGCTTTTCCTCACGAATTTCCGAACCGCAAGGGTCCTTAAACCCGCCGCGCTCTGATAAAAGCGGGCGAAAACCAAGCAACACGGCTTAGTTGAGACAGGTGATGACATGGGTCCCATTCGGTCCTATGCCGGGGTGAGGCATGCCTTGTGCAGGGATAGCAGTGGCCACGTGCGGCCCTTCGCGCCTGTTGGAGATACAGGCGAGGTTCTGTGTACGCCATATGTTCTCGACTGGGCTGACTTTACCGGTGAGTTCGGTGGCACCGCCGCCCGGAATGCCCTCATTTCGGGTCTGCAAACCTGGAGCCAAAGCCTCTCCCGAACCCCCTGGCGTCCCCTCGCCCTGTGGATCGGCGGGTCCTTCATTGATCCCATTGATGCGCCGGGCGACATCGACATCCTTGTTCATTTTCAGCATACGAAGGGGCCGGCGAACAGCGCGGCGCTGGACAAGGACCGGCTGCGCTGGCCCGAAGCACTCGACCGAACGGTCATTGCGCAGCGCTTCGGTCTCGACACGACATTTCTGGTCGAAGGGGAGCATCCCGTTGGCCAGACCTTCCTTTTGGCCGGATGGCTCATGACCCACACATGCCGCACTCCGGACCAAAACGCCTGGCGCGGCGTTGTCTGCCTATCGCCATTCAGCAACAACGCACCAGGACGACCTTCGTGACCTAAAACGTCTTAAGGGAGAGGAGATTGCCATGTCGATGGATGTGATCATTGTCTACGGAACCCCAGGCG
>CAYYTT010000122.1:0-1190 GCA_964474635.1 uncultured Alphaproteobacteria bacterium | reverse complement strand
ACGACGCCGGCGAAGACAGCTTCGACTGGGACGCCTTTGGTGTGTGGCAGGATCAAAATCAGAATGGCCAGACGGATGCGGGCGAATTTGTCAGCCTGTCGGATTTGGGCATCGAGTCCATCGATCTTGCGCTCAATGGCGATGCCTTCGAGGCCGAAGGGGCGATCATCTCCAATACGACCACGGCAACGCTGGAGAACGGAGACACGCTGGAGGCATGGGACGTTGGTCTGCGGACCATCGACGACATGCCGGCTTAAGGCTGATCCCGCATCACACGGAGCGTGAAAAAAACAGGATCCGGGGCGGGCCGCCCCGGATCTTACGTCTGTTTTGGTCCGTCCTTCTTCGGCCCAGATCGTCTGGCGTGGTGCATGCTGGCGTGAATGGTGACCGTCACGGAAAGGCAGCCCATGACGATTTTGTTCAAATTCCTCTCAACGCCCCTTCTTCTCCTCGCGAGTTGTCTTATCGCGGGTCTTTATGGCGCCGTGCACAATCAGATGTCCTACACGGTGTCTCCGGATTATTTTCATGCTTTCAAATTCGAGCAGTTTGCCATCGCCGATGATTGGCGAAACCGTTGGGGCGCCGCCCAGGTAGGGGTGTTGGCATCATGGTGGATGGGGGGCATCGTCGGTGTGCCCATTATCGCGCTCGGTGCACGGATTGCCGGCCTTGCGCGGTTTGTCGGGTCGGTCCTCCTGGCCGCTGCTGTCGTCGCGGCCATTACCCTTGCGGTGGGGATGGGCGCCTTGATCTGGGCTTATGGTGTGCTCACGCCAGAAACGGTGCCGGCCTGGGCCCAACGCCCCGGCTTTTCCAGCGCCGAGGCCGTCGCCTTCGCACGGGCCGGCACCATGCACAATGCCAGCTATGCCGGTGCGCTTATCGGGGGGATCTGCGGCCTCGTTCTGGTCACTTGGCGCGGGCGGCGCCGCCGCAACGCTAAAGTCCTTCGGGGCGTGTGAGAAGGTCGCTGCCATCTGCCACGCCTGCCACCACCCCGCCGCTGCGCGGTGCGTTGGCCCGCACCCGCACCCGATCTCTTGCGCCTGATCACAGGGAAAAGTCATAAGACAAGCCGTTTGCGTTCCAACGGACCCGGCTCTTGTTTTGTTTCGCTCGCGCGCCCCCAAATCGGCCCTTTTGGGGCGCTCCGCGAGGACGGCGCAGGGGCGCGGGGCCGT
>CAYYTT010000121.1:0-11742 GCA_964474635.1 uncultured Alphaproteobacteria bacterium | reverse complement strand
GTGCACGGGCTTCAGGCCGTCGCGCACATCCGGCAGCGCCCGGCTGGTAATGGTCGAGAGGGCATAGGCGAGATAGCGCTCGCCCAGGGCCGGCGCCAGGGGCGCATCGCGAATGTCGTCTTCCGGCGGCTGCGCCGGTCCTTTGGTCTTTGGCATGGACGCAGATTGCCGGGGAATCGATGACCGTCAAGGCACTGTGTTAAACTCGCGGCCGTGGTTCAAAGCATAGGGGATACTCCATGGATCTCGGATTGACAGGCCGCCGCTCGATCGTGCTGGGCGGCACCCGTGGCATCGGGCGCTCCATTGCCGAAACTCTGGCCCAAGAGGGCAGCCATGTGGCCATCTGCGCGCGCAATGCGAGCCAGATCCAGGAGACGACGGCCGCGCTCGCGGCCTCCAACGTGCAGGCTTTCGGCGCGTCCGTGGACGTGACCGACGGCGAGGCGCTGAAAACCTGGGTGGGTCAGGCGGCCGAGCAGATGGGCGGGCTCGATATTCTGGTCTCAAATGCCGGCGCCATGGCGCAAGGCTTCGATGCCGCGTCCTGGGAAGCGAATTTCAAGCTCGACCTTTTGGGCGCCGTGAATGCCTTCGAAGCGGCTCTGCCCCATTTGGAAGTCGCGGCCCGGGAGCGCGGCGACGCGGCCTTCGTGATCATCGCCTCCGTCGCGGCGGCCCAGGCCGACAATGCCGGATCCTATGGGCCCATCAAGGCGGCGCTGATCCATATGGCCAAGGGACTGGCGCGCCAGCACGCCAAGACGGGCATCCGGGTCAATGTGGTTTCGCCGGGCATGGTCTATTTCGAGGGCGGCATCTGGCACCAGGTCGAGCAGGGCATGCCGGACTTTTTCAAGCAGGCCGTGTCCCGCAATCCCACCGAACGCTGCGCCTCGCCCCAGGAAGTGGCCGACGCCGCCGTGTTCCTGGCGAGCCCCAAGTCCTCCTACACGACGGGTGTCAACCTGCTCGTCGACGGCGCACTGTCGAACCGGGTAAATTTCTAGAGCAGCGGGCCGCGTGCCAGGACGGCGTGCCAGGACGGCGTGCAAGAGCCGCGTGCCAGAACGGTGTAACAAGACAGGGCGGCGTAGTCGCCGCCCTTGCTGCTTTGCACGAGGGATCAGGCCTCTTCCGGGTCATGAAGGTCCGTCTGGATCCATTCCGGGCTCAGATGGATGTCGACCGTGTCGAGCCGGCTGGGCCCGATATTGGTGAATTTGTGCGGGATGTTCTTGGGACCAACGAGAATGTCTCCGGCGACGGCCTCGAACACATCGTCCCCGATTTTGTAGCGCGCCCGCCCCTCACGGATGATGAAAATCTCATCGTAGGGATGAATATGCCATTTGGGCCCCTTGCCCACCTCATCAGTCCCATAGAACAGGACCGTCACATCGGTCCGGTGCTCCAGCCCCACGAACAGACCGTAGAGCCCGTCCGCACCGCTCGCCCAATCCTCCCTGGAAAGTTTGATGGGCTTTTCGGGCGGCTTGCGTCCAGCCATGGCTTGGTCCTCACCTACGTGGCGGATACGAAAAAATCACGGGACGGACCAATGGCCCGCCCCGTGACACCGCGTCCGCGCGTCACTCACTCACATCGGCGCGGCCGATGGTGTGGAAATCAGTGCCGAACCACACCGCCTCGCCCGGGGCATAGTAGTGCATGTGGCGCACCACGCCGCCGCCCGACGGGACCGGCGTTTGCGAAAAGAACGTCTGCGTCTCGGGATCAAAGCCGACGAACATGTTCGGCTCCACCCCCGTTTCCACGACCCAGATGCGCCCCTTGCCATCCGAGGCCGTGCCATAGGGCTGGGCGTTCACACCGCTCGGCAGGTCCCATTCCTTGAATGTGTCCGTTGACGGATCATAGGCCCCCAGTTTTCCTTCCGCGTAATCGCCGTAATAGACTGTCCCGTCCGCGGTGACTTCCAGGCGGCGGGGCCGGGCCCCCTCCCGAGGCAGATCGATTTCGCTCAGCGCCAGGCTCTGCGGATTGACGCGCGCAAGCTTGTTCGTGCCGAACAGCACCACCCAGACCGTGCCGTCGGGCGCGACCTTGATGCCATAGGGCCGGGCCCGGCCCGTCGGCACGGGGATCACATCCACCTTGCGGGTCTCCATGTTAAGCCGGCCCACATGGTTGCTGATCTGGGCGGTGAACCAGATATTGCCCTTGCCATCGAACACGAGGGTGTGCGGATCGCGCACGACCTTGGGGTCCGGCATGGGAATTTCTTCCGTCTCCCCCGTTTTCGGGTCATAGCGCCCGATCAGGGCCATGCGGTTTCCCGCGTACCAGACCACGCCGGCCTCATCGACAATGAGATTATGCGGCGCCGAACCGTCCTTGAGCGTCACTTTGGTGAACTTTTCCGCCGGCACGTCGAGCTTCACCAGATAGCCGTTCACCTGATCCACATACCAGACAAGGTCTTCGCTGACGGCGAAGGGATCGCGGTTGCGCCCATCGTCCCAGGGCACGGTCCACTCCTTGATTTCGATCGGCTCGGCCAAGGCGGGGCCCGTAATGGCAAGTCCTGTGAGCGCGCCCGCCAGGACCGCGCCAGTCCAAATCCGTCCCATGTCGTTCTCCCTTGTTTTTGGGCCCGGCCATGGCGGCCGGACTGTTTCCCGTCACTTCTTGAAGCCCGCATCGACCGCGCGCTGGATCCGCTCGGGATCACCGAAGAACAGGCTGTGCATGTGGCGGCCGGGCATGAAAGTGAAGGCCCCGGCAATGAACAAGGCACCAACGAAGGTCACGATCATGGCCCGGCGGTGGGAGGTCACCCGGCCCGCGCGAACGGCAATGAGGGCGCCGCCGATCCCGAAAGTCGTCAGGGGAATGAACAGGTGAATCGGGGAGAAGCCATTCACCGTGGGCAATCCGCCCCCGGGATTGCGAATGAAGATCGCCGAAAAAGCCGTCAACGCCATGGCCGCCGCATAGCCCCAGCCCAGGGTTTTGTGCAGGCCCGTGCCCTTGGGCAAGCTGAAGATCACCAGCCCCAAGAAAAACGCCAGGACGGCGCTCACCCAATGAATCTGCACCTGAAGGGTGGAAAGCTGCGTGAAGACCTGCCAGTTCATGCCGTGCTCCGCTCCTGCTACGCTTTGGGCCATTCAACGTGAACCCAGAGCGAGGCTCAAGCCCATGGCATCCATCCGCGCAGCCGTTGTCCAATGCGGATCGTACCTGTTCGATACGCCGCGCACCCTGGCGGTACTATCGGAAAAGGCGGCTGAGGCAGCCCGCGCGGGCGCGCAGATCGCGGTGTTTCCGGAAGCCTTTGTGGGCGGGTATCCCAAGGGCCTTGATTTCGGGGCGCGGGTCGGCCAGCGCGCGCCCGAAGGCCGGATCACCTTCCAGGCCTATTTCGACAGCGCCATCACCGTGCCGGGACCGCAGACGCAGGCCATGGCCGTGCTGGCCCAAAGCCATGGCCTCGTGCTCGTGGTGGGGGTCATCGAGCGGGCGGGCGGCACGCTTTATTGCTCCGTACTCACCTTCGATCGGGACGGACGGCTCGCGGGCCTGCGCCGCAAGCTCATGCCGACCGCCATGGAGCGGTTGATCTGGGGCTTTGGCGATGGCTCCACCATCGCGGCGGCCGAAACGGCCGTGGGCACCGTCGGCGCGGTGATTTGTTGGGAAAACTTCATGCCGGCCTTGCGCATGAGCCAATACGCCCAAGGGGTGCAGCTTTACTGCGCGCCGACGGTCGACGACCGGGACAGCTGGCTTCCCGCCATGCGGATGATCGCCATGGAGGGACGCTGCTTCGTCTTGTCCGCCTGCCAACATATGCGCCGGCGCCAGATGCCCGCCGACGCCGCACCAACACAAGGCAATGATCCGGACACGGTGATGATCCGCGGCGGCAGCGTGATTGTGGATCCCCTCGGGACCGTACTGGCCGGACCGCTTTACAATGAAGATGGGCTGCTCCTCGCCGATCTCGATTTGGGGATGATCGCCCAGGGCAAATACGATCTCGACACGGTTGGCCATTATGCCCGGCCCGACATTTTCCGCCTGGAAGTGGACACGAGCCAGCGCCCGCCGGTGGTCTTCAACGCGCAAGGCCCGGCCCCCGACTGAGACGCAAGCCCCTGTGCATGCGACATTCTAGAGATCGTCCGAAACCTCGTCTCTGGTGGTAACCGGCTCTGCGTGCATCACGGATTCCGCTTCTGAGGATCCAAGAGCGTCGCTTGGCGTCGATTACGCGAACACGAAGAAGCATACGGCGGCGCAGGCAAGAAGGGTTCAAAGGGAGCTTCCGAGCCCCAGGATTGAAACGGTCTGCCCCTTTGCCCTGGTGCTGATGCCCCCCGGGCGGGACGGCCCTTCCCCAACCCCAAACTTTAGCCCAACCCCACACTTTAGACTGTACGAACGCGTGTCAGGCCATAGGCCGTCCTGATACATGGGCCGCGGTGAGCCCTACTTTGAGCAGCAAATTTTGATCTGCAGCCAAAGCGTCGCTTGACCAGCATGACCGCGGGGACTGGGTAGATACCCAGTCCCGCAGATGCAAAGCGCCAATACAGTCACACGATCTGTCAAAAGCAAACGCCGACATTTATGCAACACACCTTTTGAATTGCCTTTTTATCCTTCAAATGGAGGATGAATCCAGCAAAGCCGTTGCCTAACGTCACCCCTGTGGAAAGGTATTTAAAGTCGACGTTTTCCTCGAGCCTTTCCGCGATTTACCGGCTTGGTCACTTCGTTCACATGCCGGCTTGCGCTTTCAAGGGGTTAAAAATGACACGTTTTTTGGTCACCACAGCAGTTGCCGCTCTTGTGTCGACTGGCGCAATCGCCAGTGACAATGAAGCCTACGTCAATCAGATCAGCACCACTGGTGGAAACAGCGCCAATATTGTGCAAAACGGCGATGGTAACCGGGTTGGTACCACGGCATCTGGCAAGCCTGGGCCTGCTGTCCAAGACGGGGACGGCAACGTGATGTCCATCATCCAGGGTGGCGGCGACGTTGCCGGAGCCACCGGCAGTTTTATCAATGCCAGCGCTGGGATCGATCAGATCGGAGACGATAACAGCCTGACGATCGATCAATCAGGCATCGGCGGCTCTCGCATTTTCGAAGTTCAGCAGAATTCCACGGGTGGCGGCAGCAACACGGCGACAATCAACCAGACCGGAAACATGCGTGTGAGCCGCGTTAATCAGACCAATGATGGCTCTGGAGGTGTGAACACGGTCGAGATCACACAGACCGGTAGACAATTCCAACAAAGCACCGTCGGAGACCGCGACGGCTTTGACACGGAAACGCAGAGCGGAATTGACCGCGGAGTTTTCCAAGTCGGAGCTGATCAACGCGTGACTATTTTGCAGGACGGTCCTAACAACCTCATCCAAACTGTTAGCCAGTCGGGCGGAAATGGGAACACTGCAACGCTGAACCAATTTGGCTCCACTAACTTCATCGACACCGTGACTCAGGATGGTGGTTTAAACACAACCGAAATCACCTTGGACGGAGCCAGTAATGGCCAGGGGAGTTTTACGGGCAAAGCAGCCGGTGTCGGTCTTTCCATGGCGACGATAAGCCAAACCGGTGACATGAATGACCTGACCTATAGTGTCGAGGGGTCTGACAACCTTTTTGCGTTCAGCCAATCCGGTAACGGCAATGAGATCAGGGGAGTTGTCGACGGAAACGCCAACCAAGCGGCCGTAGCCCAAACGGGCAATTCGAACACGTCTCAATTCGATCAAAGCGGAAACAACAATAACATCGGCATAACCCAATCGAATTGACGTGTAAGCGGATCAAATAGACCACATACGAAAACCGGGATCAGATCGATCCCGGTTTTTTATGCTCTGCAAAATGAACAACTCACCCTGATTTCCATGGAAATCAGCAAAATTGCCCATCCATGTGACCCATGGAGATTATCTAAATCAACACCACGGCTGTCATCCCCGGGCGGCTCGGTCTTCGTCGTCTTCGAACGCGGGTTCCTCGTCTTCAAACGCCGCGTCTTCGTCAGCGAAGGATACCGGGCCTTCGTCTTCTTCCAGGTATTCGCGGTCGTCTTCGCCGAGTTCGCCGTCGCCCTCCATGTCGCCTTGTTGCGTGGGGGTGGGGACGGCGAAGTCGGGCGGCAGACGCCAGTCGAGGAGGCCGGCGGCCTTCATTTCTTCAAGACCCGGAAGATCGGTGACTTCGGCAAGGCCGAAATGCTCCAGGAAGGCATCCGTCGTGCCATAGGTGATGGGCCGCCCCGGCACGGGTTTGCGCCCGCGCATGCGCGCCCAGCCCACCTCGAGCAAGAGGTCCAACGTCCCCTTGCTGACCGACACACCGCGCAAGTCTTCGATCTCCGCCCGCGTGACCGGCTGGTGATAGGCGATGATGGCCAGGGTCTCGATGGCGGCGCGGGAGAGTTTGCGCGGCTCGACCCGTTCCTTGTGCAGAAGAAAGCCAAGATCCGGCGCGGTGCGCATGCACCAGGCGCCCGCCACCTGCACAAGATTGACGCCGCGCTCCCGATAGTCGGCTTCGAGCGTTGCCAGGATCCCGGCCACATCCGCCCCTTCCGGCATGCGCGCGGCCAGATCGGCCTCGGACACAGGGTCGGCGGACGCAAACAGGATCGCCTCGACCACCCGCGTCAGATCCGGCGCCTGCTCAAAGCGCTCCGGCCCCGGATCGTCGTCATCCCCGTCATTTTCCCGCGGATCATCGAGTTCTGCGGCCAGGGGCTCCTCGTCCTCCCACGCGCCGTCCGGCTCCCCGGTCTGATCGTCCTCAAAAGGCTCCTCGCCCTCTGCCTCGTTCCACTCATTTGAATCGTGGATGCGCGGTGCGTCTTGGACATCCGGCGCCTCGATGACGTCCTGATGGAAGGCACCGTCCCGTCCGTCTTCAGGGGCTTCTCCCCCATCGCGGCGCGCGGGCAGCGGCTCCTCCTCGTCGGTTGCCGCGACCAACTCGGGCGCTGTGTCACGCGGGCTCTGGTCCAGGCTTTCCAAGATGAAAAGGCCATCAAACAGATTGATGTCATCGGGAGACGTCTGGAGATCGCTTTGCCCATCATCTGCGGGCGACGCATCTTCACTCTCGGCCTCGGTCGGCGCCACGTCCTGCCGCGTGTCGGGCCCGGTGCGTTCATGGTCATCGCTCGGGTGGGGGGCGCGGTGGTCAAGGTCGATCCGGCTGGTGGCGGCGTCCATCGGTGGGTAGGGCGCGGCGAACCGGCGCCGCCGGCGGCGCGGCAGGACGGGCGCGTCATGCAGGACCGCCTGGCGAATGGCGGCAAGGACGGCAGCATCCGACATGGCTTCGTCTCCACGATCCGTGGCGCCCGCCCCATGATCCCGGTCCGGAGCAGTGTCCGGATCAGCGTAACCCTCACGGGGACCGCGCATTTCGTTTTTGCTCACCACGCCAACTCTCCCCTTGGGGCCCCTCGCCCCAATACGCAACACATCCCCTTAGTACTCAGTCCTGGTGCCCTCAGTCCTGCTGCCCTCAACGCCACCGGGCTGGGCCCCCGCCCGTCTGATCGCCTCAGCCGTCCCGGCCCCCCGGAAAGGGAATGACGGCACCGCCATCCGCTTCGCCGGTGCCTCCCGCATCCCCCGCCATGCGCCGCCGCACATAAAGGGGGCCGAACTGCACCAGTTGGCGCACATCCATCAACCCGTCCCGCACCAATTCCAAAGTGGCCGTGAAGGTGCTGGCCAGGGCGGTGCGGCGCAGCCTGGGTCCCTGCTCAAGGCCATCGATCTCGCGCGGCACGAACAGGTCAAGACTGCTCCAGTCACTGATCTTGCCCAGCATGGTCTCGATTCGCCGCCGCGCATCTTCAATTGCGTAAATCGGCGGCCGCTTGGGCTCATAGGTGACTTCGATGCTCCGGGTCCTTTGACGCGTATAGGCCTTCAACAGGTCCTGGAGCGTGTCCTTATAGTGTTTCATGCGGATGATCCGCACAGGTTCCGGATCTCCCCGGGCAAACACGTCCCGGCCCAGACGATCCCGGGCCATCAGCTTCGCCGCCGCCTCGCGCATGGCCTCCAGGCGCTGCAACTGGAATTGCAGGCGCGCCGCCAACTCCTCGCCCGTGGGCTCGTCCTGTGGGTCCGGATCGGGCAGCAGGAGTTTGGATTTCAAGAATGTCAGCCATGCGGCCATCACAAGATAATCGGCCGCCAGATCCAGATGTTCTTTCTTGGCGATCTCGATAAAGGCCAGATATTGCTCGGCCAATTCCAGGATGGAGATTTTGGCGAGGTCCACCTTCTGGCTTTTGGCCAGGGTCAGGAGAAGGTCCAGAGGCCCTTCGAATCCCTCCACATCAACAATCAACGTGCCGGCGGGATGGGCCTCGCCGTCCGTGCCCTCACCATCCACGCGCTCACCTTCCACGCGTTCAGGGGCCCCGCCCCCACCAACACCGGCGGCGATTGCGTCGTCGTCCGGCCAGGGCGGCATGGCGTCCGGCGCGTCGCTCTGGCTTTCGTCCTTACCGTCCTCGGTCATGGGCCCCCATTGGGATGCGGCGCCTTCCCCGCGCCCCCGAGTGGATGGCGCGGACGCGGCGGCTACGCCAACGAATCAATCAACCGTCCCATTTTAACCCATGCCGCATCCGGATCGAATGGGGCCTGTGCACCCTCCGGTTTGGACCGGGTACGGACCAGCGCCTGAAGGGCCGCATCGGCCCGCCGTGCCGCCTCGCCGGCGAGCACGGGCGCGGCCGCGGCAATCTCGGCCATTTCATCCATGCGGCCATTGCAGTGCAAAAGCATGTCACAGCCCGCCTCGATGGACCGGGTGGCCCGCTGCGAAAAGGGCCCTTCAAGGGCACCCATGGACAGATCATCCGTCATCAGCAGACCGTCGAATCCGATATGGCCCCGAATGATCTCGCCAATGACGGTTGCGGACAGCGTGGCCGGGTGCCGCGAATCGATGGCGTCATAGACCACGTGGGCGGTCATCCCGAGGGGCAGGTCCGCCAGCGGTTTGAAGGCCGCGAAGTCTTGGGCTTCCAGGTCCGCCCGCGATGCCGTGACGACGGGCAGGCTTTCGTGGCTGTCGCTGCGGGCCCGGCCATGTCCAGGCAAATGCTTCAAAACCGGCAGAACACCTTCCTGCAAAAGGGCGCGCGCCGCCGTGGCCGCCAGATCCGCGACACACGCTGCCGTCTGGCCATAGGCGCGGTCGCCGATGATGCCGTGTTCTTCCGGAGTAGGCACGTCGGCCACGGGCAGGCAATCGACCGTGATGCCCAGGTCCCGCAATTCATGGGCAAGCAGGCGGCCATGCAGGTCGACCGCCTCGCGGGCCATGTCCGGGTTTTGCGAAAAGAGCGCGCCGAGCGCGGCCGCCGCCGGAAAATCGGGCCATTCGGGGGGGCGCAGGCGCTGCACCCGCCCGCCTTCCTGATCGATCAGAACCGGGGCGTCGGCGCGTCCAACGCTGGCGCGCAAGGCCTCAACGAGACCGCGCACCTGCGGGCGGGTCTGACAGTTCCGGGCAAAGAGGATGAAGCCCCAGGGCTGGGCCCGCTCGAAAAACCAGGCTTCGCCCGGCGTCAACGCAAGACCGGAACATCCGAAAATCACCGCGCGGGGCATGCCGTCAGGGGCCATGGCGCCAGTCTCCTGATGTAAGCCCGGCCTGAGCCCGGGTCAAAAAAGGCCCGGTCCGCGACATGCGAACCGAGCCCCGATTGGAGTGCGCAAGATCATCAGCCCGCGTCAGCGCGAGGTGACAAGGCAGTCCTGGTTCCGCGCCTTCAGGTTCTGACACAGATTGTTTGCCGCGGAGCGCGAGGGGAAATACCCGATCCGCAAGCGGTAGAACACGCCCCGTGCGCCAAGATCGGCCCGCTGGACGTCCTTGCTGTAGCCGGACAGCACATCCCCCATGGCGCTCGAAATGCGGGTCCAGGTCTGATCGGCGGCGGCGGCCGAAGGCAGCGATGCGAGCTGCACCACGAAGTTCCCCGACGCGCTGGCCGGTGCGGGCTGGGGCCCAACCGTCCCGGTCGAGGGCGCCGGGATCGACGTGCGTGCGGTGGGCGGCGGCGGGGTCACGCGCGGCTGCGGAATGTTGACGCCGCGCGACGGACTGGGCGGCGGCACGGCACCCGTGCCGGGCGCGGCCCGCAGGCGGTCCGATGAGGGCGGCACGCTCGGCTGCGGTACACTGGTGGACGGCGACGGCACCCGGCCCGTGGGGCTCGGCAAGGACTGCGCCGTGTCGCGGAAACTGCTCGACGGGCCTGGGATCGAGGGCGACGACGTTGAGGGCGGTGTATTCCTCAAGCTCGGATCCTGCGAGCCGGACGTGCCGGGCATGGGCACCCGTTCGATATCCCGCGAGCGCGGGGGCGGGAGATCGAGGATCGCCTCCTCGCGCGGCTGGACCTGGGTGTCGGCGGACCGTCCTGTGGTGTCGCCAAAAACATCGCTGTTGCGCGGCTCCGGCAGTCCGCCCGGGCTGTCGGGGCGGATGCGCTCGGCATCTTCTTCACCGAGCACCATGGGCAGCTGCCCCTGGGCGCGGCCGTCCTCAAGGCCCTGGTTGTAGGCAACAAACCAGACACCGATGACAGCGGCGATCACCACCAAGCCCAGGATCAGGAACAACGGCATCCGCACGCCGCCGTCTTCGTTGTCGTATTCGTAAGCTTCCAGATCCGGGTCATCGGAGCGGAAACTGTCCCGGTCGTCGTAGTCCCGGGACCGATCGACATCATTCATGGCATTCATCCTGGCTCGCGCTCCGTATCTGCAAAATGCACCTGAGTGGGAAAGCCCGAGTGGTCAGGCGCTTCCCCTCCTATGACAAGGCTCCACGGCTCAAATTTGGCGGCGCCTACGAATTTTCCAGCCACTTTCCCAGCCGCATTCCATGCTTGGCGCTGATCTTGGCCGCGATCTCCAGAACTCCGAGAAGCACTCAAGTCGGAAATGCAACGCGGATCTGGCAATCGCGCTGGGGCAAATCGTTTGAAACCAACCTTTCGCCCTATGGGGGTATCGTGGTCCCACGACGACCGGCGGGGGTTTCCCATCGCATGCATGCAACGATTCACCCCCGGTATTCAAGGCCAAGCTGACGAGAAAACATTAACAGGCTTGACAAACTTGGCGTTTTAACGGCGCCGAGCAAGATACTTGCGGTGACGCCGTAAGAAGGGCGTAAGCGGAAAAAACGTAGGGTTTTTCGCCTCGCCCGGAGACCTTATATTAAAGGCCAATTGGTAGATTGGAGTGTTTCCATGGATGAGCCTTCTCTCAATCCCGCGCAAGGTGTCGGCGATCAGGTTTTCGCCGCGGACGGTCCTGTCACGGTGAGTGACCGTGCCGCAGCGCAGATCGCAAAAATCATCGCGGCCGAACAGGGCGGCGCGACAATGCTGCGGGTCTCCGTCCTCGGCGGTGGATGCTCGGGCTTTCAGTACCAGTTCGACCTGGTGGATACGGTCAATGACGACGACCTGCGGATCGACAAGGGCGGAATCACCGTACTGATCGATGAGGTGTCCTTGCCGCTCATGGCGGGCTCAGAAATCGACTTCGTCGATGAATTGATTGGCGCGTCTTTTCAGATCCGCAATCCCAACGCCACCAGTTCGTGCGGCTGCGGCACATCCTTCTCGGTGTGACGCGCGCCTTTTTAGGGGGGGGGGGGGGGGGGGGGGGGGGGGGGGGGGGGGGGGGGGGGGGGGG
>CAYYTT010000120.1:0-12083 GCA_964474635.1 uncultured Alphaproteobacteria bacterium | reverse complement strand
GACCCGGATGTGGTGGCGATCAAACAGACCCTCAACAGAACGTCCAAACAATCCCCCTTCGTGGAGGCCCTGATCCAGGCGGCCGAGGCGGGCAAGTCCGTGACCGCCCTTGTGGAGCTGAAGGCCCGTTTCGATGAGGAAGCCAACATCAATTGGGCCCGGGAAATGGAGCGGGCCGGAGTGCAGGTGGTCTTCGGCTTCGTGGAGCTGAAGACCCACGCGAAAATGAGCCTTGTGGTCCGGCGCGAGGGGAGACGGCTGGTCTCCTACGTCCATTTCGGGACGGGTAATTATCATCCGGGTACGGCCAAGGTCTACACGGACCTGTCCCTCTTCAGCGCCGATCCCGATTTGGGTGCCGATGCGGTGCGTACCTTCAATGTGGTCACCGGCTTCACCGAACCCCGGGGTTTGCGCAAGCTTTCCCTGTCACCCGGCGGGATCCGGGCCAAATTGCTGGAGAATCTGGACGCCGAGATCGCCAATGCCCAGGCGGGGCTGCCCTCGGGCATCTGGGCCAAGATGAATTCCCTCGTCGACCCCATCGTCATCGACGCGCTTTATCGGGCCAGCCAGGCGGGTGTGCGGATCGATCTGGTCATCCGCGGCATCTGCTGCTTGCGCCCTGGTGTCCCAGGCCTTTCGGAAAACATTTATGTGAAAAGCATCGTGGGCCGGTTTCTGGAGCACTCGCGTATTGTATGTTTCGCCAATGGCGCGGCCCTGCCTTCGACCAAGGCCCGGGTTTACATCTCGTCCGCCGACTGGATGCCGCGCAATCTGGACCGCCGGGTGGAAACGCTCGTGCCCATCGAAAACCCGACAGTCCATGCCCAGGTGATGTCGCAAATCATGGTCGCCAGTCTGAAGGACGATGAACAAAGCTGGGTCCTGCGGCCCGATGGCTCCTTTGTGCGTTTGAGCCCGAACGAGGCCACAAAGGGCTTTAATGCGCACCGCTATTTCATGCAGAACCCCAGCCTGTCGGGTCGTGGACGGGCCCTGGAGTTCGACCGCCCACCCGATGTCAGTTATGGCGCCAAACCCACCGAAACGTGAGCGGGTAAGGCCTGCTCCTTTCCAGGGGCTGCGCCAGACCCGAACCCGTGCCGACCATGCGCCGCCAATGTGATTGAACCGACCATGGACCCCATCGCCGTTGTCGACATCGGATCGAACTCCGTCCGTCTCGTGATCTTTGAGGGCCTGCTGCGCGCCCCCCATGCCGTCTTCAACGAAAAGGTCGGGTGCGGTCTGGGGCGCAGTGTCGCCGAGGGCAAACCCCTTGACCCGGAGCGGGTCGAGGAGGCCATGGACGTCCTGGCGCGGTTTTGCGTGATCATCCGGTTTTACCGCTGCGCGCAGGTTCTGGCCGTCGCCACGGCGGCGGTGCGCGATGCGGAACCGGTGAGCCAGGCCGATTTCCTGTCGCGCGGCTCGGATGCCCTGGGCGCCCCAATCCGGATCCTGTCGGAAGAGGAGGAGGGCTATTTCGCCGGCCTTGGCGTGCTTTCCGGTCTGCCGGGCGCGAGCGGTGTGGTCGGCGATCTGGGCGGGGGAAGCATGGAGTTCGTGCGGATCCTCGAGGGCGAAATTCGCGAAGCGGTGTCCCTGCCGCTCGGCGTTCTGCGCCTGCAACGCAGCGATGATGAATCGACCAAACGCGAGGATGAAGCGGCGGCCAAGCGCGTTGCCCAGGCCTTGGAGGCGGTGCCTTGGCTCTCCTCCATGGCGGGCACGCCATTTTTGGCCGTGGGCGGAAACTGGCGCAATTTCGCGCGCGCTCACATGAGCTACCACGGCTATCCGCTCAATATTCTGCACGGCTATGTTATTCCGACACCGGACATTTCCTTTCTGTTGCGCCGGGTCCAGCGGGGCGACCGAAAGGCGCGCGGCGCCGTTGCCACCCTGAAAAGACGCCGGCAGTCCTACATCCGAACGGCGGCGGTGGCCCTTGAGGAAACCGTCAAGGCCATGGGCGCGAGTCAGGTCGTCATTTCAGGCCATGGCGTGCGTGAAGGACTGATCCACGATGCCCTGGCGCCGGACTGCAGGGCGCGGGATCCGCTGATCGAGGGTGCGCGCGCCATGGCAAACCGCATGGCCCGGACGATCCTCGACGACGAGCACGTCACCCAGTGGCTGCGCCCCCTGGTCGACGCGCCGGACGGCCCCTTCGCCCAGCCAAGGGACGATGGCTCCAAGACAACGCGTGAGGAACGGGAAACCCTGGCCAAGCTGCGCCAGGCCGCGATTATCCTCTCCGATATCGGGTGGGGCTTTCACAATGATCACCGGGCAAGCCGAACGGCCGACCTGGTGCTGATGGCGCCCTTTTACGGCATCGACCATCCAGGCCGCGTCTTTTTGGCGACGGCCCTGTGGTTCCGCTACACGCGGATCCAGGATGTGGAAGGCAAAATGAAGGAGATCGCCCTGGCACGGCGTCCCTCGATCCCGCCCCATTGGCGCTCCCAGGCGGAGGTCCTGGGCCATGCGCTTCATCTTGCCTTCGAACTGACCGGCGGGGCACCGAACATCCTGGCTGAGACGAGCCTGTCCGTGCGGGACGGGGAACTGGTCCTGACCTTGAACGGCGCCGCGCGTGACTTGAAAAGTTATGACGTGGAGAAACGCCTGAAGCACCTTGCCGCCACGAGCGGCATCGGACTGACGCGGATCGACCCAGTCGAGCCATGACCTATCCGGCACGAACGGTTGCCATTGCACCATTTTGACAATAGTTGAATTGTGGCGGTCGGGCGCTGGTCGGACTGCAAGAGAGTGGGGATCCGAATGTCGATTTTCGAACGCTACCTGACCGTTTGGGTGGGATTGTGCATTCTTGCGGGTATTGGGCTCGGTGAAATCCTGCCGGATGGTTTCGCCTTTCTGGCGGGCCTTGAAGTGGCGAAGGTCAATCTGGTCGTCGCGGTGCTGATCTGGGCGATGGTCTTTCCGATGATGGTCGCCGTGGATTTCGCCAGCATTTCGCGCGTGGCGGAGCAGCCCCGCGGGCTGCTGACGACCCTGATCGTCAACTGGCTCATCAAGCCCTTCACCATGGCGGCGCTGGGCGTGCTCTTTTTCCGCCATGTGTTCGCCGATTTTATTCCGCCGGCGGATGCCGAAGGCTATATCGCCGGGCTCATTCTGCTGGGCGCGGCGCCCTGCACCGCCATGGTGTTCGTTTGGTCCCAGCTGACCCGGGGGGATGCGACCTACACGCTTGTTCAGGTCAGTGTGAACGATCTGATCATGGTGTTTGCCTACGCGCCCATCGTTGCCCTGCTGCTGGGCGTCACGGCGATCCCGGTGCCGTGGGACACCTTGCTGCTCTCGGTGGTTCTTTACGTGGTCGTGCCCTTGGCGGCCGGCGTTGCGGCGCGGCGCGTGGTGCTTGGCGGCGAGGGGGGCGGGCCGCGGCTGGAGGCTTTCATCACCGCCCTGAAGCCGGCCTCCATCATCGGCCTTCTGGCGACGGTCGTTCTGCTGTTCGGTTTTCAGGGGCAGGTGATCCTGGCCCAACCCTTGATCATTGTTCTGATCGCCATCCCGCTTCTGGTGCAGTCCTATGGCATCTTCGCGGTCGCCTATGGCGCGGCCTGGGCCCTGCGCGTGCCCTTCAAGGTGGCCGCTCCCTGCGCCATGATCGGCACGTCGAATTTCTTCGAACTTGCGGTCGCCGTGGCGATCAGCCTCTTTGGCCTTAACTCCGGCGCGGCCCTTGCCACCGTTGTGGGTGTGCTCGTCGAAGTGCCGGTGATGCTGTCCCTGGTGGCCTTCGCCAACGCCACGCAAAGCTGGTTCGACGCCCGCGCCTCCGGCGGCGCGCCGATGTCATAGACGCCGTGCCACGAAAACCGCGATGAAGATGGCAAGGCATTCGATCAGTATCCAGACCGATGCCCGCGCCGCTTCGGCCGCCTCTTCATGCATTACGTAATCTGTGATCAACGCGGGTACCACCAGGATCCAAACCAGAATGAGGCACCAGAATGTGATGCCTCCCAGGCGCGCGAAGGGGCCGGCTTCGGCCGTTCCCTCGGGAAGGTCCGGTGTTTGTCCGCTCACTGCAAAGGCGGCAATGTCCGGCCAGAAGCGTTCCGTGATGCCCTCCCCGTGACCGCCGCGCACCGGGCCCAGGTTCTGGATCGCCAAGGGCAGGTCCGACGTGTCTGTTGCCGCCGCCGACAGGGACGCGGTCTTGGGCAGACCTTTAAAGGGCCGCCCGGCCATGAAGCCGAAAAAGCCCGCACCGCCCAGATTGAACGGGTTCCCTGGGATCTGTTCGAGAAGGCAGGGAAACCAGGCCACGACCCAATAGTATATTGCCGTTACGTTCAACACGTGGCGGGCCTGATCGAGGCGGTCGAGCCAGGGGTAGTCCGTGCGCACGACGCTGCCGGCGAAATAGAGCCGTCCGAAGCGGATGGCGGGGCAACGTTCCATGGCGTCGGCGGCAAGGAAGGTACCGTTGCTGTGCCCCACGAAATGAATCTCCGCATGGGGATAAAGGCCGCGCACCTCGGCATATTGCTCCATGAACCAGCGTACCTGGGCATTGCGCCAATAGGGGATCAGGAAATCGAGGGCCGGCAAAAAGCCGTAGCTTGGGGAGGGCGTGCGCACTTCGATCTGGTGGTCGCGGCCGGTCTCCTTGATCATCCGGGCCACGCGTTTGGTCCAGAACCCGTTGTCGCGGATGCCATGGATCACCATGACGACATGGCGGATGCTGTCGAAGCGGCGCTGGGCCCCCGCGCGCAAGGGCCGGTCGAGGACATCGAAGAGATCGTCGATGTCCTCGTCGCAAATCTCGGCACTCTGAAGGTCGTCCACCGAACCGGTGAGCGCGAGGCGCATGGTGTCGCGCCGGCACTGGGCGAGGGGCGTCCTGCCGTCAAGCTCGATCATGCCGCGATGGCGCGTGTTGGGCAGCTCAAGGAAGAAGTAATGCGGGCGGGGGCGCAGATCCACCACATCCGCCGGCGACATGAATTGATCCTTCGTGCCCAGAAGAAAAATTGTCGTGGGCAGAACGTCCTCACCATAGATGGCCTCGACGGGGGCCTCATCGCGCTGGGCGAGGCGGGCCGTCCCTGCGCGCAGGCAAGTCTCGAGCGCCTCGTACTGCAGGCGGTTGCGCACCACGAATTCAGCGCCGCGGCGGAAGCCGAACAACATGGCCCGCCCACCGGACAGGCGCGAGATCACATGGGCCCCAAGGGCGAGCACTGGTTCGGCGAAGCGGTAGATCATCGGTGTCGCCGTGGAAATGCTCCAGCCGCGCAAGATGCCGCTGATATGGACGACCCGCGTGATTTTAGGGGCCCAGGGGCGCGGGTCGACGACGGGATTGCCAAGCTCGTCCGTTGGCGGAACGGCATTTTTGGGAATGCCCCACGCCTTGACGAGGAGGCCGCGTGCCAAAAGGGCGCCCGCGCTGTAGGCGATAATGATGATCTCCTCGGGCTCGAAGTCCGCCACGGCCTGTTCGACCGCCCGAAAGGCCTTGTCCACGAGATCGTCGGGCTCTGCCCTCGACAAGAGCCCCATGGGCAGGCGCGGCACCACGACGGAACAGCCCGGAAACTGGCCGCGCACAAAGGCAATAAAGCTGGGCGGAAATCCTCCCACGCTCGACATGCCCCGGATCAGGACGACAAGGCGATTGGGTGCGCAGCGGTCGGCCATGGCAATTCCCCCCTGGATCGGCCCGGACATCCTTTTTTCAACGGTGCGATGAGCGTTCTACTGCGTCCGGCCGCTTGCGCAAATGGGCCCTTTTGCGCCACTACAGCGCCGCGGCAACCGATGATCGCCGCGGCCCAAGATGACCGCCGCACCCCAACAGGAGTAACGCCATGCCGAAGATCGCCAAGGGCTCCGTGGAGCCCTTTCACAGACAGGCCTATCCCGGGCGCCTGCGCCCGCGCACCACGGGCTGCTGGAAGGCGCGGCTGTCGGACGCCGGGGGACTGACCCAGATCGGGGTGGGGGAGGTGGAGCTTGCCCCCGGCGCCTCGACCGGCCTCTATCACTGGCATGTGGGAGAGGACGAGTTCATCTATGTGCTCAGCGGCGAAGTCGTCATGGTCGAGGGCGATACGGAGCTTGTCCTCACCGCCGGCGACAGTGCGGCCTTCAAGGCCGGCACACGGGTGGGCCACAGTTTTGAGAACCGCTCGGATGCGCCGGCGCACCTCCTGGAGATCGGGCGCCGCTTGGAGACTGGGGAGACGGCCTATTATCCGGGCTATGACCTTGTCTATCGCCGCGAGGGGCCAGAGACCAGGTTTGAGACCCGCGATGGCCGGCCATTGAACGAGACGGATGAGGCGGCGCGTCTTGAGACGGATCCTGAGGACCGAAAGCCGGCCTCGCCGCTCGATATTCCCTGATTATGAGGCCCTGACCATCAGGGTCGCCCCGGGCCTTCGAAGCGTCCCGGCACGGGGGCATTCGACAGGTCCGGCACCTCCACCACCATGGAAGCGATCACCGCAAGGGCGGTGATCCAGACGGCAAGGCCAAGCAGGACCGCCAGCGCCACGCGGCCCGTGGATACAGGCATGATCCGTGGCCAGAAAATGATCGGAAAGGCGAAAAACATAAACACGGCGATCACCGTGATGGCGCTGCTGACAAGGGCGGGCAGCGGCATGCCCATGACCGGCGTCGTCACGCCGAGGAAAACAAGGCCCGCCGTCGCCAGGTCGGACAGGAACGTCCAGGCACTGAAGTAAAAATAGTAACCGGTGGCGAATTTGGCCGGGATGGCCCCGGCGGAGAACAGCGCGATGAGGAGCCCGAGCACGGTGAAAATGCCGACCGTGATGGCATCGCGGATGGCGTCATCGACGAACCAGATCCCGGTGAAGCTCAAGGGCTCCAGATAGCCTTGCGCCTCGGCCCATTCGGCAAAGCGGACGAAATCCTGGCTGATGGCCCCCGTCTGCACGCCATACCAGGTCATCAGGGGCAAGAGCAGATTGCCGAGCGTGATGGAGACGGCCGCGAACTTTGCCGGGTCCAAATACCGGTCGCCCGGCCGTTCGCGCAGCAGCGCATCGCTCCAGCTGTCCCGCTCCCCAACCCGTTCGTGAAAGCCGCGAAAGAACCGCAAGGGCCACAGGATCAGGGCCACGAAGGTCGCCGCAAAACGGGGCAGTGTGAGGAGCGCAGTCAGCATATCAGGACCTCAAGCGTCTGAAGGGTCACTGGCCCCCGCCGACCGGTTCGGCGATGAACAGGCTGAAATAGCAGCCCGGAATAATGTCCCGGCCCTCGGTGGTGGGCCGCCGGCCCTCGGCAAAGCCAAGACCCACATGGCGCGCCTCGGGCATGGCGACCGTGTCGAGGACCGAGGCGCTGCCGATCCAGCGCTCAACGAGGGCCTCGCCGCTCATGTGCCCGACGGCGGTGTGCTGGGCGAGCCGCAGATACTCATACCCGCTGCGCGTCGCCCAGTCCGCCAGGGAGCCAAGGGCATCGGGCAGGGTCATGCTGCCATAGCGCGCCATGGCCTCCGCGTGGCTCTGGGCCGCCGTCATAAGGCGGGCGTCCCCGGCGAGGGGGGCAAGGTCGCCCCGCCGGCGGGCCCGGTTGAAGGCCGTCAGGACCGTCTCGCGCAGGCGCGCAAGCCCTGCCGGCGTGGTGCTCAGTCCGCCGCATTCCTGACCCTCCGGCCCCGGACCGCCCTTCTCGGCCGATTGGGCCACGACCATGACCCAGTAGCAGCCGGGAATGACCGTGCCGGGCCGCGAGGTGGTGCGCCCGCCGATGGCAAAGCCGACGCCGAGTTCGCGGCCGTTGGCCATCAAAATGGTCTCCCGATGGGGCGGGCTGCCCATCCATCCGCGTACGACCTGAGCCACGCTCGACTGGCCCGTGGCGACATTCTCGCCGATTTGCCAATAGGCGTAGCCGGCCCGTTCGGCCCGCTCGCCGACGCGCGAACCATCGCCCCCGTCATGGCTCATGACCCGGCGGCGCGCCATGTCCAGGGCGTGGCCCTGCGCGACAAAGTCAAGGAGGCTGTCGCCTTGAAGCGCGACGAGGCCCGCATCGGCGCGTTCTGCGTTCACCGCTTCGATCAGGTCGGCGCGGATCCGCGCCAGGCTGCGCGGATCGTCTGCGAGTTCGCCGCACTCAAGGGCCGGCAGGGCCCGCGCCGTAGCGGGCATCACAAGGCCAAGGACCGTGCACACAAGGCTCAAGGCAACGCTGAAACGGATCACGGGTAACTCTCCAAGACATGGTGGCGGGCCGCCTGGGACCCGGACACAAAGAACGCTTGGGCCCCGCCGCGGTTGGGATCGCGCAGGGCGACGGCGCTGCCGTCCGGCGCGCGGCCGGGATGGCGGATATGGGGCAGTTCAAGTTCGCAAAGGACTTCGCGCAACAGCCGGGCCCGGGGATCGCCCTCTGCGCCCCACATCTCCAGGGGCTGGGCGATTTCGGTTTGGCGCTTCCGATTGCGCACGCCGCTGCCCAGGCGAACCGCAAGCCCGAGGGATGCGGTCATGGCGTTGAGGGGGCCGAGGAACAAGGTCCAGGGCGCGGGTCGCCCACCATAGACGCCATGCAGCCTGCGGACGATATCGGCGCTTTCATAAAGCGCGGTCCCGTCATTGGGATCCACAAGATAGGGAAACTGGGCTTTACCCCCCAGGCGCCTCACTTCGGGGCGGTGGCGCGTACCGTTTTTCGGGCAAGGGCGCACTTCGACGCGGATCTGGAGGGCGGTCACGGCCTCCCGCGCGATCCGGCAGAACGGGCAGCCTTCGAATTCATAAAGGACCAGGGTCTGTTCGGGTTGCCGAACGGCCGGCTTGCCCGGCCAGCCGGCCCAGGGGCGAATCAGTGTCGTCACGGCCGAGATCAACAGGTTCACCGGCTCAAGCAGCCTCGCCATGGGGCGTATGGAGATCTGGCCCATCGTCATGGTGCTGATGTTCCCTCTAAAGGCGTCAGTGCTCGTCGAGATCCACCAGCACCAGCTTGCTGTCTCGCGCGCCGAGCGCGAGCCGCCCGTCTTTCAGTCGCAGGGCGGCGTTGCCAAACAGGTCCCGGCGCCAGCCGTTGAGGGCCGGAATGTTGGTGTCCCCTTCGGCCGCAATCCGTTCCAGGTCAGCGGTGCTCGCGATCAGTTTGGGCGCCACGCCATGGTCCTCGCAGACTTTTTTTAGAAGGACGCGGAGCAAATCCATCAGGGGGCCAAGCCCGGGCGGGGTTGGCGCCGAACGCGTCACATGCGGCACCTCTTCCTTGGGCATAGCAAGGCCCACCGCCACGGCCTCAAGTACAGCCGCCCCTTGCGCCGAATTGCTGAAGCCCCGGGGCACGCCGCGCAGACGGTCGATGTCGGCCTTGGCCTTCGGCGCCGCGGCGGCGAGTTCCAAGAGCGCGTCGTCTTTTAAGATACGGGCGCGGGGCACATCGCGGGTCTGGGCCTCGCGTTCACGCCAGGCGGCGAGGGCCTTGGCGACGGCGAGGAACTTCCGGCTGCTGTTGCGCGTCTTCAGGCGCCGCCAGGCATCCTCCGGCTCCAGGGTGTAAAGCGCGGGATCCTCAAGGGCCGCCACCTCTTCGGCGACCCAGGCGGCCCGGCCGTCGGCGGCAAGGCGCTCGGCGAGGATCGGATATAGATCGCGCAAATGGGTCACATCGCCCATGGCGTAGGTGAGTTGCTTGTCGGTCAGGGGCCGGCGGCTCCAGTCCGTAAAGCGCGAGCTTTTGTCGAGCTCACGCACGAGCAGGGACTTCACCAGCGTCTCATAGCCCACCGACTCGCCGAAACCGCAGACCATGGCCGCGATCTGACTGTCGAAAATCGGCTTGGGCAGCACGCCGAGACGATGGACGAACAATTCCATGTCCTGCCGCGCGGCGTGGAAGACCTTCAGGATGGTCTCGTCGGCGAGCAGTTGGACAAGGGGGGCGAGGGTTGTCGGGTGGTCCGCCTCGCCGCCGAACTCTTCGGCCAGGGGGTCGATGATGGCCTCGACACCGGGTCCGGAGACCTGGATCAGGCACAGGCGGGGCCAGTAGGTGGTGTCCCGCAGAAATTCCGTGTCGACGCAGAGGAAGGGGCCCCCCTTCAACTCGGCGCACAGGGTCTCCAGACCCGCTTTGTCGGTAATGATTCGCATCTCTAAGCTATAGCCCACGGGCCCATGGCACCGCCAGCGTCCTGAGCCGGCCCGCTTGACAATACCCGGCCTTCCATGCGCCCTACGCCCGCGTGTCCGGGTGCAGCGCCCACCCCCGCAAGGGGCTTTCGGCTGGCCGCGACGCCCGGGCGCACCATTTTCCTAATTTCAGACCAGACAAAGGGTGGGTTTCCGCCATGCACGCCTATCGCAGCCATACCTGTGGAGAGCTTCGCACGGACCATGTGGGCAACACCGTACGCCTGTCCGGCTGGATCCACCGGAAGCGGGACCACGGCGGTCTGTTGTTCATCGACCTGCGCGATCACTACGGCCTGACCCAGTGCGTGATCGAGCCCGACAGCCCGATCTTCGCCGAAGTGGAACGCTGGCGCGCCGAAAGCGTGATCACGATAACGGGGCCCGTTGTGGCCCGGTCCGATGACACCGTGAACGCCGATCTGCCCACGGGCACCATCGAAGTGCGCATTGAGGCGGCGGAGCTGCGCTCGGCGGCCGAGGAACTGCCCCTGCCGGTCTTCGGCGATCTCGATTATCCGGAGGACACGCGCCTGCGCTACCGGTTCCTTGATTTGCGCCGGGACCGCATGCACAACAACATTGTGCTCCGCTCCAAGATCATTTCCTCGATCCGCCGGCGGATGGTCGAGCAGGACTTCATGGAGTATCAAACGCCAATCCTGACGGCCTCCTCGCCGGAAGGCGCGCGGGACTTTCTGGTGCCAAGCCGTCTGCATCCGGGCAAGTTCTACGCCCTGCACCTGGCGCCCCAGCAATTTAAGCAGCTCATCATGGTCGCGGGCTTTGACCGCTATTTCCAGATCGCGCCGTGCTTTCGGGACGAGGACGCCCGCGCCGACCGCTCTCCGGGCGAGTTCTACCAACTCGACATCGAGATGAGCTTTGTGGAGCAAGAAGACGTTTTCCAGGCCGTCGAGCCGGTGCTGCGCGGTGTGTTCGAAGAGTTTGCCGACGGACGGACGATCCCTGAGGGACCGTTCCCGCGCATTCCGTACCGCGAGGCGATGCTGAAATACGGCATCGACAAGCCGGACCTGCGCATTCCTCTGGAGATCGTCGATGTGACCGAGATCTTCACGCGCGACGATGTGGAGTTCAAAGCCTTCAAGGCGGCCGTCGAGGGCGGCGGGGTCGTGCGGGCGATCCCCGCGCCCCAGTGTTCCGACCGTCCCCGGAGCTTTTTCGACAAGCTGAACGACTGGGCCCGTTCGGAGATGAAGGCGCCGGGCCTTGGGTATGTCCTGTTTGAGGAAGGCGAGGGCGGCGCCATTGCCGGCAAGGGCCCGATTGCGAAGTTTCTGCCCGAGGACGCCATCAAGGCCATGGCCGAGATTGCCGGCGTGAAGCCGGGCGATGCCTTGTTCTTTGCCGCCGGCAAGGAAAGCGATGTGTGTCCGCTCGCCGGCGCGGCGCGGGTGCGCATTGGCGAGGAACTTGGCCTGAAGGAAGAAAACATCTTCCGCTTCTGCTGGATCGTCGACTTCCCCATGTATGAGTGGGACGACAAGGAAAAGAAGGTCGACTTTTCCCACAACCCCTTCTCCATGCCGCAAGGTGGGATCGAGGCACTCCAGACGAAGGAACCGCTCGACGTGCTGGCCTACCAGTACGACATTGTCTGCAATGGTTATGAGCTGTCCTCGGGCGCCATCCGGAACCACGAGCCGGAGATCATGTTCAAGGCCTTCGAGATCGCTGGCTATGACGCGCAGACAGTGGAAAAGGAATTCGGCGGTATGCTGAATGCCTTCCGCTATGGCGCCCCGCCCCACGGGGGCATTGCGCCCGGCATCGACCGCATCGTGATGTTGCTGTGCGGGGAAGAAAACCTGCGCGAGGTGACCTTGTTCCCGATGAATCAGCAGGCGGAAGACCTGATGA
>CAYYTT010000119.1:0-12151 GCA_964474635.1 uncultured Alphaproteobacteria bacterium | reverse complement strand
CGACCGGGCGCCGGGCGGTCAGCCCGCCCCGCCGGAGGCGCCACGCGCCGTGAGGCAAAAAATGGCGACCCTGGAAGGGCTCGAACCCTCAACCTGCGGATTAGAAGTCCGCTGCTCTATCCAGTTGAGCTACAGGGCCACAGGCTTTCTATAGCGCAAGCGTTGCGCGGTCTCCAGCCGCCAAACCCGGCGCGCGGCACGCTCTGGCGCCAGGGCGCGGCTCTCGACGGTACGTTAAGGCTTTTCTGTTGCCTGCTTTATGGCTAGGTAGCTGCGTTCGCGTGTGGGGGACTCAGGCGGGCGCCACACCATTGGTTCTATGCCGCGGAGGAACAGGGGCATGTCGGATCACAGGGACCTGGGCCAGGAAGGGCTGAACGGTTCGCTCGTGGGCGGCCTCGTGGAGGTTGCCCGGATCACCCGGACCCAGACGGACCCTGACCCCATCCGCTTGCTGATTTTCAAGCTGGACGGCGTCGTCGTGCCCATGGCCCCGTTGCAAGCGACGGCCTGGAAGAGCGTGTGCGACGAGGCCCTCGACTGGGCGACGGGCGGCGCGCCCTACAAGCCCTTCGATGTGGCCCTTGATCACGCTCAGTATATGGAGCATGCGGTGCCCGTGGAGGGCTTGCGGGCTTTCATGACGTCGCGGGCATGCCCGCTCGAAGACGGCACACCCGGCGACGGGCCGGAGATGCGCACGCTTCATGGTCTGGCGGCCCTTTGGCGTGATCGTCTCGATGCGGAGTTGGAGCAGGATGGGGTCGAGATCTATCCCAGTGCCCTGGAGTTGATCGGCTTTTCCAGGGAACAGGGCCTTGCCGTCGCCCTGATGCTCGACAGCCCGGTGCAGCGGCGCATTGCGGCGCTGGCAGGCGTGGACGGATTGTTCGATGCCCTTGTCGTCGGGGGCGGTGTGGCGGCCGTGGCAGGCCAAGTGGGGATTACGCCCGATCACTGCGCCATTATCGATGACACCGAGCGCGGTGTGGCCGAGGCACGCTCGCAAGGGGCGGGGCTCGTGATCGGTCTGGCTCGCTCGGGCGCGGCCGGGCCCTTGCAGATGGCACTCGCCGATCTGGTGGTCTCGGATCTGAGCGAATTGCTGCCGGGCGGTGGGCCGCCGCTGGCGATGGCGTGCCTGAACGCGATCACGGCGGGCCTTTCCCGACGCAAGGTCGCGCTCTTTCTGGATTATGACGGCACCCTTGCGCCTATCGTTGACCGTCCCGAGGACGCGGTTTTGCCCGATGAGACCCGCAAGGTATTGAAGTCCCTGTCCGAGGTCGCCGTTCTCGCCTTTGTCAGTGGGCGCATGAAGCGCGAGGTGCGCGGCTTTGTCGGGCTCGACAATGTCTTTTATGCCGGCTCCCACGGTTTTGCCATTGAGGGGCCGAACGGTCTTGATTTCGTGCAGGAAGAGGGCGGCGCCCTCATGCCCGTGATCGCGGAGGCGGCCCGCGAGATCGCCAGCGACCTGGCCAGTGTTGCGGGCGTTTTGATTGAGGACAAACACTTTGCCGTGGCGATCCATTATCGCCGGGTGGCCGAGGATGACCGGCCGCTCGTGGAGGCGGCCGTGGACCGGGCCGTGGATCGTCACGGGGACCTGCGCAAGGCCGGCGGGAAAATGGTGTTTGAACTGAGGCCGAAAATCGACTGGCACAAGGGCAAGGCCCTCGACTACCTGCTGCGCCGTCTCGGCCTCGATGACGGGTCCGTACTGCCCATTTACATCGGCGACGACGTCACCGACGAGGATGCCTTCGAGACGCTCCGTGGGCGGGGGATCGCTATTTGTGTGAAGGAACAGCCGGCACCCACGGCGGCGGCTTTCCGTGTGCGCGACCCTGAAGAAGTCTGCCGGTTTCTGCGTCATCTCGACAGCGCCATTCGGACCTGGCGTTGAGCAGACATGCGTGTGCCCGCCCATAAAGACGTCTTCACTTGGCCGGAATTGACGGTAGGCTGAGGCTCTCAATGCGGCGGGCGGCCGCCGCCGTATAGGGACTTCAGGCCATGTCGGACATCCAAAACCCCGTGACCATCACTGAAGGCATGCCTGTGGAGGCGCACCGGTGGGGGCTCGACAAGCCGGCCGCGGATTTGCCCATGTGGGGCGATCAGATCCGTTTCGACGGCATCAGCGTTCAGCGCAGCCTCAATTCCGGCGTCGAAATCGGCTTCCAGATCCCCCAACATCTGTTCTGGTTCCGGTTGACCTCCGCGCGCAGCCGGGCCCAGGTGAACGGCACCCGCGTAGAGCGCTGCGAGGCGGCGGCGTGTACGGCCGGTTTCGTGGCCGCGAATACGGAAGCTTATATACGCACCGAACCCGCATGTGGGGAGAGGGTCGCCTGCGACGCGTATCTGCGTTTCGCCGTGGATCCGGATCGTCTTGCCTTGCTGGTCGGCGGGGCTGCGGAACGGCACACTGTGACCTTTCCGGATGCTGTCATGCCCGAGCATGTGGACAGTCTGGTGCCGCTGGGATTGACATTGAGCAGGATTTTTCAGTCTCCGGAAAACTATACCGCGCTTTATACTGAATTGCTGGTGGACACTTTCCTGATGCGGGCGGCCCTGCGCTGGTCCAATGCCACGAATGTGGCCCGGCGCCGAACCAGGCCAGGCGAGGGGCGTTTTCGTCTTGTGACAGACTATATCGAGGACCACCTGGAGCAGCGGATCAGCCTTGAGGATCTAGCATCCCTGGCGGGGGTCAGCCTGTTTCACTTTGCCAGGGGCTTCAAGGATGCCATCGGGGTCTCGCCCCATGCCTATGTGACCGGGCGGCGGGTCGCCCGGGCGCGCAGGCTACTGAGCGATCCGGGGCTGTCCCTCGCCGAAGTCGCCGCGCGCTGCGGCTTCAGCTCCCAAAGCCACTTCACGACGATTTTCCGTAAAACGACGGGTGTCACGCCGGCCCGCTACCGCAGGGACCAAACGTGACAAACCCTGCACGCCTGAAGGGCTAGGCCCTGCCCATTGCCCCGAAGATGCTCTATTGTGGACGTAATGACAGCTCGTCTAGAAAACGGCTGCATATGTCCGGGTGGGCATTGGTGATTTGGGGAAAAGTGCCATGAGAGATTTGATTGTCGACGCCATGGAATTGAGCGCCATCGCGCCTTTGGGAACCACGAGCCCGTTTAAGGTTCAAGGCGCGGCGACACCTGCGAACGCTGATGTCGACCCGCTGCCCTTGCCGGAGGTGAGCCTTGAAGTGGTCGACGATGGAGCCGCCGAGGCAGGGGCCGACCAGGGCGTTTTCCGGCTCACACGCACTGGCTCCCCCGATCTTGAGCTGACGATTGCGGTGGAGACATCCGGCACCGCCGATGCGGACGACACGGACGGATTTGCCGGCCTTGAAACGGTGACTTTCGAAGCCGGTGTGGCCAGTTTTGATCTTGTGATCACGCCCCTTGCGGACCGGATCGCGGAACAGACCGAGACGGCCATTTTGACCCTGCTTGCCGGCGATGAGTACACGCTGACCGGCACGACCACGGGCACCGTGACAATCGAGGATGATGTGTCCGTCTTCGGCGGCCCGGACGTGGTGGCTTACTGGCCGGCGAGCACTTTCGTGCCGGCGGGCCTTGATGATGTGATTGGCGGTACGGGATCTGGTATTTCCGAAGACGGCGGGGAGGTCGTGACCG
Organism: uncultured Alphaproteobacteria bacterium; assembly: GCA_964474635.1. Classification (GTDB taxonomy): domain Bacteria; phylum Pseudomonadota; class Alphaproteobacteria; order JAJFIK01; family JAJFIK01; genus CAYUYV01. The sequence continues at coordinate 8,483 of CAYYTT010000119.1, read as the reverse complement.
TGAGCGGACGGTCCGGCGCCGGACTGGTTCTCGACGGGGTGGCGGACTCCGTGAGCATCGAGCATGTGCCGGCCTTCGAGCTTATCGAGGGCAGCTTTGCGATCTGGTTCAATGCCGATCTGACCGGTGAGGTTCTGCCCATCCTGTCCAAGGGATTGTCCGGCGACGAAGACAATGTGGACGGCTCCCTCCTCAATCTGACCGTAGAGGCCAGTGGGGCCCTTTCGGCCACGATCGCAACGCCCATGGGCGAGGCCCGCATCGAAGGCGGCGAGACCACGCCGGGCCAGTTCCACCATGCGGTCATCACCTGGGGCGGACCGGATGGATTTACCCTCTATCTGGACGGTGCTCTCATCGGCGCGGCCGCCTTCACCGACGGGATCGACGGCAACGCGAATGATATTCTGCTTGGTCTTGGCGGCGACCAATCGAGCGGGCTCGATCGGTTCGACGGCCTCCTCGATGAAGCGGCACTGTTTTCAACGGCACTCACGGCGCCGGAGATTGAGGCGCTGCGCGTCCAGGGCCTGCTCGAGAATGGCCTTGTCCAGCCTGACTTTGAAGCCGGCCCGCCCATTCCGGGGCCGGACGCGTTTGAGGTCGAACAGGGTGACCGGGTGGCCTTCGACGTTCTGGCCAATGATGAAAGCCCAAATGGGCTCGATCTGACGCCCCTTGCGGTGAACGGCACCATCGGCGCGCTGGGGGACACGGTTATCCTCGCCTCCGGCGCCACCGTTACGTTTACGCAGGATGAGACCGGCGCCGCGACCTTGACGTTTGACGCGGGCAGCGTGTTCGACGGCCTGGCGCGCGATGAGACGGCAACGCAGACGTTTTCCTACACGGTCGCCGACGCCCAGGGCCTCACGGCCGAAACGGACGTGATCGTGACCGTGGTCGGCGCCAATGACGACCCCGTGGCACAAGACGATGAGCAGTTTACGGACGAAGAGACGCCCGTGATCGTTCCCGTTCTCGCCAATGACAGCGACATCGATGGGGAGGCCCTGACCATCGCCGCCGTCGACGGTGTGATGATCGGCGCCGGAGAGACCGTCACCCTGGCCTCGGGCGCCCGCGTGACGCGGGAGGCGGACGAGACCCTGCTTTATGATCCAGGCCCCGCGTTCCAGGACCTGGGCACCGATATCACCCGGACGGACGCGTTCACCTACGAAGTCTCCGACGGCTCTGGTGGATCGGCCACCGCCTTGGTCGAAGTGACGGTCGTTGGCATCAATGACGATCCCGTGGCGCAGGACGATGCAGCGGAAACGGACGAAGACACCGCCATTGCAGTGGCCGTGCTCGACAATGACAGCGATGTGGACACCGATGTCCTGAAAATCGATGCGGTCGACGGGCAAACCGTGGCGCTTGGCGACACCATCATGCTGGAGTCCGGCGCGCAGGTAACCCTGACCGAAGCCGGCGTCCTCACCTACGATCCGCTCGAGGTCTTCCAGTCCCTGGGCGATGGGCAAACCTCGACCGACAGCTACAGCTATCTTGTCACGGACGGGGACGCAGGCAGTGCGACAGCGACCGTGGCCGTCACCATCAACGGCATCAACGATGATCCTATCGCCGCCGCCGACCTGTTCGAGACCAACGAGGACATGGGTCTGTTCCTTAATGTTCTCGCCAATGACAGCGATGTGGAAGGCGATCCCCTCGCGGTAACGGCCGTGGACGGACATACGCTCATCGTCGGCCAGGCCGTGGAGCTGGCCTCGGGCGCGACCGTGACCCTCACCCCGGACGGCACCCTGCTCTACGATCCCGACGAGGCGTTTCAGGCGCTGACGGATGGGCAAAGCGGCACGCAGGCCTTCACTTACACCCTCTCCGATGGTCAGGGCGGCAGCGCGGACGGCGAGGTCACCATCACGGTCGACGGGCGCAATGATCCCCCCGTGGCCGTCGATGACCGGGCCGAGACCTCCGAGAGCATGGCGGTCACCTTCAATGTTCTGGACAATGACAGCGACGTGGAAGGCCAGGCAATCCGCCTCATCCAGATCAATGGCGAGACCGCGCGCACCGGCGATGTGATCACGCTGGCGTCGGGCGCGCTCCTCACCGTCGATCGGGACGGCACGCTCGTCTACGATCCCAATGGCGCCTTTGACGATCTGTTCGACAGGCTGACCGAAGACGATGTGTTCAGTTACACCCTCCGGGATTCCGAAGGGGCGATTGCCACGGGCATCGTCACGGTGGAAATCACTGGCGAGGGCGAACTGCCGTTCGATTTCACGGCCTATTATCCGACGACGGATACCGTACTGCCGGCCCTGTTCGATGAAAGCGGTAACCGGTTCGACGGTACGCTGAGCGGCGGCGTGGCAGTGGCGCCGGGCGCGGTGGATGACGGCCTCGCTTTTGATGGGGAGGACGGATTTGTCCGCATTCCCACGGTCCCCGAATTCCAAAGTGATGCCGGCGCCATCAGCCTGTGGTTTAACACCGACACCTTCGGCGAGACCCAGGCCCTGTTCTCGGCGGACGCCTTCGGCCTTGGGGATGGGCATCTGACGGTCTCCCTCACGCCGGATCTTGCCGTCCAGGCACGCATCCAGGGACCGCAGGGCAGCTTCCTCATCGAGAGCGGCCCCGTGAGCCTCAACGAATTTCATCATGTGGTGGTCAATTTCGGCGAAGAGACGGGCTTTGAGCTTTATGTGGATGGGGAACGGGCCGGCCGGCGGCCCAACATTGCCCAGAACCTCACCGGCAACATGAACGACATCACGCTGGGGGCGAGCCAGATCATCTCCGGCGAAGGCGATACGGAAAACCTTATCCAGTTCTTCAGTGGCACAATCGATGAGGTGTCGATCCATCCAGAAGCCCTGACGGCCGGCGAAGTGGACATTCTGGGCCGTTTTGTGGAGCGCGGCATCGAAGTGCTCGGCCAGGAAAACCGCGAGCCCCTGGCCGTCGACGACGACGTCCGCGTTTTCCGCGACGAAACGGTGACCTTCGATGTGCTCGCCAACGACACGGACGGCAATGGCGATGATCTCACCGTCATTCTGCTCCGGGGCCAGGAGATCACCGGGCCCGGCTTCACCATTGAGACCGTGAATGGCGGCCTCGTGACCTTCGAAGGCGATGGGGTGCTCACCTATGACCCCAACGGACAGTTTGACGACCTTGCCATCGGCGAAGTCGCCCAGGACGCCTTTAACTACCGGATCGAGGACGAGGGCGGCCTGCGGGACACGGGCCGGGTGTTCGTGACCATAGAAGGCACGCCCGATTTTGACCTGGCGGCCTATTGGCCGGGCGATGCGGGCGACGGCACGGTGCTTGAAGATCTGTCCGGGAACGATATCGATGGCGGGCTTTTCAATGGCGCGTCATTCCAGCCGGGCCTTGTGGGCGATGCCATCCGGCTCGACGGTTTTGACGATGTGGCCGTGATCGAGCATGACGATGCCCTGCTGATCGATGAAGGCACGGTGAGCATCTGGGTCAAGGCGGATCGTCTCGGCTCCGATCAGGGGATCTTCTCGAAGGACGCGGCCTTCAACGGGACCGGCGGCCACTTCGACCTGCGCATCCTTGCCGACGGCTCCGTGGTCTACCGGATCCAGGGTGAGGACGCGGATGATGAGGCCGAGCTGACCGGCGGTCAGGTGAGTGTGGGCGAATGGACCCACATCGTGGCCACCTTCGGCGATGACGGGGCTCAGCTTTACCAGGATGGAAACCTGATTGGCTCGGACGTGGATTTCACCAGCGGCCTTGGCACAAGCTCTGGCGGTGCGGGCAATTTCGAGGCCATTACCCTCGGCGCGACGCAGCGCTTCTCTCAGGATCTGTCGACCGATCCGCTCGCCCAGTTCCTGCAAGGCCAAATCGATGAGGCAGCCGTGCTGCGCGAACAGGCCGATGCCGCCCTCGTCCAGGCCCTGTTCGAGGCTGGGCTGGCGGGTGTCGCCCTGGCCGATGGGGACGTTGCCGGCGCGGCGGTGCTAACCGACGACGACAGCTTCGACCTGTTCGGGTAGGCAGGATAAAAAAAGGCCGGTCCGCTCACGACAGCGGGCCGGCCTTCTTGCTGGCGGTGATCAGCGTTCAGGCGTCAGATGGATTCTTCAATCCATTCGACAATCTTGCCCTTCGGCAGCGCGCCCACTTTCGTGGCGGCAACCTGGCCGTCCTTGAAGATCATCAGGGTGGGGATGCCGCGCACGCCGTATTTGGTCGGCGTCATGGTGTTGTCGTCAATGTTCAGCTTGGCGACCGTCAGGCGGGTGCCCATTTCGGCGGCGATTTCTTCAAGGGCCGGGCCGATCTGCTTGCAGGGGCCGCACCATTCAGCCCAGAAATCAACGAGGACCGGCTGGTCCGAATTCAGAACATCCGTGTCGAACGATGTGTCCGTGATTTTCTTCGTGGTCATGGGAACACCTCCTCTATCGCCTCTGGCTCTGTCGTCTCTGGCTCTGTCGCGCCCCAGCGCTCGTCTGTTGGGCGCCCCTGTAGCGTCGGTGGCTCGCGTCGCGCAGCACCCGGAGGGCAAGAGCGATGGGCCGGTGGAACCGCCAAGACGTAGGCGCCCAACCGGGGGGCGTCAAGCCGGCGCAGGGGGGGGCGTGTCTGAAGCCGGCCGTGGGCCCCGGTTTGCGCGGCGCGCGGTGATGTCCGCCAGGGCCTGGTCGAGCAACCGGTCAGGCAGGCGCATGGCGCGCGCCTCCGCCGTCCACAAAAGCACGCATTCCACGGGCCGCCCCGGGAAAACCTGGGTCAAAAGCGCCCGGTATAGCGCCATCTGGCTCAGATAAGCCCCCGATACACCCTCCAGAGTAGCGGGCGCCGGGCGATTCGTCTTGTAGTCGATGATCTGCACACGGTCGGGCAGCACCGCGAGCCGGTCGATCTGACCATCGACCACGATTGCGTGATGGGGCGGCGGCAATTGCCCCGCGATGGGCACCTCCGCCGTGCTGTCCGGGCCGAAGAGGGGGGCAAAGTCCGGGTTTTCAATCACCCCGATCACCTCGCAGAGCAGATCGGCCTGCTCCGCCTCGCTGAGACCGTGGGCCGGGTGGGCGAGAAAGCGCGCCCCCGCCGTGGTCCGACCCTCGTCCGGCTGGTCGGGCAAGACCTGAAGCAGCTTGTGCACCAGGCGCCCGCGCTGGAACCGGTCATTGGGAAGGCGCTGGCCGGGCGGCAGGGCGGGCAGGGGGCTCCCGCCCTCCACAAGGTCGCTGACATGGGAGGGCGTAAGCCGGGCGCCTGGGCCCGTATCGAGGGGCGCCGCCACACTCAACCAGGCCGGCGCGGCCGGCTCCTGCGGGCGTGCCGGTAGCTCCTGTGGCGCGGGCTCAAGGCCCGGGGCGCCCTGGTCCGCCAACGGCGCGCCGAGACGCAGTCCTTCGCCCAGGGGGCCGATGACGGGCTCGGCGACCGGGGCCAGCGCCCCCTGGACCAAGTTGTACCAACACGCGGCGGGTCGGCGGTGCTTGCCTTCATAACCGCAGACGTAAAGGCGATCCTCCGCCCGCGTCATGGCGACGTAAAGCAGGCGGCGATACTCCGCTTCCCGCTTTTCGGCCAGGGTGTCGCGCACCGACCGTGCCGGCTCCGGATCGTCCTGCTTGTTCAGGGGCCAGAACAGGTTCGGTGCGGTGTCGTCCGTTCCCGTCTCGATGAGCACCTTGGGATCCTGCTTCCCGTCCGGCGCGCCGCAGGTGTCCGGCAGGATGACCACGGGCGCTTCCAGGCCCTTGGCGCCGTGCACGGTCATGATGCGGACTTCTCCCGGGCCCTGGTCATCGCCCGCGTCGAGGTCGCGTTTGATTTCCAGCCGATTGCGCTCAAGCGTGTCGAGAAAGCCCGTCAGGTCCGGGACCCGTTGCCGGTCATAGCTTTGGGCGAGGGTCAGGAATTCTTCCATGGGATCCGCTGCGTCGGGCCCCAAACGGGCGAGCAGGGCCGCGCGGGCGCCCTCTTCGGCCAGAAGCCAGGCGTAAAACTCGAACACGGGGCCTCGGCGCGCCCGCTCGCGCATATCCTCCAGGCGCGTCTTCGCGGTGCGTGCGGCCTCATCGGTGTCGCCTGCGGTGGTGAGCGCAGTCCATAACGATGCTTTTCGCCCATGGGCAAGGGCGAACAGTGCCTCCTCGCTCCATCCGAACAGGGGACCGCGCAGGACCGTGGCTAAAGTCAGATCGTCCTCAGGCAGAAGAGCGCAGCGGCCGGCGGCCATCAAATCCATCACCGCGATGTGGTCGGTTAGGGCCAGACGGTCGATGCCGGCAACGGGAATGGCGCGCTGCTTCAGTTCCCGGACGAGCAGATTGACGAAGACCGTCCGGCGTCGGACCAGGACCAGGATATCCCCCGGTGTCATGGGCTTTTGCGTGCTGGCAAGGATCGTGCCCTTGCCGAGCCAGCCTTCGATGGTCCGGGCCAGGTGGGCGGCGAGGCGTGCCGGCGGGCTCAGGCGGGCGGGGCGGTCGAGGGGCGCGGTCCAGACATCGGCCGCGGGCTCCTCGTCGGGGGATAGGACGGGCCAGACTTCCACAAGGCCCGGCGCGCCCGCGCGCAAGGGCTCGTGGTGCACCGCACCGCCGCCGACCGAGACCATTTCGGCGCTTTGGGCATCGGCAAAGACAAGGTCCACGGCCTGAAGGATTTGGGGCGCGGACCGGAAGGACAATGTGAGTGCGATGGGATCCCAGGTGAGCCGCGCCCGGTCGGCCGCGCTTGAAAAATAGCTCTTGGTCCGGGCAAAGCCGGCGGGTTCGGCGCCCTGGAAGCTGTAGATCGATTGCTTTTCATCGCCCACGGCGAAGACCGTCCTGGGGCCCGGGGCGTCCGGACGGGCGCCCTCGCCGACGAAAAATTCATCGGCCAGCGTGCGGACGATGTCCCAACTGGCCGGGCTCGTGTCCTGGGCCTCGTCGACCAGAATATGATCGATGCCCTGGTCGAGTTTGAAATGAACCCAGGCGCTCGCGCCGTCCTGGGCGAGAAGCGCACGGGTGCGCCCGATCAGGTCGTCATAGTCGAGGACGCCGCGCTGGCGCTTTGCCGCGCCATAGCCGGCGAAAAAGTGGGCCGCGAGCGTGATCAGGGCCTTGGTCATGGCCGCGCAGCGCAGGGCTTTCAGGCGAGCGTCGAGGCGCATGACGCGCTCTTGCTCCGCCAAAAGATCATCGAGCAGCCCCACAAAGGCTTTTTGGGTCGCCTGCGTGGCGAGCAATTGGGGGGCCTTGGGCTTGTCCTTGAGGGTCAAAAAAATGCGCCGATAGATTGGGAAGGCGTCGCCCCGGTCATCGGCCGCGAAAAATTCGGCAAAGCTCGCGCCAAGTTTTTGGTCATTTTTGCTGCCGCCCCGAAGCGCGTCCTTGGCCCGCCGCATGGCCGCATCCGGAAAGGCCGGCGGGGCCAGGGCCTCGGCCAGCGTCTGCGCTTGGGTGTCGGTCTCGGCAACCTGAAGGCGGGCAAGGATCTGTCCCCACAGCGCGGCGCGGTGGTCCGCCGTGCCCAAGGCCGGCTCAAGATCGAGGCGGCGGCCCAGAAGCTCCTTGAGCAGAGCGTCAAAGCCAGTTTCCTCAATCGTCTGTGTGATCAGGGCAATGGCGTCGCCAAGCGCCGGATCGCGGGCGTGGGCTGCCGGATCGAGCAGGCTGTCCCGGGCCTCGCGCACCAGGACGCGGGCCTGGGTATCGTCCATGACCTCAAAGCCCGGCGCGATCCCCGCCTCAAGCGGGAAGCGGGCCAGCACGCCTTGGGCAAAGGCGTGGATTGTCTGGATCTTCAGGCCGCCCGGTGTTTCGAGCGCGCGGGCGAAGAGGCGGCGGGCCGCACCGAAATCCTCCGGCGTCTGCGCATCGGCGCCGATTTTCGCAAGCTCGCCCCTCAAGGCCTCATCGCTCATGGTGGACCACTTGCCCAACATGGCGAAGAGGCGGTTCATCATCTGGGCGGCTGCCGCCTTGGTAAAGGTCACGCAGAGGATCTTGGCGGGCGGCGTGCCGGCAAGCAGAAGGCGGGCCACCCGGCTGGTGAGCACATGGGTCTTGCCTGCGCCCGCATTGGCCGAGGCCCAGGAGGAGACGGCCGGGTCGGACGCGCGCCGCTGCGCCTCAATGGTGACGGGCGGGATCGTGAAGCCTTTGACGGCGCTCATGGCTGGTCCTCCCCCTCAAGGTCGGCGTCGGTGGCCCACTCTTTCACGCGCGCCAGGTGGTCGTAGTCCCCTTTGTGCGTATCGAATTTGGGCAGGGTCCGCGCCCGGAAGGCTACGGTCTCGTCGCTGTACTGACGGATCAGGCTGGCAAAGCCCGTCACGGCGGCATAGGCCAGTTCGGAGACTTCGCCCGCGTCCCGGGCAAGGTCCCGCGGCGCATCCGCCATGCGTCCGCCCTTGAAGGGGACATAGCGCAGCCAGGCGACCTCCCCGGGCGGAACATCATCGAACGCACCATCGGCGACCAAGGCCGTCTCCACGGGCC
>CAYYTT010000118.1:0-12322 GCA_964474635.1 uncultured Alphaproteobacteria bacterium | reverse complement strand
TGATCTTCGCGGCAACGGCCGTCATTCACTCTCGGTGAATCTCAACAGACCCTAGGGCAGCGGCACATTCAGATGATTCATCTTTATGCTGTCATGGCGAGCAAAGCGAAGCCATCCAGGGCGACGAAATCCGGAGCCAGTGGCCCTGGATCGCCGCGCCGCCCAAGGGCGGCTCACGATGACAAGCTGCACTGTCGGAATGACTCAATGCACGAAGGCGTGGGCGGCCGTCCGGTCCGTTCGCGGATCGTCAAGACGTGAGGTCGTCCGTTTGGAAACGGCGCAAGAGGGCCTCCCGATCCTCACGAAATCCGCCCGTCACCCATATCGCTTCCAGTTGGGCAAGGATCCGGCCCACATCCGGGCCCGGTGAGAGGCCTGCCGCGATCAAGTCCCGGCCAGTGAGCGGAAACCGGGGCGGCGACCACCGTTCGATGACACCCAGACTGTCAATCGCGGGGCCGACCGCAAGGTCGCCCCGGGCGCGGGCCAGGACCAGGGCATCGCGCGTGCGATCCGCGCCGCGGCGATAGAGGGTTTCCGCCAGCCGCTCCGGCAAAAGCTCCGCCGCCGGAATGGTGCTGCGATCGGCCAGGGCCATGAGGCGATCCGTTTGGGCCTTTGACAGGCGCCAGCGCGAGGCGAGCGCTGAGATCTGTGCGCTGCTCGCGCCGAGCACAAGTCCGGCCAGGCGCCGGATCCCACTGGCACGCAGTTCAAACGCCCGTTCCGCCTCGATGACGGCGGCGGTACCATTCCCTTGGGCGCGGCAGGGGATAAGGCGATCCAGAACGCCGATCCGCCCCATGGCCTCAAGGGCGGGGACGGGATCGTCCGCTTCCAGCAGTTTGAGCATCTCCCGATGGATTCGTTCTCCCGACAGACCTCCAAGGCCATTGCGTTCGGCCTCGACGGCGGCAAGACCGTCCGGGTCGAACGGACCGGCGCCATACCATGCGTGCATGCGGAAGAAGCGCAAGGCGCGCAGATAATCCTCGCGCAGACGCAGGCGCGCATTGCCGATGAACCGGACGCGCCGTGCCCGCAAGTCACCGAAACCCTCCAAGGGATCGAATACCCGGCCCCGCGCGTCGGCGTAAAGGGCGTTCAAGGTGAAGTCACGCCGCCGGGCATCCTCGGCCCAGTCCTGCGTGAAGGCCACGACGGCACGCCGTCCGTCGGTCGCCACGTCCCGGCGCAAGGTGGTGATTTCAAAGGGCCGCCCATGGGCGATTCCCGTGACGGTGCCGTGCGCGATGCCGGTTCCGACCGCCTTCAGGCCCGCCCCCTCAAGGCGGGCGATCACGGCATCGGGGGGGTGGATCGTGGCAAGATCCACATCGCCCACGCCAGCCCCGATCAGGGCATTGCGCACGCAGCCGCCGACGAAGCGAGTTTGGTCTGAGTGCGGATCATTGAGCGCGGCCATCACCGTGCGGGTCGGCGTGCCGGTCAGCCAATCCGCCGGGGCAAGGCGCGCGATCGCTCCGGGTGGGAAAGATGGCGTGCCGTGCGTTGGCGTCATAGGCGCGTGTCCTCTTGCCCCCCGGATGTCGAGGCTCCATCGGGCGTGCCGGGAGTGTCCTTGTCGCTCGGATCCGGCTTGACGGCTCCGGGTGTCTTGCCGGCGGCCGGGGGCGCGCCGGGGCCCGTCGGGGCGCCTTCCTTGTCGATGCGTCCGGGCACGAGCCGGCCGTCCTCGAAGCGGGCCGGCCGATAGTCGTCGCTGCGCTCCCCATCGATCGTCAAGGCAAAGACGATCAGCATGGCGGCCATGGTGGCAATCGAGGCGCCGGTCAGCCAGGCGAGCGGGGCCTCGCGCCAGCTTTCGACCTTGAACGGATTTTCCTTCCGGATGATCGCCGCATAGAGCGCATACAGAATAAAGGGCAGCAGCACCAGCAACAGGCGCAGCAATAAAAGTCGCATCATGGCTCCAAAAGCCTCCGGGTAAAGGCGACCAGCATGTGGGCGGTGGCGCCCCAAATGTAATGATCGCCATAGGGAATGGCATAGAAGTGGCGCTCGGCGCCCTGGAAGGCGCGGGTGTGGCGCTGCTGATTGGCGGGGTCGAGCAGGAACGCCGCGGGCACCTCGAAGGCGCTGGCCACTTCCGACGGGTCGATCACGGGCGCGAACGGCCCCTCGATCAGGCCGACAACGGGAAGGACATAAAAGCCGGTCACGGTCTCGTAGGGATCGAGCACGCCCAGGACGCGCACCCGGTCGGGGGAGAGGCCCACTTCTTCCTGGGCCTCGCGCAGGGCGGCCTCGACCGGTCCTGGATCGTCCGGATCAAGCCGCCCGCCGGGAAACGCGACCTGGCCCGCGTGGCGGCTGAGGTGGGAGGCCCGATGCGTGAGCAGGATCGTGAGGGCGCCCGGCTCGGGCCCCGTGATCAGGGGCACGAGGACGGCGGCGGGCTTCAGGACCGCCGGGTCCGGACGGTTCGCCGGCAGATGACCATTGAGGTCATAGTCGCTGCGCGGTGGGCGTTGGCGCTGCTCGGGGCGAAGAATGCCCAAATGGGCCGCGTCCGGTGGATCGATCCGCTGGCGGATCCGCTCCAGGATGTCATCTGGCACGGGATCGTCTCCTTGCCGGTACCGGCGTCCATGCGCCCCAGCCCTTTGAGCATCGGCCCTTTGGGCATCGGCCCCTTAAGCATCGGCCCTCAGGTCCGGACGTCGCCGGCCGGCATGAACGGGAAGAAGGCGCCGGCGCTCCACACGCCCAGAGTCGGTACACCGCGCACCTCGCGCTCCACGCAAAGTTCGGCGAGATCGTAATAGACGGCCCTGTTGATCAAGGCTTCAAGGCCCCGGCGCACGTGAACATATGGGGCCGGCTCGCCGGTCGTCTCATTGGTTTCAAAGCGGATCGGATCGCCTGCGCTCGCGATGACCGCGTCCCCGACGGAGGTCTCGAAGGTGAGCACCTGATCCTCCCCTTCGCCTTCAACGGTCATGCCCACGGCCAGGAACGGGGCGTCCTCAACGGTAATGCCGATCTTTTCAACGGGCGTGACGAGGTAGTATCGGCCGTCTTCTTCCAGGCGCAGGATCGTGGAGAACAGCCGCACGATGGCTTTGCGCTCGATGGGCGTGCCCTCGTAACTCCAGTGGCCGTCCCGGTGGATCACAATGGTCAGATCGCCCCGGTAGGGCGGGTTCCAAAGATGGACCGGCGGCAGGCCGCGGCCCATCGCCTTCTGGGTATCCTTGACCTGCTGAAGACCCCGAACGGGGGGCGTTCCGTCCCCGTCCTGCTGCGACGTGCCGTCTGCCATTGCTGTTTGTCCTTGTTGTTCGGCCCGCGGCCCCGTCGCGTGTCCCGCTGGCATGCTTCGCCGGAGCGCGATCCACCATAGTTCCTTATCATATGTAGAAGCCGCAGGCCGCCCGCCAAAGTCTCCCCACGATGGGCCTTGGCCGGTCGGCCGAGGGCCGGGGCCTGAACCGCGACATGGCCTTGTCCGATCTTTTGCGTCCTCCAGGCTTTCGCGCTATGGCTTGCCGTCTTGCACACAGCAAAGAGGGCATGGGCGTGGGCGACAAACGCGTTCTCGGGATCATCGGCGGCAGCGGCCTTTACCAAATGGACGCCGTGCGCGATGCGCGGTGGCAGACCGTGGACAGTCCCTGGGGCACGCCCTCCGATGATTTGCTGTTCGGCACGCTCGACGGGCTTGAGGTCGTGTTTCTCCCGCGCCATGGCCGGGGGCACACGCACTCGCCGTCTTCAATCAACTACCGCGCCAATATCGATTGCCTGAAGCGGGTCGGGGTGACGGATGTGATTTCCCTGTCCGCCGTGGGATCCTTGAAAGAGGAGCACGCGCCGGGCGATTTCGTGCTGGTGGATCAATTCATTGACCGCACGTTCGCCCGCGAGAAAAGCTTCTTCGGGCCCGGCCTCGTGGCCCATGTTTCCATGGCTCACCCCGTGTGTCCCGCGCTTGTCGAGGCGCTCGCCGGGGCCGGAACGGACGCGGATATCCCGCTCCATCGGGGCGGTACCTATCTTGTGATGGAAGGCCCTCAGTTTTCGTCCCTGGCCGAATCGAACCTCTATCGGTCCTGGGGCTGCAGCGTCATCGGCATGACCAACATGCCCGAGGCCAAGCTCGCGCGGGAGGCGGAACTGCCCTACGCGACCGTGGCCATGGTCACCGATTACGACTGCTGGCACGAAGACCACGACAATGTGGACGTGGCGTCGGTGGTCAAGGTGCTGCACGACAATGCCGACAAGGCGCGCCGACTGGTCAAGGCCGTGGCCGGCCGCCTGGGCCCGACCCGCTCGCCCTGTCCCTCCGGAATTGAAACGGTCCTTGACACGGCCTTGATCACGGCGCCGGAGGCCCGGGACCAGAGCCTCGTGCTCAAGCTTGACGCGGTCGCGGGCCGCGTACTCGGCGCGCCCGTGCGCCGTTGATCACCCCCAGGCCGGCTCGAGACGGGAGCGATATGACCATGATCGATCTGAAAAGCACCATTCGGACCATCCCCGATTACCCCAAGCCCGGCATCATGTTCCGGGACATCACCACGCTGATCGGGCACCGGGACGCCTTTTCGCTCGCCGTGGACCGCATGATCGAGGCGGCCGGCAGTCTCAAATTCGATCATATCGCCGGCATTGAGGCGCGTGGCTTCATCTTTGGCGGCGCCATGGCCCACCGCATGGGGCTCGGGTTCATTCCCATACGCAAAAAAGGAAAACTACCGTGGGATGTGATTTCGCACGAATATGACTTGGAGTATGGTACCGACACGGTTGAAGTGCACCGGGATGCGGTAGCCCAAGGCGAAACTGTTCTGATGGTCGACGATCTGCTCGCCACCGGCGGAACCGCCGAGGCCGGTATTGCGTTGATCGAAAAGCTCGGCGGCCATGTGAGCGGCTGCAGTTTTGTCATCGATCTGCCGGATCTGGGCGGGCGCAAGCGCTTGGAAGCGCTCGGCAAACCCGTGCATACCCTCATCGAATTCGAGGGGGACTGACGGGACCGGAGCGAAGCACCCGCGCGGCGCCGGGGCGGAAGGAGTACTACGATGAAGGTGGACGGGACTCATTACCGGGCCATCTGGCTCGGCGAGGACGGCAGAACGGTCCACATCATTGACCAGACGCGACTGCCCCACGAGTTTATCATCCTTGAGCTGACCAATGCGGAAGCCGCCGCCGAGGCCATCAGTACCATGCGGGTGCGCGGCGCGCCCTTGATTGGCGTGACGGCGGCCTATGGCATGGCCCTCGCGGCGGCTGTGGATCCGAGCGACGAGGCGCTGGGTCGGGCCCATGACCTGCTGATCCAGACGCGGCCCACGGCCGTCAATCTGCAATGGGCGTTGCGGGAAATGATGGACGCTCTGCGCAATCAGCCCCGTGAGCGCCGGGCCCAGGCCGCCTTCGACAAGGCCGGCGCCATGGCCGACGAGGATGTGGCCACCTGCGAGGCCATCGGGGCCCATGGGCTCGATGTGATCCGCGCGGTCCATGCGGACAATCCGGGACGCCCCGTGAAAATCCTGACCCATTGCAACGCCGGTTGGATCGCAACCGTCGACTGGGGCACGGCCCTTGCACCCATTTACCGGGCCCATGATGAGGGCATCCCCCTCCATGTCTGGGTCGATGAGACTCGGCCGCGCAACCAGGGGGCGGCTCTCACGGCCTGGGAGTTGGGCAGTCACGGTGTGCCCCACAGCATCATCGCGGACAATGCGGGGGGGCACCTGATGCAGATCGGCGAAGTCGATTTGTGCATTGTGGGAACGGACCGGACGACGGCGAACGGCGACGTGGCCAACAAGATCGGTACTTATCTCAAGGCCGTTGCCGCCCATGACCAGGGTGTGCCGTTTTATGTGGCGCTGCCCCACTCCACGATCGACTGGGAGGTGGAGAGCGGCGCGGACATCCCCATCGAGCTGCGCTCGGAGGAGGAGGTCACGCATATGACCGGCCGGGCCGATTCAGGTGACATGGTGCGGGTGCGGATCGCCGCGCCTGGAAGCCACGCGGAAAACTACGCCTTCGATGTCACGCCCGCGCGCCTTGTGACCGCGCTGATCACCGAACGGGGCATCACGCCGGCCTCCCGCGCCGGACTTTTGGCGCTCTACCCTGAGCGGGCCTGTGAGCAGACTGTTGATGACTGACGGAAAATCGATGCAGGGCAAACCCTTCATTCCCGGGCAGTCCGCATCCGGACAGAACGGGCCGGACGACGAAGTGCGGGCCCGGCCCGGCCTGTTTCAGTATGCGCCGGTGGACACGGACGATATGCAGGACACAGGCACGGCTTACCCGCCGGCCGAGCCCGCCTTCATCGACGATCCGGAATTGCGCGCCCGTGAACAGGTCGTCAAGGCGGCGCAGGACATGGCTGCCATGGGGCTCTCGCCGGGCCGTTCGGGTAATGTCTCGGCACGGATTGAAGGCGAGGCGGGCGCGCCGGCCATGGTCATCACGCCAACGGGTATTCCCTATGTGGATCTGACGCCGGCGTCGATTGTACGGGTTGAACCGGATGGGTCAGTTGCCCCCAATCAGCTCAAGCCCTCCAGCGAGTGGCATTTCCACCTTGCCATCTACAAGGCCTATGGCGCGGCCGGAGGGATCGTACACACCCATTCGCAGGCCGCGACGGCACTGGCGTGTACCCATCGGCGCATTCCCGCCTTTCACTATATGGTGGCCATTGCGGGAGGTGCGGATATTCGCTGTGCGGAGTATGCGACCTTCGGAACACCGGAACTGGCCGACGCGGTGGTCCAGGCGCTTGACGGGCGCTGGGCCTGCCTCATGGCCAATCATGGGCAGGTCGCCTATAGCGCCTGTCCGGCCAGCGCCCTCACGCTCGCCCAGGAAGTCGAAACCCTGGCCGCCCAATATGTCCAGGTCTTGAGTATCGGCGGCGGGCACATCCTGGATACGGAGGAAATGGCCAGGGTTCTGGAGAAATTCGGAACCTATGGTCAGCAGGAGGACGAGGACTGAGCCCATGGAACGCTATGCCGGATCGCGCAGCTGGGAGACCTATCGGGCGATCCTCGCGGCCGAGTTTGGCATCGTCATCGGGACTGAGCCTGAGGAACGCGAAGAGATCATTCGCGGCCATCGTCTCCATATTGATGATTGGCCCGCCCAGGGCGCGCTCCGTGGCCGTGTCATTCTGGTCCATGGCGGGGGTGGCCACGGCAGAGCCCTCGCGCCCTTTGCCTGGATTTTGGCCAGCCGGGGCTGGCGCGTTCTGGCCCCGGACTTGCCCGGTTATGGTTTGAGCGTCCCCGCGCCGGGATTTGCCGCAGATTATGGGGAATGGCCCGCCACGGTAGCGGCCCTGGCGGACGCCCAGGATACGCCGGTGGCTCTCATGGGCTTATCCGTTGGCGGACTGACAGCCCTTTACGCGGCGCAGGACGCGCAAGCCGTATCCGCGGTGGTGGCAACCACGCTGCTTGATCTCAGCCGTCCGGACCTCTTTGTTAAAGCTGCCCGGTGGCCCTTGCTCGGCCTTGTGAGCCTTTGGAGCCTGCGCCTCGTCCCGTGGATCTTTGACCGGGTTGCGCTGCCGCTCAAATTCGCCACGCCGCTTAAAGCCATGAGCGCGAATGCGGCGATGGCCCGGTACTTCGTCTCCGACCCCCTGCTTGGCGGGCGGAGGGTGCCAAGCCGGTTTTTCCGTACGCTGCACGCATACGAACGAGCGTGTTTCGATCTATCCTGTCCGTTGCTGCTCGCCCATCCCGGCGCCGATGCCTGGACCCCGACGGCGCTCAGCCGCCCTGTCTTCGACGCGGTTACGAGCCCGAAAGCATTCCTGGAGCTGACCAACGGCTCTCACCTTGTCCTGGAAGAACCGGCCCTTACGCAGCTGCAAGAGGCAACCCTGTCCTTCCTGGAAGAACACGCCGCGTTTGGTGATGGCGCGGGGCGATAATCCGCACCGCGCTATAAACGCCCATTGGGGCGCGTGAGCGCAATAGAAGCAGAGCGGCGGGCGCTGGGGTCAGATTGATCCAGATTTCCCGCCCGATGCTTTATCGGATCGCGACCGGATTGATCACCATCTGCACCGCGCCTTCAAAGCGTGGCACGCCCAAGGTAAACAGGAACGCATGCGCGTCGTCGGCGACCAGCTCCGCCGTCTGAATATTTTCCAAGACATGGACCCCGTGTTTGGCGAGCAGGATCTGGTGAACGGGGAAGCGATCGGGCTGTCCGCCGTCCGGCTTGGGCTCGCCGGGGATCACGTCGAGGCCCCAGGTGTCGGCGCCAACGGCCACGACACCCAGGCCGGCCAGATACTCCGCGCCGCCGGCCCCGAGGCCCGGCTCGCCGGCCAGGAAGCGTTCGGGATCGGAGGCGGCGAGGGCCTGCCACCCGGTGTGGAACAGCACCACATCCCCTTGCTGGATTTCAACGTCCTGCGCGGCCGCGGCCGCCTCGATCTGTGACCTGTTGAAGACCGTTCCGGCCTCCAGCATGGCAACGCCGAAGTGACGCGTCATGTCGAGAAGCACGCCGCGCGTCGCGATGGGCGGGATCTGATGGGTCCCGAACAGTTTGGCGCCCTTGGGATCGAACACGTCCTCGACACGCCGGCCGTTATAGTAGCGGTGGTCGATGCCGCCATGGGCAAAGCCATCGATCTGGGTGCCGATGCCGAGCCATGCCATCATGAAATCGTCGTTGAAGGTGGTCTTGTTGGGCCCGCGCGGCGCCCCCGACCCGTCCCCATGGGGATAAAGGAACAGCTGGAAACTGCGGTGACCATAGGCCGGCGTCGCGCGGCCCGTCACGCCGCCCAGGGCATAGACTTTTCCGCTCCGGATTTCGGCCGCGCCGCGTTTGGCATCGTCCGGACCCAGCAGATTGAGCGCCCCAATGGTATCGCCTGCGCCGTAGCGGGAGGGATACCAATCCTGCGCTTGGGTTGATAGGGGCGCCAAAGCGGACAGGATGGCGCACGCGACCATCGCGGCTTTCATTGGCTGGGTCATTGGGGCGGGTCCTCCTCAGGCCGGTGGGTCCGGCGGGTTATTGTCTTATGATCTGTCAGCGGATCGCTCAGGAATTGGCGTCGAACAGGGCCAGGGTGCGTGTCCGCGCCAGGGCCGCGCACTGCGCATCGAATTGGTCGCGCCGGTCGGAGTTAAAGCCGTGGTCGGCCTCGTAGATGTGCACCGGAACCTCCGGGTGCGTTGCTTCGATCTGGCGGACCCATTCCATGGGAATGGTCGCGTCCCTGGTGCCGAAATGGAGGATCGTGGGGCATTTCGGCATTTCTTCCACGAATTCGATGACGAGACGGCCATAGTAACCGCTGGCTGCGCTGAGGCCCGGGACCCGGCAGGCGGCCACCCAGGACACGCTGCCGCCGAAACAGTAGCCGGTGATGAAGACGGGCCCGCGCGGCGCGAGGGCCGCCACGCTGGCAGACACATCGGCCACGACGCCCGTCCAGTCCACCCGCCCCGCCAGGGTCCGGGAGCGCTCAATGTCCTCAGGGCTGTAGCTCGCCGTAAAGCCAGGCTCCATCCGGTCGAACAGGGCCGGGGCGATGACCTCGTAACCGTCGGCGGCAAAGCCATCGCACAGCTCTTTGATGTGGTCGGTGACGCCGAAAATCTCTTGGATCAGCACCAGTCCGCCCTTGCGGGATTGCCCCGGCGCCACATCCTCAGGCGCCACGTGGTAGTGCTGAATGCGGGCTCCGTCCGCGGCGGTTTGCTCACGCATGCGTCCTTTGAGGGTCATGGAAAGTCCTTGAGCAGGCGGCGGGCAGGGTGTTTGCCCGTCCGCGGGTTGCAGGGGGCCGGCTCTCATGCCCAGTATGGCGAGAAGCGAAGGATCCGGCGAGACCACAGCGGGGCAGTTCTCCATGGCACGGCCCATTTCGCGTTCCAGCATCCGGCCCGCCGGCCCCCGCACACGGGCGCGGCAGCGATGACGGCGCCCCAGACCCCGTCCCGCACCTCCGAGATCCTCAGGCAGATCGCCACCAAGGGATCCTGCCAAACCGTGCTGGTGCGGGACATCGTGCGCACGCTCAGCCGGCGCGCACTGGGCTTTACCCTGTTTTTGTTCGCCGTCCCGGCCACCTTGCCGATGCCGCCGGGCATCCCGGCCTTGTGCGGGATCTTGATTGCCTTCATCGCGGGCCACCTGGTGCTTGGCCTTGACACCTTATGGCTGCCGCGCGCCCTGGCGGACCGGCCCATCGAGCGCAAGACCCTAAAGCACCTGGCCGATCGTGCCATCCCCGCCCTGGAGCGGATCGAGCGTTTCGCGCGGCCGCGTCTGGCCTTCTTGACCGGCGACCTGTTCCGCCGGCTGATCGGATTGACGGTCTTCGTTCTGGGTGTGATCCTGCTGTTGCCCTTTCCCTTCCTCGGCAACGCGCCGCCTGGGCTTGCCGCGACGGTGATCGCCATTGGATTGACGCAGAGGGATGGCATTATTGTCCTTATGGGGATGGTCCTTGCCGGGATCGCCATCGCCATTTCCGCCGCACTGACCTACACGGTGGTGGAACTTTTTGAGCGTCTTTTTTAGCGCGGTGGCGGCGGACAATGATCGCGGCCGTAAGGGCGTGGCCGTTCCTGGGCTGCGCGCTTTGCCGGAAGCGCCTGGATGGCCCTCGCGCCGGCCCGCAATGGAGGAATGAATTTGGCCCATTTGGCGCAAGTCAATATCGGACGGTTTCTCGCCCCGCGCGACGATCCGGCCAACAAGGACTTCATGGATGCCCTTGCCCATGTGAACGCCCGGGCCGAGGCCGCGCCAGGCTTCGTCTGGCGTCTGACCGGGGAGGGGGACAACGCCATCGACCTCAACCCGTTTGAGGATCCGGACATGGCCATCAATCTGTCGGTCTGGACCGACATGAATGCGCTGGCGGCCTTCGTCTACCGCGACCCGGAGCATCGGGCCTTCATGCGTCGGCGCAAGGAATGGTTCGCGCACATGGCGTTTTATCTGGCGCTTTGGTGGATCCCGGAAGGGCATCGCCCGACCATGGAAGAGGCCAGGGAGCGACTTGCCCGCCTCGCCGCCGACGGGCCGGGCCCGCAAGCGTTCACCTTCAAAGCGCCCTTTCCACCGCCTGACGACCCGACGCGCTGATCCGGTTGGGATCAGATTTTTCATCCTGACACTGATTTTAAATGCAAGTATCGCCAGTTAGAGCATTTTTCGATGAAGGTGGGCGACGAACACAGGCCGTCACCACGGCCCGGCGCCCCTGCGCCGCCCTCGCGGAGCGCTCCAAAAGGGCCTGTATGGGCGCGCGCGAGCGAAACAAAACAAGAGCTGGATCCGTTTGAAGGCACATGGCTCTAAAGGCGAGGGCACTCATAGCCGAAGGTTTCGATCTCGCGCCGGGCGGTCTGTGCGATGTAGTCGATCGCCTCAGGATACTGGGCCAGGAACTCAGCGGGCGTTGCGTTTTTGGCGCGGATGCCCGATTTGGCGCGCTGGCCGCGCAAGAGGGCATGGAGGTCCTCGGTGATGCCAAGCCGCTGTGCCAATGCCGCCAGATCTTCCTGCAAGTGCTCGTAGCGGACGGCGAAATCGACGCCGACCGCGCCGTCCAGCGTGATCATGTCCCAGTTGGTCACCACGGATGTGGGGCGCTCATGGAGCCAGGTCATAAAGTCCATCGTCTTGATGGGATCGCCAGGCGCGGCGTTATGGATTTCCCAAAAATAGGCGCTGATGGTGCGGTCATAGGGATTGCGCACCACCGAAAATGTGAAATAGCTATCCCACAGGGTCTGGCCGATCCGTGTGCGGATTTCCTCGGCGCTGGAATGGGGAATGAACGCGTTCGGCCGGCGTCCCTTGATGGCGAAACGGGCATGGTCCTTCACGCTCCAGCGGGCGAGGGACTTGTGAAAATTCTGTCCTTTGCGCCCACTCACCGACAGACGCATCGCCTCTTCCCCCTCGCTGAGGGGCGTCAGGATGTCTTCGGGGCCGCAAAATTTCGACAGCGCGATCTCAAGGCTGGTGCCACCGACCTTCCGGGTTTTGACGAAGATGAACCGGCGGCTGTGCGAAAGGATCATGGCTTTGCCCTGGTTTCGGGTTTGGCGGCCGGGCGTATGACCTGCGCAGCCGCCGCGCAAGGATGCGGGACGATGCCCCCGAACCGTGCGCACCGGACAGGGGGGCTCGAAACGGGGCGAGGGCGATCACGCTCGGGCAAGTCATACGAAACGGCCGCGGACTTCGCCAGTGCAGACCCGGGCCAGTGCAGACCCGGGCCAGTGCAGACCGGGGCCAGTTCGGAGCGGGGCCAGTGCGG
>CAYYTT010000117.1:0-12581 GCA_964474635.1 uncultured Alphaproteobacteria bacterium | reverse complement strand
CGCCTTTCGGTGACAGATCGCTGCGACCTGCGCTGCACCTATTGCATGGCGGAGGACATGACTTTCCTGCCCAAGCGGGAGGTCTTGAGCCTTGAGGAAATGGCGCGCCTGTCCCGGGCCTTCATGCGCCGGGGTGTGCGCAAGATCCGCCTGACCGGCGGCGAGCCCCTGGTCCGCCGGGGCATCATGGATCTGATCGGCTGGCTGGGCGAGGACCTGAAAGCGGGCCTCCTCGATGAATTGACCCTGACCAGCAATGGCACCCAGCTTGCCCGCTTTGCCGATGGCCTCGTGGAGGCCGGCGTGCGGCGGATTAATGTTTCCCTCGACAGCCTCGATCGGGATGTCTTCCGCACCGTCACGCGCGGCGGCAGTCTCGATCAGGTCCTGGTCGGGCTTCAGGCGGCCCGGGCGGCCGGCCTCCGGGTCAAGATCAACACCGTGGCGCTGCGCCATGAGAATGCCGCGGCGCTTGCCGACATGATCGCCTGGGCCCATGGGGAGGGCTATGAGCTGACCCTCATCGAGGTGATGCCCATGGCGGAGACGGGCGAGGATCGGCGCGATCAGTTTTTGCCCCTGACGGCCGTGCGCGAGGATCTTGAGGCCCGCTGGACCCTCACCCCGCTGCCCGACCGCACGGGCGGGCCCGCCCGGTATGTGCGGGTTGAGGAGACAGGCGGCCGGCTCGGGTTCATTACGCCGCTCACGGAGAATTTCTGCGCGGGCTGCAATCGTGTGCGCGTCACCTGTACGGGCCAGCTTTATCTGTGCCTGGGGCGCGGCGAAAACGCCGACCTGCGCGCGGCCTTGCGCGAAAGCGACAGCGACGAGCTGATCGACGCGCGCATTGAGCGCGCCATCGGCAAGAAGCCCGAGCGCCACGCCTTCGAAGACAGCCTGGAGGCCGGCACCGCCGCCGTCGACCGCCACATGTCCGTCACCGGCGGGTGAATGGCATCACAAATAGCCTGCCGGGACAGCCGTCGCGGTCCTGGTTATGGGAATGTCTTTCTCGCGCAGGCATATGACGGCACCTGGCCCCACCGTGCGGCCGAGCTTTTCAAGCGTTCGGAATGCCTTGACGGCGTTCGGTCCTGGGGATGCTGATTTTTTGAATTCTACCGGATAGAGCGTGTCATTTTGCTCGATGATAAGGTCGATCTCCTTTCCATTCCGATCACGGTAGAAATAAAACGCCCCCCTGACGGCCGCGATGCCAGTAGCTTTTCAAAATCTCGGCAAACACGAAACTTTCGAACAGGGCGCCGGCTTCAAGCGCCTCCGGTGAGGTCCATTGGGTCAAATGGGCTGCAAGACCAGTGTCGAGGAAATAGAGCTTTGGGGTTTTCACGAGCCGTTTGGTCACGTTGGTGTGGTAGGGCTGCAAGATGTGCACGAGACCCGAGGCTTCGAGAATACCGAGCCAGGATTTGGCCGTCTTCTGATCGATATCGGCATCGCGGGCGAGATCGGCATAGTTGACAAGCTGTGCGGTGCGAGCGGCGGCAGCCCGGACAAAATGTTGGAAGGCGAGCACATCGCCAACGCGTGCGAGTGCTCGAACGTCCCGCTCAATATAGGTCTGAATGTAAGATCGTTTGAACACATCGATCGGCAGGGCAGGGCGAGGAAAGGAGCCGCGCCAAATCATCTCAAAGATTGTCCGTAGACCAAGGGGCCCTATGGCGCCGGTTCGAATGCTGGCCCGTCCCCGGGCGTCAGTGATCCAGTCCGGTGTCGGAAGGAAAGGCGCGCCCTGTGCATCCTGCGACCCGGGCTCGCTACGCTCCTCCAGCGACAAACCCATCAGGTCAAGGATCGCGACCCGTCCTGCGAGGGACTCCGTGGTGCCCTCCATGAGATGGAATTTCTTGGATCCAGTGAGCCAAAAGGCGCCCATGGCACCTTGGGCGCGTTGGCGTTTATCGACAGCGATTTTGATGACCGGCAGAAGATCCGGCGCATACTGAACCTCATCGATGATGTCCGGTGGCGGATGGCGCTCCAGGAAAAGGGCAGGGTCTGTTTTGGCAAGATCGCGTTCGGCCAGGTCGTCAAGCGTCACATAGCCCCGCTCCGGTTCGGCGCAGTGGTCAGCAGCGTGGTCTTGCCGACCTACCGCGCGCCCGTCAGCAGCAGCACGGGAAAGGTTTTGGACATGGCGGAAATGGTGGCGGCCATGATCCTCGGACGGGTCGACATCGCGCGGTCCTTTTGCGGCTCATCCGGAATGCGCATCCAGATTGGCCTGTGCTCCCTAACAGGCATCTAGTTTTAGGCTAATCTGGAAACAGATTCCTGATTAGCCTAATAGTGCCTTAGTTTACTGATTCAATGGAATATTTTCGATGGCTGGAGGTGGAATTGAGCCCTCATGGGCCACCGTGAGGGCGCCCCAGGCGTTGGCGTGGGCGACAGCCGCCGGCCAGGGGGCGCCTGACAAGCGGGCGTGGAGCAGGCCGGCGGCAAAGGCGTCTCCGGCACCGGTGCAGTCGACGGGCGTGGCCTTCGCAGACGGGATGAGGCGCGGCGCGGCGCCCGAACCCTCGAACACCTGCGCGCCCTTGGCGCCTTCGGTCACGATGAGGACAGACAGGCGCCCGCCCGTGACGGCGGCGGCCTTTTCCCAAAGGTCCGACCCGCCCAAGGTGGGGGCCAAGTCATCCCGGGACACGACGAGCGCATCGACCGCCAGGGGGGCGGCGAGGGCGCTAAGCGTGCGCCGGCCCGGCCATTGGGCAAGGCGTGGTCCTTCGATGCCGGAAATGCAGGCCAGGCCCAGCGGATCGACACGGCGCAGGTAAACGGCCTCGGCGCTGAAGCCCCTTAAGGCACGAATGTCCTCATCCGTCGGCGGACGGGCCCAGGCCGGGTCGGGCGCGCCGGACGCCGTTACGGGCAGGTCGACGCCCAGAACCACCCGTTCCCCTTGCGGATCAATGAGGAGGAGGGTCGTCGGCGTTTGCCCGTCGATGCGCGTCACGAATTGCAGATCGAGCCCATGGGCCTGCGCCTGGGTGAGCAGGCGTTCCCCGGCCGCGTCCCGGGCGACCGGCGTGACCACCGCCACATGGTGCCCGACGCGGGCGAGGCCGCAGCCCGTATTGCCCGCGCCGCCGCCCAATCGTCCCTCAAGGCGGCCGCCGAGCGATGTGCCCCACAGCCGGGCGCCGGTTGCGATGGCCCCGGACAAACGAATGGGCGTGTCCCAATTCAGGGACCCGAAAATCAGGATGCGGGCCATGGTGGGCTCAAAAACATTAAAAATACCGCCGGCGCTGCGCCGGCGGCGAAGCGACGTGTCAGCGGTCTTTTTGTCCGTCCGGCAAAGTCCACTGGGGCCGGATGAAATGACAGGTGTAGCCGGCCGGGAAACGCTCCAGATAGTCCTGGTGCACTTCTTCGGCGCGCCAGAAAGGCCCTTCCGGCAGAAGCTCGGTCACCACCTTGCCGGGCCAGCGGCCGGAGGCATTCACGGCCTCGATAACCTCTTCGGCGGTGCGCTTTTCGTCCGCGTTTTGGTAGAAAATCGCGGAGCGGTACTGGCTGCCCCGGTCATTGCCTTGGCGATCCTTCGTGGTGGGATCGTGGATCTGGAAGAAGAATTCCAGGATTTTCCGGTAGCTGACCATATCGGGGTCATAGGTGATCTTCAGGGATTCGGCATGACCGGTGCGGCCCGTCTTGACCTCGTCATAGGTCGCATTGGCCGTCTCGCCGCCCGTATAGCCCACATCCGTATCGATGACGCCGGGCAGTTTCCGGAACAGATCTTCCATACCCCAAAAGCAGCCGCCGGCCAGGATTGTTGTCTGGGTCGCCATGGCGTTCAGCCTCCTATGTCGATCAGTTGGACGTAGTCGCCGTAGCCTTCCGCGTCCATCTGGCTTACCGGAATGAAGCGCAGCGAGGCGGAATTGATGCAATAGCGCAGACCGTCCGGCCCCGGACCATCAGGGAAAACATGGCCCAGATGGCTGTCACCGTGGCGCGAGCGTACTTCGGTGCGGATCATGCCGTGGCTGGTGTCGCGCTTTTCGATGATCATGTCCGGGTCGATGGGCCGGGTGAAACTCGGCCAGCCACAATGACTGTCATATTTGTCGCTGGAGACGAAGAGCGGCTCGCCACTCACCACATCCACATAGATCCCAGGCTCTTTGTGGTCCCAATACTCGTTGCGGAAGGGCGGCTCAGTCGCATCGTTCTGGGTCACCTCATATTGCATGGGCGTGAGGGTCTCCAGCGCGTCCTTTGTTTTCTCATAGTTCTTCTTGGTCATACGGTGGTCCTTCCCTGCGAAGGCGGTGCGGATCTCGCCCTAACCCTGATCGCTTCCCGGTCAAAGCTCAAGGCGAGGATGCGCGCATCCGCTTCACCGAATTGGAGACCAATCGGTTCCGCTTCAAGGCGAGGCGCGGCCGGCGCCGGTCACGCCTGCGCGAGGTCGGTGCTGGGCGCGGCTTTCACCGCTCCCAGTCGCGCTCCAGGCGCATGGATGTCAGCGCGAACAGGGTGGCGCTGATGACGTAAAAGACCGTGCCGGCGAGGATCGCGTAGCGCAGGCTGTCGGCGCCATAGCTGTCCACGAACAGATCCGACAGGGCGCCGATCAGCACCGTGCCGGCGCCCAGCCCGATCAGATTATTGATGAAGAGGAAAATGGCCGAGGCCGTCGCCCGCATGCCCGGCGTCACCAGATGCTGGACCGCGGAAATGGCCGGACCGATCCAGACGACCCCCAGGGCGCCGGGAACCAGAAAGACGAAACAGGCCGGCAGAAGATCGGGCACGCCGAGGACACCGATCAGATAGAAGGGCAGGCACGTGATCAGCGAGATGGCGGGGACGAGGCCATAGGCCGCCTTGCGCCGTGCCCCGAACCGGTCGGCGAGCATGCCGCCGAGCCACACGCCGGCCACACCGCCGATGAGCACGATGCCGCCGTAATAGAGCGACACGAACTCGATCTGGAGGCCATAGGTGCGCTCGAAATAGCTCGGCATCCAAAAGATGACGCCATAGCCCATGATCGAGGAACTCGCGGCCCCAAAGGACAGCCCCCAGAAGGTCGGCTTGCGGACCAGCATGCGCAAGACTTCCATCGTGGTGGGCGGCGCGGCGCTGGTCGGGGCCGGGTCGAACTGTCCGCGTTTGGGCTCGCGCACCGTCAGCCGGAAGATGGGCGCGATGGCGATCCCGGCAATTCCGACCACGATGAAGGCGGTCCGCCAGTCGATCTGCGAGGCGATATAGCCGCCGAGCATAAGGCCAAGCGCGCTGCCGATGGGCACGCCGAAGGAATAGACCCCAAGGGCCCGGGCGCGCTGGTGCTGGGGGAAGAAATCAGAAATGAGGGCATAGGCCGGGGCCGTGCCGCCGGCCTCGCCGACGCCGACGCCCAGGCGGGCGAGGAAAAGCTGCGTGAAATTGGTCGCCACGCCGCACAGGGCCGTGAAGCCGCTCCAAAGCGTCAGCGAGATCGTCATGATCCAGGTGCGGTTGGTGCGGTCGGCAAGCCGGGCGACGGGAATGCCAAGGCCCGTGTAGAACAGCGCAAAAGCGGTGCCGCCCAGGAGACCGAGCTGGGTGTCCGAAAGCCCCAGTTCGGCTTTGATCGGCGGCGCGAGGATCGAAATGATTGTCCGGTCGATGAAATTGAACGTGTAGACCACCACCAGAATGAACAGCACATAGACCTTGTAGGCCTGTGAGAACGGATCCGTGATCGGCGGCTGCGCCGCCTGTGTCGGTGTGGTCATGGCCGCTTTCCTTCCCAAAAAGCTTGCTCGGGGCCAATACGGTGTTTCGGGCCCGAAACGGTTCCGCGAGGTCAGCCGACCGGCGCGTTCCTTGTTCTGAGTCTGAGCGTAAGGGCACTTCACCGGGCGTGCCAGACGGACCGGCCCCGGCGCCGTGCCGCATACGAGAACGGCGGGCCCCGAGGGACCCGCCGTCCGGCACTGTCATGAGCGCAAGGCCGGCGCCCTTGGAGGCGCGGTGCCTGTGATCAGAAGCGGACCTGCACCGTGCCCAGGATCTGGCGCGGATTGCCATAGAAGGACGTCACCGAGCCCTCCAGACCCAGGGTCGGGAAGTTGTAGCCCGCGACCCGATATTCCTCGTCCGTCAGGTTTTTACCGTGCAGGCCGAGTTGCCAGGTGCCGTTCTCGCTCTCCCACACGAGGCTCGCGTCGTAGAGCAGGAAGCCGGGCTGGTCGAGCAGGGGAACCTCGAACTCGAATTGGGTCGCAAAGCTCCGGTAGGAGACGATGTTCACAAAGGACAATGTGCCCTCGGCCGTGAACAGTGTCATCGGCGTTTCATAGGTAAACGTACCCGATGCGGAGTATTCCGGCGTGTTCTGGAAGAACCGCTCATCGGCCACATCGTTGCCGGCCGCGTCGATGAAGGTATCGAATTCGGCATCGATATAGCCGAACGTCCAGGCGAGGGAGACATCATCGCCCGGTGTGAAGGCGTCCTGGGCGAGGACTGCGAAGCCTTCGAATTCAACGCCGTTGACGGTCGCTTCGGCGGCGTTCGTCGTGACCCCGATGAACTGGTCGTCCAGGCCGTCGCCATCCGTATCGAGACCAAACGAGCCCGGGATTTGGACGTCCGTGTAGTCCGTCAGGAACACGGCGAGGCTTGTGTTCACGCGGCCGCCGAACCAGGCCGACTTCACACCGAATTCAAGGGAGTCGACTTCTTCGGGTTGAAACTGGATGAACTGGAATTCCTCTTCAGGCTCGACGATGCCATCCCCGTCGATGTCCGGCGCCGCCGAGGTCAGTCCGCGCGGGTCGAAGCCGCCGCCCTTGAAGCCTTCCGAATAGGTCACATAGAAGTTGTGGTCGGCGTTCGGGCGCCAGGCGAGGGAGACCCTTGGCGAGAAATCCGTGAACGTATCGCTCCCCAGAAAGTCGGAGGTTGTCGCCAGGACGATCGGGTCGCCGCCGAAGAACTCCGACGTGCCGCCGAGCAGGTTTTGGCGCAGCACAAAGGCCGTGCGCTTGTCGCTGGTGTAGCGGCCGCCAAAGGACAGCTCCAGGCCTTCCATCAGCGGAGCAGGGCCGAAGCCAAACAGTTCCAGAAGGTCCACGCTGTAATCGCCGAACACGGACCAGGTGTCCGTGTCCACATCGCCCAGCGTGAAGGAGTTGAAGCCCGGAACCAGATTATCGAGGATCACGTCGAAGGCGTTGAAGGCATTCGCGCGCAGGTAATAGACCCCCAGAACACCGGAGAGGATGTCGCTTGAATACAGGATCTGGAATTCGTTCGAAAGCTGCTGGTTGTCGTAGATCACCGGCACGTCCAGGTCGGCCGAGGGCAGGCTGTCAAAGTCGATGGGCGACAGGGTGCGGTCTTCGCGATAGGCGAAGATGTTCTTGAAGGTGAAGTTCTCGTTGGCTTCCCACTCGGTCAGCACGCTGATGCCGTAGCCCTTGACTTCCTGGAGCGGATTGTTGAGCCCCGCGCGCGTATCAAAGACATTGTCAAGGATGGGCGCACCGCTCAGGTTGCCGACCGTTTCCCGAAAACCCTGGCGCGGATCGGAGTCGTCGTCGAGCACGTCGCCGGCGACCCGGAAGAACCAGCCGTCGCCCGGCTCCCACTCCACACTGGCGCGGGCGGCAACGATGTCCCGCTGGTAGTTTTCAATACCTGGAAGGGTCAGGTTGTCGCCGAAGCCGTCGCGGGTGAAGCGGGCGATGGTACCGCCGACGCGTAATTCATCGGTGATCGGGATGGACGCTTTGAAGACGGCGTCGAACTGTTCGAAGCTGCCGGCGGTCAGGCGCAGGTCGAACTCACGTTCCGTGCTCAGACGCTTCGTGACGTATTTGATGGCACCGCCGATGGTGTTCCGGCCATAGAGCGTGCCCTGGGGCCCGCGCAGCACTTCGATCCGTTCAACGTCATAAACGTCCAGGATCGCGGCCTGGGGACGGTTCAGGTACACATCGTCGATATAAATGCCGACGCCCTGTTCAAAGCCGGCCACCGGGTCCTGCTGGCCGACGCCCCGGATGAACGCGGTCACGGTGGTGTTGGTGCCGCGGGAGACCTCAATGGTCACGTTGGGCACGGTCTGGGACAGGAAGGTGATGTCCTGCACCGCCGTGCGCACCAGGGCGTCACCGTCAAAGGCCGTAATCGAGATCGGCACGTCCTGGAGCGATTCCTCCCGGCGACGCGCCGTGACGACCATCAACTCCATATCGTCGTCTTCGCCGGCGTCCTCGTCCTCCTCCACGACCGGTTCTTCGGGCGCGGTTTCGGTCTGGGCGAGGGCTGGGGCAAAGCCCAAACCGGCCGCGGCGACGCCCGCCAGGAGCGTCATGCGCAGGTTTGCCTGGCAAAGATTGAGCGGGCGAATGTCAAAAAGGGTGCTGGACAGTCCGTACATGGCGATTGTTCCCCACTTCAGCGCGATGGCAGGCCGTTCCAACGCGGCCCGTCCTCCCAAATCAGCTCGTGCCGCGTCTTTGGCGGCTGTTGTGTCGTTGCGGGCAAGTCGGTCGCGCACGTCGTGATCCGGTCCCTGCCGTCGGTGCTGGGCTGTGCTTTGCGGAAGCCGGCGCGCAATGCCGGTCCCTTGCACGGTGTTTCTCTTTTGCACACAGCATCTCAGCGCATACTGTTGCGCCATGACATGATCAAAATCAAGACACATGAAATCAGATTCAGGTTGTCGAACGGCGCGCGAAGCCTGATCCCCGCCCCGTGGGCCAAGCAGGCCGGTTCGCCCCGTGGTGAGGCCGGATTGACGAGTGTTGAAGGAGATGCCGTGGACGGCGAAAGCGAAAAAGCGCTCGGGCGGACCCAGGCCAGGACGTCGGACACCACGCACCGCGGCGGCGCCGAAGGCGGCGTTGTTTCTGTGGAGGAGCCCCGGGCCACGGACGGCGAACCCAAGACGCGTCGGGGGCGGGCCACGCGGACCCGTCTGCTCGATGCGGCGGCAGTGGAGTTCGGCGAGAACGGGTTTCGCGATGCCTCCATCAGCGCGATCACGAGCCGCGCCGGCGTCGCCATGGGCACGTTCTATGTGCATTTTCCGTCCAAGGAGAAGATTTTTCGCGCCGTGGTCGACCATATGGGCCGGGTGACGCGGGCCTATATTGCCGACCGGGTCGATGCCGCGCCTGACCGCCTGACCGCTGAGCGTCAGGGGATCGAGGCCTATCTGGATTTCGTCCGTGAGCATCCGGGCATTTACCGCATCGTCATGGAGGCGCAGTTCGTCGCGGAAGATGCGTACCGGGACTATTACATGCATTTCGCGGAGGCCTATCGGGGCAAGCTTGAGGCCGCGGCCGCGGACGGCGAGGTGCTCGACGGGGATCAGGATGTCCATGCCTGGGCCCTGATCGGGGCCAGTGTCTTCCTGGGCCTGCGCTTTGGGTTGTGGGATGAAACCCGTGCGCCGGCGGACATTGCCGTGCGCGCCGGACGCCTGATCGCCGATGGCCTGGCGGGCCCGAATGCCGCGCGGGCTGGCCCAAAAAACAAGGCCGCGCCAAAAAACGACAGGTAAAAAAAGCCAAGGAGGACGCGCCATGACCACACCCCGGGAGGCGATGCCGGACATCACGGCCCGGCGCGCGTTGATCGCGCCCGAGCGCATTGCCTTTGAGGACGGTGTCTCGGGCCATTTGTGGACCTATGCCGGTTTTGACGACCGCTGCGCGCGCGCCGCCGGCATGCTGCAGTCCATGGGCCTTGCGCGGGGGGAGCGGGTTGCGGTGCTCTGCCGGAACCGGATTGCCTTTTTTGAGTTGATGTTCGCCTGCGCCAAGCTTGGGCTTATTTTCGTGCCCCTCAACTGGCGCATGCCGGCCGGCGAACTCGATGGTCTGCTTGCGGACTGTACCGCGTCACTGCTGGTCTTCGGCGCGGAGGATGCCGGGGCGGCCAGCGACCTGTCCGTGTCCGTGCCGGCCCGGCTTGCGCTCGATGATCCGGGGCGGGAGGGCTATGAGGCCCGTATGGAGACCGCATCTGCCCTTGCGACCCGCCGCCAGTGGCCGCTGGCCGAGTGCTGGTACCTCCTCTACACCTCCGGTACGACGGGCCGGCCCAAGGCGGTGATCCAGACCTATGGCATGGCGCTCGCCAATTACGTGAACACGGTGCAGGCAATGGGCCTGACCGCGGACGACACGACGCTCAATTATCTGCCCCTGTTCCACACGGCGGGCATCAATCTTTACACCCTGCCGACCTTGATGATTGGGGGGCGGACGATTGTGTTGCCGGCCTTCGATCCGGACACAGTGGTGGGCCTGCTGGAGGCCGGGCGCATCGACACCTTTTTTGCGGTGCCCCAAGTCTATCAGGTGATCAGTCTGCATCCGCGTTTTGAGGCGCTTGATTTTTCCAAGGTGCGCAGTCTGGGCTGCGGCGGTGCGCCCATGCCCACGGCCATGGCCGCGCGCTTTGCCGAACGCGGTGCCATGGTGGTGAACGGCTATGGCATGACCGAGACCGGGCCCACCTGCTTTTACGCGACCCCTGAGACCATGGCGGCCAAGCCGGGCTGCGCCGGGCGCGAACAGCTTCTGGTCTCGACACGGATCGTCGACGCAAAGGGCAACGACCTGCCCCCGGGCGAGACGGGCGAGTTGCTCGTGAACGGGCCGGCCATAACGCCGGGTTACTGGAACAATCCGGAGGAGACCGCCAAGGCCATTTCGCCCGATGGCTGGCTGCGCACGGGCGATCTCGTGATGCGCGATGCGGACGGGGATCACTTCATCGTGGGGCGCTCCAAGGAGATGTACATCTCCGGCGGAGAGAACGTCTATCCGGCCGAGGTTGAGGAGGTGCTCAACAGCCATCCGGATGTGTTGGAGGCCGCCGTAATTGGCGTGCCGAACGAGCGTTGGGGGGAGGTGGGCGAGGCCCATATTTTGCCCCAGCCCGGCGCGGCGCCCGACCCCGCCGCATTGACCCGTTTTGCCCGGGAGCGGCTCGCCGCCTATAAGGTGCCCCAGAGCTTTATTTTCGTGACCGACTTTCCGCGCACGGCCTCGGGCAAGGTGGTCAAACACCACCTGACACCGGGCGGCGCGGTGGCCGGCTCGCCTGAGGAGTCCTGAGCCATGATCCCCAATCCCACGGCGGCCGGCCTCAATCCGGAGCGCCTCGCCCATATCGACCGGTTCCTGGGGGAACGGTATGTGGCGCCCGGACTGATCCCTGGCGCCCAAACTGTGATCTACCGGCGCGGCGAACTGGCCCATTGGGGTGTGATTGGCCAGCGTGACGTGGCGGCCGGCAAGCCCTATGAGGACGACACGATTGTCCGGATCTATTCCATGACCAAGCCGGTCACGGCGGTGGCGGCCCTGATGCTGGTCGAAGAGGGCCTGCTTGCGCTCGACGAGCCGGTGCACCGCTATATTCCGGACTGGCGCGGTTTGGGCGTGTTCCAGGCGGGCTTCGACCCGACTTTTCAGACCCGCCGGCCGGACCGGCCCATGCGGATCATCGACCTGTTCTGCCACACCTCCGGGCTGACTTACGGCTTCCAGAACCGCACCAATGTGGACGCGGCCTATCGGGCGCGCAAGGTGGGCACGGTGAGCTTCGACGGCTCCCTGGAAAGCATGGTGGCCGATTTGGCCCAATTGCCGCTGGAGTTTTCTCCGGGGACCAACTGGAACTACTCCGTGTCCACGGATGTGCTCGGCTATCTGGTGCAGGTCATTACGGGCAAGCGGCTCGACGCCTTTTTCCAGGAGCGGATTTTCGATCCGCTGGGCATGGCGGATACGGGTTTTCACGTGCCGGACGAAAAAATCGGCCGGTTCGCCGCCTGCTATGAGGTGCGCCCCGATGAGCGCATGGCCCTGTTCGATGGGGTGGAGACGAGCAGCTATCGGCGCGAGCCCACCTTCCTGTCCGGGGGCGGCGGACTGGTCTCAACGGCCGCCGATTATCTGACCTTTTGCCGCATGCTGCTCAATGGCGGCCATTTGAATGGCACCCAGTTCCTCAGCCGAAAGACCATCGAGCTGATGACGGCCAATCACCTGCCCGGTGGCAAGACCCTCGATGAGCTCTCGGTCTCCCTGTTTGCCGAAGGGGCCTTCGCGGGCGTCGGCTTCGGCCTTGGGGTCGGTGTCACGACGGATCCGGCGGCCACCATGCTGCCGGGCTCCAAGGGCGAATATTCCTGGGGCGGGCTTGCCAGTACGGCCTTCTGGATCGATCCGGCCGAGGACCTGATCGTGGTCTTCCTCACCCAGCTCATCCCTTCAACCCTCTACCCCATCCGCCGGCAACTGCGGACCCTGGTCTATTCGGCGATTGCGGATTGAGAGGGGGGGGATCGACGGCCTGAAGTCGGGGCCGTTCGTGACATCTATACCTCCTAATGCCAGCTTGGTGGGATGAGGAACCCAATGCTGCGATTTCAATTCGACGAGAGGAAAGCGGTCGAGGCAGTCGCGTTCATCGCTTCCGCCTGGCCGGACATCACGCCGTTTTACATCGCGAAAGTGTTGTTTTTCGCGGAAAAAAAGCACCTCAACACCTATGGTCGCCCCATTGTTGGGGACACC
>CAYYTT010000116.1:0-12623 GCA_964474635.1 uncultured Alphaproteobacteria bacterium | reverse complement strand
CGGAGAGCGCGAGGATTTGCGTCTCCACCACAGACAGGCGGGCCGAGGCGTCGGACGCGGATCAGGTTTTCGTGGACGGGGGGGGAGAGGAAGCAGCGGGGCCCTGATCAAGGGCCCCGCGCAGACTCAGAACAGGTCGACCAGGTAATCGAACAAGGTCGCGCCGCGACCGCCGGAGAAGGCGCCGCTGAAGTCGAAATCGGCAATCACGTCGGCCGCATCGACCTGGGCCACAGCCTCCGGAGCGCCATTGCTGATGGCCAGTTCGGCGAAGGTCGGCACGGCCACCACGTCGCCCTGGCCGATGGCGCCGGTGCCGAGCCCCGTGAAGGTCAAGGTCTCGCCGGTCAC
The DNA here is from genome assembly GCA_964474635.1 of uncultured Alphaproteobacteria bacterium. Classification (GTDB taxonomy): domain Bacteria; phylum Pseudomonadota; class Alphaproteobacteria; order JAJFIK01; family JAJFIK01; genus CAYUYV01. The sequence goes on along the minus strand of CAYYTT010000116.1, from coordinate 12,272 downwards.
CGCGTCCGTGTACACAAGGCCGGCGGACGTGGCGCTGAGGCCCGCCTCGAAATCGGCGAAGGTCAGTCCGCCGTGGAAATCGGTGAGGTCGAGTTTGTCCTCACCCGGACGGAAATCCGTGATGACGTCGTTCCCGGCGCGCCAGATGAAGGTATCCGCATCCGCGCCGCCGGTCAGCTCATCGTCTCCGAGGCCGCCGAGCAGAATGTCCGCCCCTTCATTGCCGAACAGGAGGTCATTGCCGGAGCTGCCGAAGACCACATCGTCCCCTTCGGCGCCGATCAGGAAATCCGACCCGGTGCCACCGACCAGCGTGTCCGCATGGCCATCACCACGCAGACGGTCGAAATCACCGTACCCGATCAGAAGGTCGGCCCCATCAAGACCGCGCATCACGTCAGGCTGTTCACTGCCGTGCTTCACGTCCCCAGAACCGGAGGTGTTGTTGGTCCCGAATTGGGCGACGACGCCCGGTGCCTCGAGCGGATCGGTGACCGCGTCCACCCGCAGGGCCGTATTCTGGATGCCCAGATCCTGCGTGGCCGGTGTGTCCGCGATCCCAAAGGCCGTTTCCGGCGTTGCGTGATTGCGCGCGATATACTCGGCGAGGGCATCCTGCTGGGTGCCCACCGCGAAGGCCCCGTTCACGCCTTCACCGGCGCCCAGCTCCGCCAGTGTCACGCTTTCGGCGAGGCTGAGCTGTTCGCGCAGGTCAAGCGCCTCGAAGGGCGAAAGACCGATTTCCGTGTCCCCGTCGAGCAGGGCCGTCGGCACGACCGCCGTGATGCCGTCCTCAAGAAGTCCTGGGATCACGTCACCGTCGATCACCAGGGGTACCGGACCGGTGGCCGTTTCGACGACCACATTCATCACCCGCTCAAGCTCCGGCGCCGCCGGGTCGAAGCTGAAGGAGAAGCCGGCCGTCTGGACGAATTGCGGGGGCAGGTCGCCGGCCGCGACATCAAGGTCGGCAACCGCAATCTCAAGGATCGTGAGCAGGTCGAGCGGTGACAGGGTCACGATGCTCAAGGCGTCGGCCTCGCTCTCGGCACCCAGGGTCCGCTCGATGTCGCTCACCAGAATTTCGCCGGGCAGGCGATTGTCCTCCGGCTCGGGCGCGAGGCGTTCGCCATTGGGCCCGAAGGTCCCGATCGAGGCGCCGATGCCGCCGGACAGGGTCAGCGAAATCATCACATCGGGCTCAGTCTCCCGGGCGAAAGCCAGATTGGCCACCGCGATCATATCGCCGAGATTGGTTTCCTCCGAACGCACCTCCGCCGTTTCGCCGTTCAGGAACACATCCGTATATCCAAGGATCTCGCGGGCGGCCGGATCTGGCGCAGGGTCGGGTTCCGGGGCCGGGTCGGGCTCAGGCGCGGGATCAGGTTCCGGGGCCGGGTCCGGCTCGGGTGCAGGATCAGGCTCGGGCGCGGGATCGGGTTCCGGCGCCGGATCGGGTTCCGGAGCGGGATCAGGCTCTGGGGCGGGGTCAGGTTCGGTCGCGGGGTCAGGTTCGGTCGCGGGGTCAGGTTCTGGGGCCGCATCCGGCTCCGTCGACGCCTCATTGGTCGTGGCCCAAACCGTATCCCAAAACGCCGACAGGCCTTCGGGGGCTTCGGCTGCATAAGCATTGTAGGTCCAGAAACCACCGGTGACCGGATCGAGCAGCGTGCTGGAGCCGAACCCCCATTCCGCGCGGCCATCCGTCCCGTCGGGCGCGAAGGCCCCCGCGCCGGCACTGACCGTGGTGACGTCCGTTGTGCCACTTTCAAGATCGGTCAGCGCCAGATAGGCGCTGGCGCCGTCCTCGGTGCCAAAACCGGTGAACCCGATGGCCAGGGTGCCGTCATCGTTAACGGCGAGACTCGGAAATGCCGTGGCGGTCCCGATCCCGAAGCTTTGCGCACCCAGCGTGCCTTGATCGACCACGACCGGGCTCTCGGCCTCGGTATCGACGGCGATCCAATGGACACTTGGATTGCCCGCATCCACACCGGCTGGCGGCACAACCGTGAAGGCGGCGTAGAGCCTGCCGTCGCGCCACACCGCGTCGGTGACGCGGCGGTCAAGCAATTCAAGGCTCGTGTCGCTGCCGGGCTGGCCCGCATCCTGGAGCACCAGACCAAGCCAATCGCCCGTCTGGTTGTCCACATCGCCAAGCGGCAACGCAAAGCCTTCAAAGGAGGGTTCATCGGCGCCGCCGCTCACCCGAATGAGCATGGCAAAGTCATCGGCCTCAAACGGTGTGTGTACCCCGTTATAGGCGATCAGCCAGGCACCGCTTTGCGCGCCGGCGCCGTCCATTTGGGCGAGTTCGAAGCTGAAATTGGCCGTGGCGCTGAGCGGGATATCAAGGGCGCTCGCCGGATCGCTCACCGAAACGGTGGTCGTGCCGCCGTCATAAAGGCCGCCTTCGCCGAGCCCCTTGTCGAACACGAACAGGCGCGTGCCCAGCACGTCGGCGCCGTCGCCGCCTGTTTCGCTCTCAAAGAGATTGGCCGACAGGTAAAGCGCGTCCCCATCCACCGCGAGGCTGACGCCGTCCACAAACGCGTTCTGACCGTCGACCTGCTGCAGGGCATCGACACTGGTCGTGCTCCAGGCACCGTTGGGATCGCCGGTCGCCGACACGGCCACATGGATCACGGAGCCGTCGTCGTCGCTCACTCCGGTGTCAACGCCCGTGCTGGACAGGGCCGTGACGATGAAGCGGTCGGCGCCGGCGTCGTAAATGACCTTGGGATTGTAGAATTCGGCGCCCGAACCAACGACTGGCTCGGCCGCGTCCTCAAGACCGAAAAAGCTTTCCAGGCTCTGGGTCGCTTCAAGCGCGCCCGCCTTCGTGAACCACTGAACCGCGCCATTGACGACATTCACGACGTGATCGCGGCCCACGGCGCCGCTGGGATCCGCCGTCACCGCGCCAGACGCTTCGGCGCCCGCCGCGTCGAACACGAGCGAAAGGCTGCCGCCCTCGGATGGTCGCGGCACGCCGCCAGGCGGCACGGCCCCCACATCCTCAAGGAAGGTCTCCGGAATCACGGTCCCGGTGTCCATGGACAAAAGACGCGAATGCCATAACCGGTCCAGCAGATCCTGCAGGGCGATCTCTTGATAGGTCACCGTGTCGTCAGCCATGGCGTCGTCGGTCATCGCGTTGCCCCGGTGTTGGTCCCGGGCCCCTTCTCAAATTACTTTTGCCGCCGGCATACACGAGGGTTTGCCGCGGACATACGTGCGAGTAAGCAGGCGCCTTGCCACCGAGTCTCGCGCCGCGAGCCCGACAGCTATTGCTCCCTTTTGGGGCAGCTTGCGGGCATTCGAGCCAATCGACAAATGAATTGTTAGGAATGGTTTAGGTTTGGGTTCGCCTTGCGCCTGTCCGTCGGTCGTCCCCTACACGCCCCACCCGGTCGCCTCACGCGAAAAAAGGGGATCTCGCCCCACCCTTTGCGCGGTTCCGGCCCCCCTTGAAATAGGTTAATCAGCGTCCCGCGTCCGCCCGTTTCGGGACAGGAGCGAAGCGATTTGCCACCGAACCCGGCCGCCGTGTCCGCGCATTCGTTGCCCTTGCAACCGATCCGCGGGCCCGGCCGGGTCGGCCATTCTCCCGTCCCGTTTCGGGACAGTCGGCGTGGGAGCCCCGCGCCGAGCCCCTTGCGACACCTTCAGACCACAGGACAGTCCATGTCTTATCAGGCGGATCTCAACCTCGGCGTCATCGGAAACTGCACCTATGGGGCCCTCATCGACCGTAAAGGCCGCATCACCTGGGCCTGCATGCCCCGCTTCGACGGCGATCCGGTGTTCGGCTCCCTGCTGACCGCCCAGGACCCGGCGGACGAGGACGCGGGCGGCTTTTGGGACATCGAGGTGGAAAACCTCGCCCATTCCGAGCAGCGCTATGTGAAAAACACGGCCATTCTGGTCACGCGCATGGAAGACGACCGCGGCCGGGCCCTCGACATCATCGATTTCGCGCCGCGCTTTCACCGGGCCGGCCGACGCTATCGGCCGATGTCCATGATCCGGATGATCCGCCCCGTTGCCGGCTCCCCCCGCGTGCGCATTCGCCTGCGCCCCTTTTTCGACTACGGCGCCGTAACGCCTACGGTCACCGCCGGCTCCAATCACCTGCGCTATGTGGGCCCAAGCCTCACATTGCGCGTGAACACGACCGCGCCGATCTCTTATGTGCGCGATGAGGTCTGGTTCAATCTGGAGCAGGAGATCGCTTTCTTCCTCGGCCCCGACGAATCCTTCAGCGGTGACATCATGTCGACCTGCCGCGACATGCTGGAGGCCACCGGCAATTACTGGCGCGAATGGGTCCGCCATCTCGCCGCGCCGCTGGAGTGGCAGGATGCCGTGATCCGCGCGGCCATCACGCTCAAGCTCTGCTATTTTGAAGAAACCGGCGCGATCATTGCCGCCATGACCACCTCCCTGCCCGAGGCGCCCCATTCGGGCCGGACCTGGGACTACCGTTACTGCTGGCTGCGCGACGCCTACTACGTGGTGCGCGCCCTTAACCGGATCGGCGCGGTCGACATCCTCGAAGGCTATCTCGTTTACTTGCGAAACATCGTGGGCGTGGCCGATGGGGGTCATTTGCAACCCGTCTTCGGCATCGGCCAGGAACATCAGCTGACGGAGCGGATCGTCAAGCACCTGCCCGGCTATCGCCGCATGGGCCCTGTGCGCGTCGGCAATCAGGCCCATGAACATATCCAACACGACGTTTACGGACAGGTGGTTCTCTCGGCGGCCCAGGCCTTTTTCGACGAACGGCTTTTAAAGCCCGCCGGCCGCAGCGATTTTGAGATGCTGGAGAAGGTCGGCCAGCGTGCCTACGAACTCCACAACACGCCGGACGCCGGCATCTGGGAGCTGCGCACCAAGGCCCATGTTCACACCTACTCAAGCGCCATGTGCTGGGCGGCCTGCGATCGCCTGGCAAAGATCGCCGACCATCTGGGCCTGCCCGAGCGGGCCCGGGACTGGACCGACAAGGCAAGCGAGATCAAACGCACGATCCTGAAACGCAGCTGGGATCACAACATGTTGTCCCTGTCGGCCACGTTCGACCATCCGATGATGGACGCGAGCCTTCTGCAGCTTCTCGATCTGGGTTTTGTCGACCCGGAAAGCCCGCTTTTCAAAAACACGCACCGGGCCGTGGAAAAAGCCCTGCTGCGCGGCGATCACATCATGCGCTACGCCAGCGAGGACGATTTCGGCGCGCCGGAAAACGCCTTCAACATTTGCACCTTCTGGTACATCGAAAGTCTCTGGTCGGTGGGCCGCAAGGAGCGCGCCCGGGAAATCTTCGAGACCATGCTGGCGCACAGAAATCATGTCGGCCTCTTGTCGGAAGACATTTCCTTCAATGACGGAGAGTTGTGGGGCAATTTTCCGCAGACTTACTCCCTGGTGGGCATCATCAATACAGCCTGTATGCTCAGTAAGCCGTGGAGTCATGTCCGCTAAACGGAAACTCCTGGTACACTTTCTTCTGTACCGTCGTGCCGGCGATCCGTTCGGGTCGCCGTTGCCGCAAAAAGGAGGCTTCCCCTATGGGCCGGCTCATCGTGATCTCCAATCGCGTCCTCGATCCGGCCGCGAAGGAAAAGGGTGCTTCGGGAGGCCTGGCGACGGCGCTCCATGCGGCGCTGAAAAAATACCGCGGCTTCTGGTTCGGCTGGAGCGGCAAAGTGGTGGAATCGGCCGGTGGCCAGATCACCATGGACGAGGACAGCGCGGGCGTGAAAATCGCCGCTATCGATCTGAACCAGGACGATTACGAGGAATACTACAACGGCTACGCCAATCGGACGCTGTGGCCGTTGTTCCACTACCGCATCGACCTGACGGCCTATGACCGGGCCTTTGACACGGGCTATTACCGGGTCAACCAGCGCTTTGCCCAAACGGTCTCGCCGCTGATCGAGCCCGAGGACCTTATCTGGATCCACGACTATCACCTGATCCCGGTCGCCCAGGAGCTGCGCGAAGCGGGCCTGAAAAACCGGATGGGCTTTTTCCTGCACATTCCCTTTCCGGCCCGCCAGCTCCTTGCCACCCTGCCCAAGCACAAACAGCTCATCGAGAGCATGTTCGCCTATGACTTGATCGGGTTTCAGACGGCGGATCACCTGGAGGCCTTCCGCGACTATGTGGTCCACGAGGCCGGCGGCACCATTCTCGATGACAACCGTGTTCAGTGTTTCGGCAAGACGGTCGTGGCCAATGCCTTCCCGATTGGAGCCGACACGGATGATTTCCTGGAGATGTCCCAGTCCGATGAGGCCATGGACATGTATGACCGGATGACCTCGTCCTTGCGCGGGCGCCAGCTCGTCATCGGCGTGGACCGGCTCGATTACTCCAAGGGCCTTGAGAGCCGTTTCGAGGCCTATTCGCGGCTTCTTGAGCGGTTCCCCGAGCACCGCAAATCCGCCTTGATGCTGCAGATCGCGCCCCCGTCGCGCACGGATGTTCAAGAATACCAGGACCTGCGCTCCGACCTCGACAGCATTGCCGGGCGGATCAACCGCACCTTTGCGGAGATCGACTGGGTGCCCTTGCGCTATGTGAACAAGGGCTATCGGCGCAACGAACTCGCCGGCCTGTTTCGCGCAAGCCGGGTCGCCTTCGTCACGCCCATGCGCGACGGCATGAACCTGATCGCAAAGGAATTCGTCGTTGCGCAGGACCCGGAAGATCCCGGAGTTCTGGTTCTATCGCGCTTTGCCGGCGCAGCGGCCCAGCTGTCCGACGCGCTGATCGTGAACCCCTACGACCAGGACGACATGGTGAACGCCCTGCACCGGGGCCTGAGCATGCCGGTCAAGGAGCGCATCGCGATCTGGGAAAAGCTCTTCGACAATGTAAAATCCGAAGACGTGGTGCAGTGGCGCGACCGGTTCGTCGACGACCTGAGGCATTGCACAGTGGCCGCCTGAAGCAACGGCCCAGAAATCTGGATCAATCTGAATCAAGGGCCCCGGTCGCGGCCGTAAACGCGGTGCGGTCTTATCGCCCCGCGCCATGAAGGCCGGCCGCGCCGCTCAAGACCGTACGGCCGACACCTCATAGGTCTTCACATCAATGGACGTGATGTCCACACCGCCCAGCGCGGCGTTGAAGGCGGCCATATGCGCGCTGGCGAAATGGGCATCAAGGGCGGCCTGATCGCGCCAGACCTCGAAGATGTGCACAAGGCCCGGATCCGCGATGTCCTGGGCGAACGAATAAGTCACACACCCCGCTTCGGCCCGTGTGGCCGCCACCATGCGGGCCGCCGCTTCGCGCAACGAGTCCACCGCGGCCGGCGCCATCCGAGCTTCACCCGCAACAATCAGCATGGTTTGTGTTCTCCTCTCCAGACCTGCCTGTCGACAATAAGGGCATCAGCATCCGGCAGGCACGGACCATCAGCTTACGGAGTGCCCCGTCGCGTTGCGCCGGGGCGCGCCGATGACCTCATCCGCCGGGGTCAGCCAGGTGAGTGTGGTCGGTCCTGTCGCGCCGAGGGAATTCGCCAGCCAGCCAAGACCATCCCGAGCCGCCTCCTCAAGGACATAAGGCGGGTTGATGACAATAAGCCCAAAGCCCGTCATGCCCCGGTCCGGATTGTCCGGGGCCAGACACAGCTCAATGCGGAGCTGGCGCGGCAGCTGCGTGGCCTGGAGCGCGCCCAGGAAGCCCTCAGTCCGGTCTCGGCCGATGACCGGATACCAGAGGATGTAAACCCCGGTCGCAAAACGCCGGTGTGCTTCCACGAGTTGGCGCACGACGGTGTCGTAATCGCTTTTGACCTCATAGCTCGGGTCGATGACGGCGATGCCCCGGCGCTCGGGCGGCGGCATGCGCGCCATGAGAGCCTGGAAACCGTCCTCCTGGGTCACGCGCACGCGCGGCAGGGTGCCGAACTGGCCGGCGAGCAGGGGAAAATCGGTGGGGTGCAGCTCGACGAGATCGAGCCGGTCCTCGGCACCCATGGCGGCCGCCATCAGGGCCGGCGACCCGGGATAGCGCCGGAACCCCTCCATGCTGGCACGAACGGCCTTTTCATAGGATGCGATCAAGGCCGGGCGCGGGCCAGGCGTGGCCAAAAGGCGCCGGATGCCGTGTTCGGCCTCACCCGTTTTCAAGGCCTTGTCGGACAACAGGTCATAAAGGCCCGCACCGGCATGGGTATCGAGCATGTAAAGCGGCTTTGGCTTGCGCTTCAGGTAGTCGAGAACGAACACCAGGACGGCGTGTTTCAGAACATCGGCGGCGTTGCCCGCGTGAAAGGCGTGGCGGTAGCTGAGCATGGCGTCCCCGGCGTGGCATCAAAGAACAGTGATCGCCAGACATACATGATCTGACCTGCTTATGGGAAAAGCAGCCTTTCAAGCGAGGCCACCTTTCGGGCGGGCAAGGCGCTTGGCCAGGCGTTTTTGCGCAGGTCGGCCGGGTTTGCCCCGCGCGGCCGAACCACGACCCGTAAGGCGGTGGCGCGTCAGCAGACCCCTTGCAAAAGCAGCCGTTTCAAAGGGTCCGGGTCGAGCACCCGGCCGTCGCGCGCCGCGCCGCGCCAATCAAGACCGCTGCGCAGGCTCACCACCTCACCGATGACGATCATGGCCGGCGCGTCCATGCCGGCGGCGCGCGCGTCCGCGTCGAGCCGGCCGATGGTCGTTTCCACGACGCGTTCCTGGGGTGTTGTCGCCCGCGACACCACGGCGGCGGGTTCCTCTGGGGACCGGCCGCCCGCGATCAGACGGTCCGTGATGCGCCCCAGATGTTTCATGGCCATGTAGAGCACGATCACCGGGGAGCCCTTGGCAATGGCCTCCCAATCAAGGCCGTCCGGCACATCGCCGCTCGCCGTGTGGCCGGTGATGAAGGTGACCGCATGGTTCACGTCCCGGTGGGTGACGGGAATGCCGGCGCTGGAAAGACCGCCGATGCCGGCGGTCACACCCGGCACGACGCGGAAGGGAATGCCCGCCTCAACCAGGGTAAGGGCCTCCTCTCCGCCGCGCCCGAACATGAAGGGATCGCCGCCCTTCAGCCGCAACACCCGATGGCCGGCGCGGGCCAGATCCACCAGCCGCTCAGAGATGTCCCGCTGCTTCGGTGAGGGCTTGCCGCCCCGTTTTCCCGCATACTCGATGAGCGCCTCCGGGCGGGCCAGGGCCAAAATCCCTTCACCCACAAGCGCGTCATGGACGATGACATCCGCTTCGGCGATGGCGTGGGCCCCGGCAAGGGTGAGCAGGGAGGGATCGCCCGGCCCGGCGCCGACGAGCCAGACCCATCCGGCCTCAAAAGGGGGAAAGGTGAGCGCCCCGGACGGCAAAACCGAGCCAAGCCGCGAGCGGCCGAAGGGGACCGCCGATGACAACGCAACAACGGCCCCGGCCTCCTTACGGGGGCCACCGGCCTCATCGCGGGGGGCGGCCGACACGGCGCGCGGCCGGTCCAAGCGTGTGTCTTCGGCCATGGTTTGGGCTCCTGGCTGTCACCTCAAGGGGTGCTCAACGTCACCCGATAGCAATGGGGACGGACAAGCGCCCTGCCAAGGGCATGCCCGAGCCTGCCGATGCTTTTTACGGACTGAGGCCGGATTTTTCCATATTCACAAATCTGCTTGTTCATTAGACTGCGGCGGTTGTGCCCCCCACCCATCGCGACCGGTGGCCAAGCTCCCGCCAAACGCCTATGGTCCCCGTGATCGAAGGCTCTGTCTCACCGTTCGGGGACCTTGGCGTGATGCGCAATCCATTCTTTCTCGTCGCCCTGGGCATCGGGTTACTGGTGGGGCTGGTGCTGCTTTTGAATGCGCTTTTCCCCGGCGCGCTTGCGCAAAACGATGCGGGGCCAAGCCTTGCGCACAAGATCGGCCTTCTGGCGCTGTTGATTTCGAGTGTGTTGGTGGGCGGACGGGTCAACCTGTCGGAGGCCCTGCGCTACGGCATGATCTGGGTCGCCATCGGGATCGTCCTCGTACTGGGGTACTCCATGCGCTACGATTTTCAGGCACTTGGCGAGCGCCTGTTCGGCGCATTGGTGCCGAGCGCTGCCCGGGAAATCGAACCGGGCGCCGTTGCGCTCACCCGGTCCGCCAACGGACATTTCATGGCGCGGGCGACGGTCACCGCGCCCGATTTCGGCGATGCCACCGTCACGTTCCTGGTGGATACGGGTGCAAGCCGCGTGAGCCTGACGGGCGCGGATGCCCGCCGCCTCGGCCTCGATCTCAGCCGGCTTAGTTTCGACCAGATGATCAGCACCGCGAACGGTACCAACAGGGCCGCGTCCGTTCGCCTGCCCCGCATTGCCATCGGATCGGTGTCCGTGGTGGATGTCCGGGCCCTGGTGGTTCTCGAAGGGCTCGATGTCTCCCTTCTCGGAAACAGTTTTCTCGATGGGTTGTCAGCGGTGGAAATCTCCGGAGACCGCCTGATCCTGCGCCGCTAAACCCGCACGATGCGCCGACGTCCACACGCCCCTTTGCTTGGATCCGAGAGCCATGATCATTGCCCAGATCACCGATTTTCACTGTCCCGGGGAAGGCCGGCCCGGCCCCGCGGGTTTCGATCCGGCGGCCGATCTTGCCCATGCCGTCGCCCGCGTGAACGATCTTGAGCCCCAGCCCGATCTCGTCATCGCCACCGGCGACCTCACCGACAAGAACACGCCCGAGGAATATGCCCATGTGGCCCGTATCCTTGGCACACTGAAGGCGCCGGTCTACGCCATCCCGGGCAACCACGACGACAAGGCCCCCATGGTAGAGGCTCTTGCCGGCGTTGCGCAGACCGGCCCGGCCGCGCCCTTCGTGAACCGGGCGGACATGATTGCGGACCCGGACCATGGCGCCTTCAAATTGCTGTTGCTGGACAGTCAGGCACCGCGCACGGTAGGCGGCGTTCTGTGTGCCGACCGCCTCGCCTGGCTGCGCGACGCGCTCGAGCGGGACAGGGACGTGCCCACCGTGATCGCCATGCACCATCCGCCCATGTGGATCGGGATTGCGGAATTCGATGGCTATGGCTTTGAGGGCCTCGAGAGCTTCCGCGCACTGATGGATGAGTACAGTCAGGTGGATCTCATCATGTGCGGCCACAATCACCGGGCCATTACGGGCCGGGCCGGCCGGGCGCCTGTGGTGGTATCGCCGAGCGTGACCTACGCTTATCCGCTGGAGTTGCGCCCGGGCATCAAGCTTGAGCGCAAACCCGAACCGCCCGGTTTCATGCTCCATGTGCGCATGGGCCCGCGCGATTGGATCAGCCATGTCCAACCCCTCCACCCCCGACCCTGAGGGTCGTGCGCACCCGTCGGGCCGCGCCGGCAGGGACCCGGAAAACACGCCCCGTGGACCGGGCTGCGGCTGTGCTGCGCCGCCGGGCGGACGCGGCACGCTGGTTCTCGTGGTCGGGCCGAGCGGCGCTGGCAAGGACACGCTCATCGACGGGGCCAGGGATCGGCTTGGCGCCTGCGGCCGCTTCCGCTTTCCCAGCCGGGTGATCACCCGCCTCGCCGAGGCGGGCGGAGAAGACCACGAGGCCGTGACACCGGAGACCTTCGAGGCCATGGCCGCGGCGGGTGAGTTCTGCCTGACGTGGCGGGCCCACGATCTCAGTTACGCCATTCCGGCGAAGATCTGCGCGCCGCTGGCCGCGGGCCAGCACGTGATCGCCAATGTTTCACGCTCGGTTATCGATGCGGCGCGGAAGAGGTTCGACCCGCTCGCCGTCATCCTGGTCACCGCGTCGCGCGAGACCCTGGCGCATCGGCTCGCCTTGCGCGGGCGCGAGACACCCGAGGATATCGCCGAACGCCTTGCCCGGCGCAGCGACACCCCCATGACCGGCCCCGACATCCATGTGGTGGAAAACGAAGGGGACATTGGCGCGGGCGTTGAGGCCTTTCTGGCCGTTTTGCATGGCTTGGCGGCCCACTGCGCGGCCTTGGGCAGCGCCAGACCGCGCCTGGGTCATTGAATTCACGGTTTCGTGCGGCTAAACCGACAACGCAAGGCGGCCGGGTGCGGATTTCCACGCGCGTCCCGCCCACCCATCACCCTTTCCCGCGATACGCGGCATGTCCGCCGCAGACCCTCCATGGTGATCGATATGAGCTTTCCGACCCCGCGCGACGACCTGCGGCCGAACACGGCGGACTTTGAGCGCCTGCCTATGGTGGCGCCCCAGGGCTTTCGCGAATACGACGCGCGCTGCCTGTTCCCGGAACAGATCAATCTCATGGGGGTG
>CAYYTT010000115.1:0-12689 GCA_964474635.1 uncultured Alphaproteobacteria bacterium | reverse complement strand
AGATGACCTTGCCCCAGCCCCGGGCCCTGTCCTGTGCCGCCCATCACGCGGGAAGGATTTTTCGAAAAAAGTGGAAAAAAACCGCTCAGCCGGCGGTCACATATTTGATGACGTAATAGAGGAAAAAGCCGAACCCCGTGCTCATGCCGATGGTGGCGACGAGTTCCTGGACCCGCGCCGTGCGCGGGGTTTCCCGGCCCAGGCGCAGGCTCTGGATCAGGTGAGAGGTGGCCAGGAAGGAACTGAACCCGGCCAGGGCAAAAATTCCGGCGCAGATCCACAGGGGAATGATGTTGTCGCTGTTGGAGAAGATGGAGCCGCCCAAGGTGACCACGCCCCCCGAGGCGGTCAGGGCAAGGGTCGTCATCTGTTTGAGATGACCGACCCGCAATTCCACGGCGAGCCTGCGGTCCGCATCGGACACGCAAGGCCTATCATTTTCCGCCTGCTGATCGCCGGTCCCGTCCATGGGGCTCACAGGTCGATGGCGTCGGCGCCGTCGCCCAGATAGGAGAAGGCCGACCAGAAAAAGGGATGGCTCGTGCGCGGATTGTCGATCATGGCGAGCTTGGCCTGGCGCACCGCCTCCACGGCCGACGCCCCGCCCTTTAGGCGGTCAAAGACACCCACCATGAGGAGTTTCGTGGCCTCGTCCGAGACATACCAGTGCGATACGAGCAGTCCCTTGGCGCCGGCATAAAAGAAGGACCGGCTCAGGCTTGCCAGGCTCTCCCCGCCGAATTTGTCGAGCACCACGCCCGTATTGCATGCCGACAGGACCACCAGATCCGCATTGAGCGACAGGTTGGTGATCTCGGTCGCCGTCAAAAGGCCATCGCCGCCGCCGCTTTCGGGCAGGCCAACCACGATTGCCGGCTGGGGCAGGCAGTCAAGCTCGCCGGGGAACAGTCCGTGGGCGGCGAAATGCATCACCCGGAAATCCTGCAGCGGCAGGGACTTGATGTTGTCTTCCGTGAGCTGTTCCAGGGAATAGGTCTGAGCCCGGTCCGCGCCCACCCGCTCCACGATGCTCGCCACTTCGCCGGCGGCGCCGGCAAGGGGCGGCAGGTCGAGCAGGGCCGCCAGATCCCCTTCGCAGCTTGTGGGAAGATTAAGCCGCCGGGTCAGACCCGCCTGCTGCGGCGCGCCATAGGTGCCGCCCACAAAGCCCGCAAAGGGCACGCGGGTGGGCCGCGACCGGGCGCCGGTGCGGTTGAGGTGAAAGGCCTGCACGGACGGCACCACGGAGACCGCATGGCGGCGGATCATCCAGTCCACACCCTCATAGGTGCGCCGGGGCCGTCCGTCGGAGCTGGCCACCAGCATGGAGAAGGGCAGGCTTTGCAGCGGGCCCGTGGGCGCCACGACGATGTGGCTTAATTGGTCGATCTTGGCCTTGACGGGCCCGAACAGCGCCCGGTGCAACTGCGCGGCCGTGGCCAGGTCATAGGCTGCGCCCGGACGATCATCGACCGCGAAGCGTACCTTACGGATCAAATCGCCCAGTGCCTTTTCCGATTGCTCCACGGCGAAAAAGTCGATGTCCGAACGGGTCACCAGAAAGCCGTAGCTGCGCGCTTCGGCCACCTGGAACAGGACCACGCCCTCGCCCTGGCGCAGGCTGGCTTGCAGCGTGTCCAGGGTGACGGGCTCATCGACGATCAGGTTGTAACGGGGCAGGGCGGATTGCACGGCCTGCTCGCGTTCGGCAAGGCGCGCTTCGCTCGCCTCAAAGGCGCGGCGGATGTTCTGGGCCCGGGCCGTGTCGCCCTGGGCCTCCGCAAGGGAGATCTGCGCGGTCAACTCATCGCGCAGGCGGCGCAGGTCCTGCAGATCCCGGATCGCCTGTCCGCCGGCGGAGTTTTCCGCGGCGAGACGGGCGAAGGACTGGCGCATGGTCTGGCCCACGACGGTGGAGCGGGCCAACTGCCCATAGGCGAAGGTCTGGGCCAGGAGGGCATCGGTGACGCCGCGCGCCTGATCTTCGAGGACCGCGTTATAAAACGGGGCCAGGGCATTGAGCGGCAGGTCCTGGCGCGCGCGGGCGATGATCTCAAGGCCCGCCTCGGTGTCCTCGAACCCGGCCGTCCGGTCGCCGGCCTCAAAGGCAAGGCGGCCCCGGTCCACCAGGGTCACGGCGGCCAGATGGCTGTCGACGGAGCGGGCACGCTCTTCCTCGATGATCTGCCCCATGATGGCGCGGGCCTCTCCGAGGCGCCCCTCGTCCTCGGCAATGCTGGCGCGCAGCAGGCGCAGTTTTTGCTGCCATTCGAAGGCCAGCTTGGGATATTGGGAAATGGCCCGCTCGGCATCGGCCACGGTGCGCAAGGCCTCATCGCGCCGGCCCAGACGGCGCAGCATGGCGCCTTCCAGATAGCGGCTCTGCAACAGGTCGGCGAGGGCGGTCAGGCCGTAGATGGTTCCAAGATCGCCCCCCGCGTCGCGCCGCTCGCTGAACTCGCCCGTGGGCGCATTGAGCCCGCCGCGCAAATACGTGTCGATGATCTCCTCGCGCCGGGCCGAGGCGCGGGCCGCCGCACTGAGCGCCTCGCTGAATTGGCGCTGATTGGCGAGATGGAATGCGCGGTAGCTTTGCAGCCGGGCCTGCAGGTTCGGGTCGATGGCGTTCGGCACCAGGCGTTCGGCCCGGCGGAACTGCACTTCGGCCTGCTCGAAGCGCTCCAGATTGGAGTTCTCGATGGCAAGCACCATGAGCACTTCAGCGAGGCGCGGATCGTCACCCGGCAGGAAGCGCTGCTGGATCCCGAGGGCTTCCTGGTACTGAACAAGGGCATCCGCGTGGAGCCCTTGGGCATTTAGGTACCGTGCATAGTCCATGACTTCCATAAAGGAGAACACGTCGCCCACGGAGAAGACCCGTGCGCCGATGCGCGATTCATAGTCAAGGCGCGTCTGGTCAATCTGCACCGGGTTCGGAAGATCATTGCGCGCCGTGACGCCGGCAAGGACTCCGGCCGCGAATTCGGCCGGGATCATTGCCGCGGGAATGCCCTGGATGCCGTAGACCTTGCCGCCGCGCTCAAACAAACGGGCTTCATAGGGCCAGGCGCCCTCGGCGCGCAGGGTGCAGGAAAAGCCGCGACCCGTGCCGCCGGCCCATTCCACGGTTTGCTCCAGGCTGCCGCACTGGGCCGTCCGGTTCAGGCGTTCCGACCAGGCGCCGGGCTGTCCGGACTCGCCCACCGTGTCCCGGTCGAACACGGCCACTTGCGCGCTCGGCGATTCCCACTGGCCGCATTGGATGTTGAAGACTTCTTCCGCCCTCAGGGCCACGCGGTCCTGCCCGTTGGGCACCGCGCGGCAATCCTCCGCCACAAGATTTTGTCCCACGACGAAGCCGTCATCGCCCCGCTCCGCTTCGCCAAAGCCAAGGGAGCTGCATGCCCCGATCAGGGCGGTTGCCCCTAAACCGAGGAGGCCAGCGGTAAGTCGCGGAAGAGCAAAACCAGTCTGCCGCGCCGTCCCGTGAGTCGGACCGGAGGAGGGGGTCTTCATCGGATACGTCCTTACTTCCACAAATTTCGATTGCCGCCGAGGGCCGCGGGCAGCTCTTCGACCGAATTGGCGCGATTGAGCGGGCCGCTGGTCAGGATCGAGGACTGATCACTCATGGGCGTGCCCTCAAGGGCGCCGTTGCTGAAGGCGATGCTGCCGCCGGCCCCATAAATCAGATCCGTGATGAGCGTCGTGCGCTCGCCGTAGGGGGCGCGCCTGAAAATGTACTCGGCGTCGATCTGATCTTGAACCGGATCGGCATAGTTGCGCTCTTCCCCGTCGGCCACGTCCTTGAAATCGATGTCCTCAAAGCGGATTTCCTCTTCGAGGGAGAAAAAGCCGGGGGACTCGAATTCTTCTTCAAAGCCAGGGGATTCGAAGTCTTCGTCGAAGTTTGGCTGTTCAAAGCCTTCGTCGAAGTTCTGGTCATCGGTTGGGAACGGTTCCATGTCCTGCGGGAAATCACCAGGTGGAAACTCACCCGAGGGGAAGTCGCTGTTGGGAAAATCGCCCGTGGGTTCGTTGCCCGGCGGCTCCTGGGCGACCAAGGGCGCGATGACGCCGGTCATGAGGCTGATCACGGCGATGGCGGTAAAGGTCACACGGTCCATGGCAGGCACCTCCGCTTTGGGAAAAATCCCCCGTCAGAACGTGTTCGAGACGCGGAACAGGATTTGGGGATCGAGATCGCCGACCGGATCGTCGCCGTCCCGCACGGTATTCCGTCCACCAACGGGCTTGGCGAGCAGGACCTCGCCCAGCACGCTGCCGTCGATCACGGTGCGCATGCCCAGGCCCACCGAGGTGATGGTCGCGCCCGTATTGGTGAACTGGTTGCGTGCCCGGCCATAGTCGGCAAAGGCAAAGAGCTGATAGGCATCGATCAGATCGACCGCGGGCACTGCGTCGCGGAACTGGACCTCTATGCCTGCGCCCACGCCTCGGTCGCCGGAAATCTGGGCCTGGTTGAAGCCTCGCCCGAACCGGGTGCCGCCGGCGGTGAATTCCTCACTGGCGAGGACATTGTTGCTGGCGATCTGGCCGCCCGCAGTCCCGACGACGAAGAACCGCTCCGTGAGCTGCTGAACGCGTGTCGCTTCGGCCACCACGACCACATAGGACCCGCCCGCGCCGGGCCTCGTGGAGAAATCGGTGCGCTGGGTGGCGCCGAGGACGGGCAGGGCGGTGCGAACGGACAGGTCGAACTCATTGAGACCGCGACGACTGTCGGCCCAGGTGAGCAGACCGCGCAGCAGGAACACGCGGCTGCGGTCCCTCAGGCCGCCCGCGGGCGCGCCGACGCCGGTTGTTGTCGTGTTGACGAATTCAAGGCCCGCACGGCCCTCCAGCGAGAGGTCCCGTCGGCGGATAATGGGATAGCTGACTTCCGCCAGGCCCAGGATGGTGTCGCTCTGCAGATTTGCCGGCAGAAGAAACGCCCCAACCTCGGACCGGCCGACCGACAAGGTTCCCTTGATGCGCAGGCCATGGTCGCCGATGGCCATGCCGCCGGTGACCTGACCCACATAAGCGTCCGCGGGCTCGAAGGGACCGGCGCCGACCACGGCGACACTGATCCGTTCGCCTACGGAGGTGCGCGCCTGGCTCGCATAACCGCCCGAGCCCTGGAGGCGGCCGGTGAAGACTGAGCCGAAATTGTCGACGGCGACGAAGGCGCGGGCCGTGCGCCGGCGGATCTGCGCCAGGAGAGCGAGCCCGCCGCCGGGCAGGTCGGCCTCCCGCAAGACCACGGACACCGCAAGGCCGGGCACGTCATTGGCCAGGAGGAGGGCGCGCTCCAGCGTGGCAAAGCGCAAGGGCCGTTCCTCGGTCACCTGGCGCAGGTAGTCAAGGGCCTTTTGGTGACCGGGAATGGACTGTCCGTCCACGTCCACTTGACCGATATAGCCTTCCTCGACGATCAGGCGGACCGAGGTCCCTGTGATTCTTTGGGCCGGAATGCGCACGCGGGCAAGGAAATAGCCCTCCTGGCGATAGCGGGTCTGGATCGCCTCGGCCACGTCCTGGATGACCGACAGGCCGACGCGCTGGCCCACGAACTGCGCATAGAGGGCATCGAGCACGCCTTCGGGAAACACGGTCACGCCGTCGAGCACGAAACGATCCAAAAGGAACTGGCCGTCGGCGGAGGGGATGGTGACGCCGTCACTGATGGCGTTGGGCAGGGCTTTGACGGACTCGACCGGATCGGACGGTGTCTGGCGGGAGGGCACCGGTTCGCTGAAGCGCACATTGGGCTGGGTTTGCTGACCCACGGCCTGCGCCAAGGCCTGGGGTGCCCAGGTTTGCGGAAATGCGGCCAGCAGGCCCAGCGCGGCCAGCCAAGCCGGCCCGATCCGGGCCCCAACTCGGGCCCCACCTCGCCCCCCAGCTCCACCATTGACGCAATCCGCCCCATGGTCAGGGACGGGCCTTTGATTTCGAGCGGAACTCAGCCCTGACACGTCACCAGCCCTCTTTTTGGCATTTTCTCAACAATTCCTAATCTTAGGGTATGAAGAGACCCGCCCTGTGTGTCCAGGGTGCAAGTGCGACGGATCACGTTGCAATCCAGTCATGTTTGCTGGCGTGCTGACTATTGTGCAAGACCGGGACAGGTGAAGGCGCTTTTGCGCATAGCGTGTTCCAGGTTTGTATCACCTGTCCCGTAGCAAGACGTGTGTCGCCCTTTACGCGCGGAGAGATGATTATTCTCCAGTATTGGGCGATTGTTCCTTGGCTTGCACGATCAGGACGCGCAGCGCGGCCCGGGCCGCCTCGTCACAGCGCCGGTCGGACAGGACCATTACATCGCCAAGCGCCTGGGGCGCCACGGCGTCCGGCGCGGGGCACGGCTCGTCCTGGCGTTTGCCGCCGCGGGTCGCGCCCACATGGAAGGCGCCTTCATCCGGGGCGATCAGGCTCGAGACGATCATGGCGAGGCGGGCCGAATCGCCCGCCCCTTGCGCGCCGGCCGGATCGCGGTAGGTAAAGCCGCCGGCGGGAACGGGAATGACCCGCAAATTGCCCTGCTCAAGGACGGTCAGATCGAGCGCGTTGGTTGCAGATACGGTATCGCCGTCCCGCAACCACATGCCAACTTCGACGTCGGCACTGGTCGAGTCTACGATCAGTGCATCGGCGAGCGCCGGAGCGGACCCGCAGGCCAAAAGGGCGAGCGCGGTAAGGCGTGCGGGCCAAGAGGCGCGCGTGGGAAACCGTCTCGCCGGCGGGGCGGCATGACGTGAGGATGGGGACGCGGCTATGACGGTGGCGCGGCACATGTGGCTGAGATGGGCAGAGCCCGGCGCACGACGTGCCGGCAGGCTCTGGAGCCGCGCCGTGTCGTGGCGGCTCGTTTTGCGCGCCGGGGTGCCGGCATCACTGCGTCCTGTCGGGCTCATCGGGATGGTTGTCTTGGCCGCCATGGTCTGCGTCCTCCTCATGGAGCGTTCATTTCTCGCGAACCTCGAATGGCCGCTTTACGATATTCGCACAAGTTACTTCTCCGCACCCGTCCAAACCCATCCGGACATCATCATCGTGGCCTTGGACGAGGCAACTCTCGATGCTTTGCCGCACCAGGTTCCCGTGGAGCGGCGCTTTCTGGCGGCCCTCGTGACCGCGATCCGCAGGGGCGAACCGGCGGCCCTGGGCCTTGATATCCTGCTCGATCGGCCGACCGTGCCGGAGGCGGACGGTCATCTCGCCGCGGCCCTGGCCCGGCCCGGACCACCGGTGGTGATCGCGGTGCCACTCGGCGATGTTCCGTCAGGCAAAGGTGAGGGTAACGACGCCCGTGGGCAAAACCGTGATCCCTGGCACAGCATGCTGGGCCAGACGGTCCGCCACGGTGAGCCGCGGCTTTTTGCAGGGCTCAGCGACCGCGTGGTGCGCCGCTGGCGCAGGGCCGATGACCCGGGCGACAGTTGGGGGGCGGGGGTTCCCCTGGCCGCGGCGCTTGCCGATGCCGCGCGCCCCGGCGATGGTCCACGCCCCGCGCCGAACTCCGGACAGCTCATTCCCTTTGCCCTCGACAAGGCGGATCACTGGCCCTTCGCGATCATCTCCGCGCTCGATCTTCTGACCATGGCCCAGGCCGGCAAAGTGGCCTGGCTGAAGGACAAGATTGTCCTTGTGGGCAAGATCACACCGGGCGACGACCGCCACGCCACGCCCTTGCGCTATATGCGGCCGGTGGACAGCGCCGGACGGGGCGCGCCGGGCGTCGTCATCCATGCCTATAAGTTGGCTCAGGCCCTGGACGGAACACGGGTCGCGCGGCCTGGGTTTTGGGGTCTGTCGCTTATTGCGGTGCTGCTGGCCTTGGGCGGGCTGGTCCTTGGACTGGGGGTTCTGCGGCCCCTGTGGCTTGCCATCGCCATTGTTTCAGGGATCGCAGGCTTTGCCGTGCTCGCAACGGGCCTCTATGCTTTCTGGGGGCTGATGATCCCCATCCTGGCGCCAAGTCTCGCCTTTGCGTGCGCGACCTTCATCACGGCGGCCATCGGCCGGAGGGACGCGCGCGAGCGGGCCGCATGGCTTGCGGACAGTTTTGCGCTTTATCTCGCGCCGGCGGTGGTGGAGCGGCTTGTGGAGGATCCGGAGAGCCTGTGCCTGTCCGGGGAAAGCCGTCAGATCAGTGTTCTGTTCACGGATCTGGAGGGCTTTACGGCCTTTATCGAACGCCATCCGCCCGAAGACGCGCTGCGCCTGCTCAATGCCTATTTCGACGACGTGTTGGCTGTGGCCTTCCGCCATGAGGGTACGGTGGACAAGATTGTCGGGGATGCGCTGCACCTGATGTTCAACGCCCCCGCCGACCAACCCGACCATGCCGCCCGCGCGGTGGCCTGCGCCCTGGAGATCGCGGCCGTGACCCGGACTTTTCAGGAAGCCCTGCCGGAGCAATTCGCTGATTTCGGCCGCACCCGGATCGGCGTGCACAGCGGCCCGGCCATGGTGGGTAATTTCGGCAATCGCCAACGGTTCGACTACACCGCGCACGGAACGACCGTAAATCTCGCCAGCCGGCTCGAGGCGCTCAACAAGGAGCTTGGGACGACGATCTGCGTCAGCGATGCGGTGCGCCAGGCTGCGCCGGGTTTTGACTACAAAGACCTCGGCCCCAGGAAGATCCGCTCCCTGTCCGAACCGGTCCATGTCTGGGAGCCGATAGGGCGCAAGGGGCGTGATATCCACTCGGCCGTATTTCCTTAAAGGTGTTTCGTCCATTCAGCGATTTCTTGCAGATGCCGCTCAGCGGGAGTCGTTACGATCAGCCGACGCATTTTTCGCACGCGCCCACACGTCTTCGGTGAACGCTTGCACGTCTTCCTGAGAATTCAGAACCTGAAATTTGCCGCTCTCAAATGCCTTCTGACTTTCCTCGGCCAAAGTTTTAACTGATTTCGCTCCTGATCCTGACGGATAAAGTCGCGAATATACTCACTGTCGTTGCCATGTCGCCCTGTTGCGATCTGGGATTCAATCCCGCCTTCCATGGCCGACGGTATAGTTATGGTTTTCCTGATCACGCGCATATCATTCTTAGTATGATTGAATTTGTCAGGGAAACGCCGCAAGACCGGCTTTCGGTCCAGTGGACCAGCAACCTCCATACCGCCTAAAACCCCCGCATCATGATGATGCTGCCCTCCGAGGCGTTCCAGCGGTGCTGCGCGAGGGATTGGTAGGCGGGGGAGGTGTACCAGGCCATGAGGTCTTCCGTGCTCGGAAATGAGATCAGAACCGACCGGTCATGCTCCCAGGGCCCTTCAAGGACTTGGGGTTCATCGTCAACGCCGAGAAGGGTGCCGTTGAACTGGGCGAATACCTCCATAAAACCGGCCTCATAGGCGCCATAGGCCTGCCGGTCCTTGAATTTGATCCGTGCGACGGCATAAACGGTCATGGACTTGTATCTCCCGCATCAATCATCCGCATCCGCAATATCTTCAAGACTGTCCATGTCGTGAAGGGTCAGCCAGCCGTCGCGCACGGAAACAATGCCCTTCTCGCGCCAGGCGCTCAGCTGGCGGTTCACGTTCTCGCGGGACAAGCCGGCGTAACTGCCCAGATCCGATTGGGACAGTTTCAGGCGGATGGCCACATTGCCCGTGTCATCTTCATGACCGTAATTGTTGCCCAGACGGACCAGGGCCCGGGCCAGGCGCGATTTCATGTTGAGAAGCCAGCCATCGGCGGCCATGGCGCTGGCGAGGCGGATCTTGCTGCACAGCAACTCGATGATGCGCAAGGACAGCTCTGGATGCTGGCGCAAAGCCTCCAGCGCATCGCGACGGGACAGCACCGCGGCGGTTCCGGCCGTCGCGGCAATGGCGTCGGCGGTGCGGGGCAAACGGTCGAAGACCGCGATTTCTCCGACGACGCCGCCGGGCTGGATAAAATTCAGAATGGTTTCCTTGCCCGCGGCCGACACGTCGACGATTTTCACCGAGCCTTCCAGCACGACGAACAGGGCCTCGCCCTCATCATCCTTGTAGGACAGGGCCTCGCCCTTCTTGAAGCTCTTCTCGCTCGCCTTGGCGAAAAAGGCTTCCAGGTCCTCGACCTCGAAATTGGACAGAAAGGCGTCGCCTTCGCCCTTCTCGTGCAGTGCGCGCAGTTTTTCCATCAAGGCCATGGGCCCCTCCACCACTGTGGGCCCCGCGCCTCGGGCGGTGGCCGGGCTAGAATTGCCGCATGATGAAAACGCCCATGCGGACTTTGCAAGCCTTAAAGACCATCGGGCCGCCTTGGCCCGGGGTGGCGGGAGGGCCCGCGTAACGTGTGCACTCAAAGTGTCGGGGCACGTCGACGCAGCGCCGCCGCCAATCCGCTGCCGCCCTGGCTGGTGTATCCAGATCTTTGGTTGTGCACTGTGCGGAGATTCGGCGGTTTACGCTGGTGTTTCAGGAATGAAAGGCAGTTGCAGGGCAATTTGCCTTCGCTTTTCCCCTTTTCCGCTGCTGTACTCGCAGCAAAATTGCCGTAAATCAGTGGCGTGCTGTGGAGTAGATGCTGGGCGGTTTGGAACGATCGCAAAAGCATCGCTGTTCAGCGTTGAACCAAGCGGCCGTCGGGCCGTTCGAAATTTGTTAACGAAGGGAGAACGATATGGCGTTCGGTAAGATGTCTAAATTTGCGGCGGTTCTCGCCATGGCCTTCGGCTTTGGCGCACCCGCTCTCGCCGACGGCCATACGCCGGCAGGCGATGCGGCGGCCGGTGAGCGCGTGTTCCGCCAGTGCATGGCCTGCCACGTGGTGCAGGAAGGTCAAAACCGCGTCGGCCCGTCGCTTTATAATGTGTATGGCCGCACCGCCGGTTCGATCGAGAACTACCGGTACTCAAACGCCATGAAGGACTCCGGCCTCGTCTGGACGGCCGAGACCCTTGATCCGTATCTGGAAAACCCGCGCGCCTATGTGAAGGGCACCCGCATGGCCTATGCCGGCCTGCGCAACCCGAAGCAGCGCGAGGATGTGATCGCCTACCTCTTCTCCGTGTCTCCGGACGCGCCGACGGCGGCTGCTGAGGAAGAAGCCACCGAGGAAGAGGCTCCCGCCGAGGCGGATGCTCCGGCCGAGGAAGAGGGCGCCGAGGAGACCGACGGTGAGGAAACGCCGGGCGATAACGGCTAATCCTCTCCACACGACGACTGTCGTCAGACAGATCGAGCCGGCGTGCCCTCGGGCCGCCGGCTTTTTTGATCTCGCCCCTTGCGCGTGGGGGCCTGACCGTGGACAAGATGTGTCAAGCCGCCTTGACAGTCCGTCAGGTGAATCGCGCCCCCCGCCCCGACCGACCAGGGGCGCGGCACGCCCGGTGCCGCCAAGCGGGGCGCTTCCTCGCAGGAGATGAGCCATGGCCGGACCCTTTCCTTTTTCCGCGATTGTGGGTCAGGACGAGTTGAAGCGTGCCCTGTTGATTGCCTGCACGGATGGCTCCATCGGCGGCGTACTCGTTTTCGGTGACCGGGGCACGGGCAAATCCACCGCCGTGCGGGCCCTCGCGGCGTTGCTGCCGGACATGCAGGTTGTTGCCCATTGTCCTTACAATTGCGCCCCGCAGGAGCCTCTCGGGGAGTGCGCCGCGTGCGGCGGCGCGGAGGTGTCCGGGCCGAAAGATGTGCCCGTTCCCGTCGTTGATCTGCCCCTCGGCGTGACGGAAGACCGGGTCGTGGGGGCCCTCGATCTGGAAAAAGCTCTCACCCATGGGGAAAAGGCCTTCGAGCCCGGCCTCCTGGCCCGGGCGCACCGGGGCTTTCTTTATATCGACGAAGTCAATCTGCTTGAGGATCATATCGTTGACCTGCTGCTCGACGTGGCGGCCTCGGGGGAAAACGTGGTGGAGCGCGAGGGCCTGAGCATCCGCCATCCCGCCCGCTTCGTCCTGATCGGGAGCGGCAATCCGGAGGAGGGCGAGCTTCGCCCCCAACTCCTGGACCGCTTCGGATTGTCCGTGGACGTTAAGACACCCACGGACCTGAAGCAGCGGGTGGAGGTCATCCGGCGGCGCGACGCCTATGACCGCGACCCGGCCGCATTCATTGAGGGCTATGCAGGCGAGGAAGCCGTGATCCGTCACCGGATCCTGGAGGCACGCGACCGGCTCGCCAAAACGGATGTTCCCGACGGTGTGCTGGAGCAGGCGGCTCGCCTGTGTATGGGCATCGGCGCGGACGGTCTGCGCGGCGAGTTGACCTTGATGCGGGCCGCCCGGGCCCTGGCCGCCTATGAGGGCGATGGGACGGTGATGGATCGCCACCTGCGTGACGTGGCGCCCATGGTGCTGCGCCACCGGCTGCGCCGCGATCCTTTGGACGAGGCGGGCTCCACCGTGCGGGTCGAACGGGTGATGGAGGAGATCCTCGTCCCATGACGCTGGCGCACAGGGACGGGGCCGTGCCGGACTCGCAAAGGCCAGATCCGCACACGGATCGTGATCAAGGGGAAGACACGGGTATCCAGCGATGGGGCCTCGCTGTCACTGCCGCTGCATTGATCGCCATCGATCCGCATCGTCTGGGCGGTGTCGTGCTGCGCGCTCGCCCAGGGCCGCCCCGCGATCGCTGGCTTGCCCATCTGCGCGATGTGCTGCCCGGGGATGTGCCGGTGGCCAAACTGCCGCCAGGCATCGGGGACGACCGGCTTTTGGGCGGGCGCGATCT
>CAYYTT010000114.1:0-12977 GCA_964474635.1 uncultured Alphaproteobacteria bacterium | reverse complement strand
TCCGACCCCGGCGCCCGGGGTCGTCTGCCGGCACCTACCTAACCCGCCGCCGCCTTGACCAAAGGCGGCGGCCCTTCAATGCACAAAGAACCGCCATGCTCCCCGGGGGGGAGGGCCCCCGTGGGGGAGGCCGGCGGAAGACGTAAAGGGATTTGTGATGAGCGAAGCGATGACGGCAACGGGCCCGAACGGCGAACGCTTTGCAGGGCATGGCGACTGCTGCCCGGCCTGCGGGTCGAACACCCTGCGCAGCTTTTACAAAAAGTCCGGTATCCCAGTGAACAGCTGCATCCTGATGTCCACGCCCGAGGAAGCCATCGGCTACCCCAAGGGCGACATCGACATGAATTTCTGCGAAAATTGCGGGTTCATCTACAACCGCGCCTTCAACGAAAACAACATTCAGTATTCTGAGAAATATGAGGAAACCCAGGGCTTCTCAGGGACCTTCAACAAGTTTCACAAGAAGCTCGCCGAAGACATCATTCAGAAGCACGGCCTGCGTGAAAAGGACGTCATCGAGATCGGCTGCGGCAAGGGTGAGTTCATCGCCATGCTGGCGCAGATGGGCGACAACCGGGGCGTCGGGTTCGACCCGGCCTATGTGGCCGATCGCAGCCTCGCGGCGAAGACGGACAATGTGGAGTATGTGGTCGATTTCTACTCCGAGAAATATGCCGACCGGGACGCCGATTTCATCTGCTGCAAGATGACCCTGGAGCATATTCCGGAGGTCCAGCGCTTCATCTCCACGGTGCGCAGCGCGGCCGGTCAGCGGACCGAGACGGCCGTGTTCTTCCAGATCCCGGAAGTGACGCTGATCCTGGAGGAGCGCGGCTTCTGGGACGTTTATTACGAGCACTGCTCTTACTTCACAAAAGGGCTGAAGGGCTCGCTCGCCACCCTGTTCCGCCGCTGCGGCTTTGACGTGAAAGACGTCTGGGTCGATTACGGCGATCAGTATTTGATGATCGAGGCCTATCCGGCCGAGGGCGCCCAGGCCGATCCGGAGGGCGTGGCCGAAGAGGTCGCGGCGCTCGGCAAGCTCGTCGACGACTTCTCTCGCGATGTGACAGTCAACATCGCCAATTGGAAGGCCAGCATGGGCGAGTGGGCCCGGGACGGCAAAAAGGTTGTGCTGTGGGGCTCGGGCTCCAAGGCCGTGTCCTTCCTGACCTCCGTGGGGATCACGGACGAGCTCAGCTATGTGGTCGACATCAACCCGAACCGCCACGGTTACTTCATGCCGGGCACGGGGCATGAAATCGTCTCACCGGACTTCCTAGCCGACTATAAGCCGGATGTGGTGGTGATCATGAACCCAATCTACCGGGACGAGATCACCCAGTCCTGCAAGGAGCGTGGACTGGATCCGGAAATCCGGACGGTGCTGGAGCCGCTGGGCAAGGGCGCCGCGCCGACGGCCTGAGCGGTTCGCTTCATGCAACCTGGGTCTGTAACCCCGGTGCCGGGCGCCCGTGAACGGTGCCCGGCTTCGGAGCCTGCCGAGGGCCCGGCGCCGCATCTTCGGGGTTAAAATCCGACGCGCACTCGGAAAACCAGAGTCTTTGCGGTAAGTTGCTTGCCGAAATGGGAAAAAGGCCGTAAGCGCCGCCTTGGGTTTGGCGGTGGGCTGCGCGGATGGGGCATGCGCAGCCAAGGCTAACGGCCTGATAAACGGCGCCTTTTATGGCGCGAGATGGTGCCCAGACGCGCGCGCGACGCGCTGCGGGGCGCACTTCAATAAGGGTTCGTGCAGCATGCAGCGCGGCAGACAACGCTCGTCCGAGACGTCCGACAACCGGGCCATCATCGATCCGGTCACCGATCAGGGCGGAGAACTCACCCTCCACGACATTATCGCCCTGTTTCGCCGACACTGGCTGCTGTTTATCGGCGTGTTCGTGGCCATTGTCGGTGGCACCTTCGTCTTCATCATGGTCACCCCGCCGATCTACACGGCAACCGGCGAAGTCTTCGTGACGCCGTCAAATGTTCAAAGCCGGGAGTCTGTCGTTCAGACCCGCGCGTCGGAAATCGACGATGTGCCCAACGAAGCCGCGCTGCTGCGCTCCCGCCAGCTGGCACGTACGGTGATCCGCGCTCTCGATCTTGAAACCGATTCTGAGTTCGTCAACGAGGAACAACTGGCCGCGGCGGCCTCCGCGGAGAGCCGGATCGATTCGGTGATCGATACCTTCCTCGACAATCTCGCCGTTGAGCCGGAAGACCAGACGCGGGTCATCCGCGTCATGTTCGACAGCATGGATCCTGTGAAATCGGCGGACATCGTCAATACGCTGATGGACCTCTATGTGGCCAACCAGCTGACCTATCAGCGCCGGGTGCTTGAGAAGGCCTCCGCCCAGCTCAGCAACACGGTTGAGGAGCTGCGCGAAGAACTGGCGGCCGCCGAACAGTCCGTGCGCGATTTCCGGAACACCAATGGCCTCGTCCAGACCCGCGGGTCGGACACAACGGCCAACCGGGTGAACGATCTCAACGCGCAGGTCGTCCGCGCCGAAGCGGACCAGGCCAGCCTCCAGGCCGAGCTTCAGCAGCTTGAGCGCAATCTGCGCAATGGCGGTGACGGCTCGACGGCGCCGCGGGTGCTCCAGTCGGGCCTTATCCAAAGCCTGCGGGAGCAGGAGAACGAACTCGTTCGGCGCCAGGCGGAACTCTCCACCCAATATGGCGAGAAGCATCCGCGCATGCGCACGGTGAAGCAGGAGCTTCTGGACGTGCGGCGTAATATTGCCGCCGAAACGCGGAAAATCGTCCAGTCCCTGCGCAGTGAAGTCGCCGCTTCCGAAGCGCGCGTTGAGTCCCTGCGCCAGAATATGGTGGGCCTGGAGCGGGATGCGGTGCGTTCGCGCGGGGTCGAGGCGCAGCTCCGGGAGCTGGAGAACGAAGCGGCCTCCAAGCGTGACATGCTGAACGATTTCCGTGTCAGCCTGCGCGAGACCCAGTCCCAGCGCGACCTGATTGAACCCAATGCGCGGATCTACGCCCGGGCGGAAACACCGAACGAGCCGTCCTTCCCGCAAAAGGGCAAGATGCTTGGGATTGCGGGCTTTATCGGTATGGTCCTCGCCACCCTGTCGGTGATGCTGATCGGCTCCCTGCGCCGTACCTTCGAAACGGCCGAGGAAGTCGAGCGCGCGACCCGCTACCGCTCCCTCGGCATCGTACCGAAGTTGAGGGGCATCGCGGGCGGCGCCAAGACGGCCGCGCGCATCGTCGATCTTTACACCAAGAAACCCTATTCGCCGTTCAGTCAGGCGATGAAGGGGATCCGCTCAACCCTGTTCGTGGCCAATGGATCGCGTTCACCGAAAACGGTGCTGATAACCTCATCGGCCCCCGGTGAAGGCAAGACCACCTTCGCCCTGGCCTACGCCACTTTGTGCGCGTCCTTCGGCGAAAAGGTCATCCTGCTCGATTGCGACTTCGGCCGGCCTGATCTCCACAAGAAAATGAGCGTCTCCAACGATCTGGGGATTGCGAATTACCTGATGGGTGAGGTGGATCTGGAAACCGTGATCCGTGATGACGGCCGGACGGGTATGGACTACATCACTTCGGGCACCCTGCCGCCGACCGCCGCTGAGCTTTCCCGGTCCTCGGCCCTCAAGGGCATCATCGATAGTCTGGCCTGGGACTATGACGTGGTCGTCGTTGACACGGCGCCGGTGCTTGCCATGAGCGACTCCCAGATCCTGTCGACGATGGTTGAGGCCACGGTGTTCGTGACCCGTTGGCGCAAGACACGCATGGAAAATGCCTCCGCCGCCGCCGCACGGCTCGAGGATCTGGGCGCGCGCTCCGTTGCGGGCTTCGTGCTCACCGGCGTGCCCACACCCCGCGCCCAGGCGAACAACGCCACCGCCTACTACGCGGCCTATCACCGGTGACGCGCGCACCCAACACTCAGCGACGCTCTCGCGCGCCGCAGGACAGGACACCGGGCCAAGCGCCCGGTGTCGTCCGTTTAGGGACAGGTGTGCTCGCCGCCGCCATGGCCCTAATGGGCTGTTTCGGCCCGCCCCGCGTTGCCGAGGCGGCCGAGACACGACCCGAACGCATGGTCGTGACGGCAACGCGCCAGGAAACCTCGCTGCTGGAGCAGGCGGGCAGTATCGCGGTTCTGTCGGGCGAAGAGCTCGCCTTTATCAGGTCCGACCATATCGCGGAGGCTCTCAATCGCCTGCCGGGCGTCTATCTGCACCGCAACAGCGGTTTTGATCACCTCACCTCGATCCGCTCACCGATTTTGACCGGCGG
The DNA here is from genome assembly GCA_964474635.1 of uncultured Alphaproteobacteria bacterium. Taxonomy (GTDB): domain Bacteria; phylum Pseudomonadota; class Alphaproteobacteria; order JAJFIK01; family JAJFIK01; genus CAYUYV01. Next base: position 8,693 of record CAYYTT010000114.1, on the reverse strand, counting down.
GGCGGGGGCGGGCTCCTTTCTGTATCTTGAAAACGGTGTGCCCCTGCGCGCGGCCGGCTTTGCCAATGTGAACGGCCTGTTCGAAGCCATGACCGAGTTCAATGGGGGCCTGGAGGTCACCCGGGGCCCGGGCAGTGCGCTCTATGGCAACAATGCGGTGCACGGACTGATCAATGTTCTGCTGCCCGATCCCGCCCGCCAGCCCCCGGTCGAGCTCACCGCGTCGGTCGGCTCCTTTCGCCGCTATCGTGGTCAGGCGGCCACCACCGCGACCATCGGCAATCACGGGCTTTATGCCGGCGTGAGCCTCGTCAGCGATGACGGCTGGCGCGAGGAAACCGGTGTCGATCAACAGAAATACTTGTTCCAGTGGACCTATGCCGGCGAGGGCATGGACATCCACACCACCTTCGCCGCCCAAAACCTGAACCAGGAGTCGGCCGGCTTTGTGCGTGGGCCGGATGTCTTTGAACTCTCGGAGCTGTCCCGCGAGAACCCGACGCCGGACGGCTTTCGCGATGCCCGGTCCATCCGGTTCGCAAGCCGCATCGATTTGACCCGCAGCGACCGGCTGACCCTGTCCTTCACGCCCTACGCGCGCTGGAACGAGATCGATTTCCGGCTGACCTTTCTGCCCTCCCAGGCGCTTGAGGAAAGTGGCCATTGGAGCGTCGGCCTCCTTTCGGCGGCTTATTGGGATTTCGGGGGCGGCAACGGGCTGATCGCCGGTTTCGATGCAGAGTATACGGATGGCTTCCTTCGGGAGGAGCAATTCATCCCGACCGTCTTCAGCTTCACCCAGGGCCTGCATTATGATTATGACGTGGCGGCCGTGGTTCTTGCCGCCTATGCGCAAGGCACCTGGGTGCCCGTGCCCAAAGTCACGTTCACGGCGGGCCTGCGCCTTGAGTACACGGGCTATGACTACACGAACAATACGGACGCGGACATTGTGGGCCGATTTCTGCGCCCGGCGGACCGCACGGATGATTTCCTGGTCCCCACACCCAAATTTGGCGTGGTTTACGAGGTGTCTCCCAACATTGCCGCCTTTTTCCGCTATGCCCGAGGTGCGCGCGCGCCCCAAACAACGGACCTTTATCGCCTGCAGATCAATCAGACCGTGGGGGAGATCGATCCGGAAGTGCTGGACAGTGTCGAGGGCGGCCTGCGCGGCCAATATGGCCTCCTGTCTTTCGACATGACGGCTTACTTCGCCACCAAGCGGAATTTCTTTTTCCGTGACGCGGACGGCTTCAATGTGCCCGACGGTAAAACGCGCCACCTGGGCGTCGAGATCGAATTTCTCCTCACCCTGACGGAACGGCTGTCACTGGCCTTTTCCGGCACCCATGCCCGCCACACCTATCGTTTCGACCGGCCCGTGACGGCCAACTCCACCGAAGCGATTACCTTCGGCAACGATGTGGACACGGCCCCCCGCCTGTTTGGCACCACACGGTTGATCTGGTCACCCATCGATACGGTCACCATGGAACTCGCCTGGACGTTTCTGGGGGACTATTTCACCGACGCCAGCAATTCGAACCGCTATCGCGGGCACCAGGTGCTCGATTGGCGGGGGACTTGGGATGTGAGCTCGAATTTTCAGCTGTTCGCCGCCGTGCGCAATCTGGCGAACGCAGACTATGCCAACCGCGCGGACTTCGCCTTCGGCAGCGCACGTTTTTTCCCTGCCGAAGACCGCGCCGTTAGCGGTGGCATCACGGTCCGCTTTTAAAGAGCGGCGTGTGACGCCTCCATACCACGCAGAGGAAGGAGAGCGGCTATTTCAGCAGCTGGGCATAGCGAGAAACGTTCCCGCTCGGATCGTCACTCGGCATGCTGATGGTCACGACAAGGCTTTCAGTGAAGAGAATTTCAGAGCCGTCAGAGGCCCTCAAATGGGGGCCTTCGGAGCTGACGACGCTCATGCCCTCTGGAAGATCTCCCGACTCGAACATGCCCCGATACACTGCGATATCTTCTGCTGAGTACCGGATCACGCTTGCTGAAAGCGCTTCGATCCCGTTCGGAAGAAGGAAGGTTTTGCTGCAGCTCTCGAGGCCTTCCGGCGGCGCCGCATCATAGGACGTCGCGGTTGGAACCAGCATGTACTCAGCCGGCTCTGGCAGAACATCACAAAGGCTTTCATCTGCTACCGCCGCGTTCGTGCAGAGGCCTGCCGCAATCGCCAGCGACATGAGCACTACTCGACCGTTTTCCATAAGCTCTCCTTCGAAGTTTCAGGCGTGACTGTCGGTGCACGCAGCTTAAAGCGGCGGGCTCCAAATCTGCACCACTCTGAACGCTGCATTTCGCCGCTCTGTTTTCGCTCGCTCACGCGCCCCGGCGTGTTTTGTTGGGGCGCTCCGCGGGGGCGGCGCAGTGGCGCCGGGCCGCAGTCGCGGCCTGAATCATGATGCGGATTATTCGCCTCATGTTCTAGACGATCCCTGTGCGGCGAACACGTCGACGAACTTGCGCCGGACATGAGCAAGGCAGGCTTGCTCCTTGCCCTCTCGAAGGGCGGTCTGCTTATCGTCCGAAGAGGAAGCGGAAATTCACGCCGCCGGAATGCCGGGTGAAGGTTTCCTCAAGCAGGATGTCGTAGCCGAGTTCCACCACCACGGTGTTGGCATCGAAGGCGACGCCCGCTCCGCCGGTCAGGCCGGTCTGCTCCAACTCGCCGCTGGAGACCGAGAACACGCTGTCGCCGGCCGCAAAGCGGGCCCTGCTGACCACCGGATCGTTCTCGAACTCGTAGCGGTAACCGATCCGCGCGTTCGGGATGAGCTGGCCGCCCCGGCGCCGTTCAAAGACGCGGGAGTATTCCAGACCCACATTGGCGCGCATGGACTGGATTGTGCGCTCTTCGATGCTGAGGGCCGCTCCCGGGCTGGCGGACGTTTCGGTCAACGCGTTCTCGTGCAGTTCCAGCCAGTCAAAGCCCGCATAGGGGCTCAGCGTGTTCTTGCCGAACACATAATCGTAGCCGATGCGGGCATTCGCGGAGATCTGGGTGCCGTCCCACTCGCCGTCGACCACCGTCGCGTAGGAGTCGAACTCCACCCGGCGCGTCGAGCGATAGGTGTTATAGCCATAAAAGCTCTGGACATCGAAAAAGGCACCGCCGAAGGACCAGGAGCCATAAAGGCCCAATTGGAGCGTGTCGGCGATAAACTCCTCGTCGAAGGAGTCGAGTTCCTGGACCCGTGACCCGGACCAGATGAAACTTGCGCCCAAGGCATTGGCCCCAAGCCACGCGCCGTCGAAGCCGCCGGCCACGCTGTAGGTTTCGCCCTCGAAGCCCAGGTCGTCGCCCACGGCCTCCTGATCATAGACGGAGCCGAACACCTGAAACCAGGCCGAGGTCCGATTGTCCACATTGACCGCGCGCATGGCGTCGAGACGGGTGTGGATCACGGCCGTTGTCTGGTCAGACAGGGTGATGGCGATGGCCCGCGTGCGAAGGCCCGTATCGGGCAGAAGCTGATCGATGGCGCTGGCCAGTTCCTCATTGGTCTCAAGGCCGCCGAGGGCGGTCGAGAGCGCGCTGTCAGCCTCAAGAGCTTCGGCGAGGGAGGGGAAGGCCTCCGCCCGAACGCCCGTCAGCTCCAGCTCTTCCGGCGACTTCAGATCAAGCGTAAGCACCAGATCCGAAGTGTCGGCTTCCGATACGCCAATGGTGCCGGTGTAGAGCAGGGACAGGCTTTCGGTATCCAGCGTCACGCCATTGTCGAGGATCAACGTGCCGGCATCGATCACGGTGATATCGGCGCTTTCCCCCAGAAAATCGGTGAGTTCGACCTGCACCGTGGCGCTGTCCTGGATGTCGACGGTCTCGGCCACGTTCAGGCGCGGCGTGTCGGCATTTTCCGATGAGACTTGCACTGTGAGGATGCCGTTTTCCCCGACGGTGAGGTTGGTGGCACTGACGGTATCGGACTGCCCGACGAGGAACGTGCCGTCCATGACCTCAAGGTCGAGCGTACCGCCCGACTGGGTCAGGCTGCCTGTCAGAAGGCCGCCGCCATTCACGACCACCCGGTCCGCGCCGTCGCCCGTGTCGATCGCACCGGCGATAAACGGGGTGAAGCTCGAATCGTCCGGGGCTGCCACGATCTCAACGACGTCATCGCCCGCTCCGAGCAGGATATCGCCCGTGATGGTGCCGCCATTGGTGACCGTGATATCCGCCGTGGTGTTTGCCAGGCTGAGCGCGATCCGCGGCGCATCCTCAGGGGCAAGGACGGTGGCCGTGTCGGTGAGGCTGACACCCAGACTGCCCGTATTGTCAATTTGCGTGAGGGTGCCGGAGCGGTCCTCGATCAGGATCGATGCGGCATCCGTGCCCGAGGAGTCCGCGCCGATGGCGCCGCTGTTTTCAAGGCGTGTGAGGGAGCCGCCTTCCTCAATAATCACCGCGCTGGCCTGGCCGCCGATGGTGCCGCTGACGGCGGCGGTCAGCCCGCCTTCATTGACCAAGGTCTGCGCACTGGCACCGGGGCCGATGGACAGGCCCGTTGCGGGCGCGTTGAGCGTCGTGACCGCGACCGTGCCGGTGTTCAGGACACCGCCTTCCACCGTTGTGGTGACGGCGCTGTCGGCGATTGTGGCGCCTTCAAGACGGATGCCCGTGGCGCGGTCACCGTCGTCGATGCCGTCAAGGCTCAAGACCCCGCGATTGATCAATCCGTAGGCGGAGCCTTCCGTGCCGGCTTCGCTCAAGACCACATTGCCGCTCGTGCCATCGCCCAGATTGCCGTCTTTCGGACTGACGAGAATGCCGAACTCAACGAGTTGTCCGTCGAGCACGGCGCTGCCCGGCTGCACGCCGACCTCGCCGTCGGACCCCGGGCCCGCATTGACGAAGCCCTCGCCGAGGGAGGCGCCGATTTCAACGATGGAGCGGGCCACCGTCAGATCATCGTCTTCGGTCGAGTTCGGATCGTCCTGGAAATTCTGGTCGATGCCCGTGACATCGATCGTCCCGCTGTTGGTGAGCGCGCCGGAGACCGGCCCATCGATTTGCACGCCGCGCGCATTGGGGCCCCAGACATCAATCACACCCTGGTCGATGAACACCGCGCCCGTAACGGGAGCCTCCACCAGAATGCCAACCGAGTCCGCGCCGTTCAGATCGATCCGGCCACTGTGGGTGATGTCTCCCACGAGGGGCGTTTCCACCGCGAGACCGACGGAGCGTTCGCCCTCGACATCGATCAGCGAGCCGCCATCAAAGGTGATCGCGCCGGTGAAGGCGCCACTGCCGGAGACCAGAACGCCGGTCTTGTCCGCGCCATTCGTCTCCGGGTCCGCGATGTTCAAAAGCAGGATCGACCCGGCATTGGTGATCGCGCCGGTGTTGCCGCCCTCGGCCCGCACACCGACGACGGCGTTGTCGCCATCGATGGAGATCAACCCGTTGTTAACCAGGATATTGTTCGAGTTGATGGTGATGGCGGTGCCGTCGTTCAACTCGATCGAATCGCCGCTTTCGAGCGTGATGTCGCCGCTAGTCGCGGTATCGAGGGGATCGGTGAAGGTTGTCTGGGCGAGGGCCGGCGCGAAAACAGCCGGTGCCAGGAAAGACAACAGGGCCGTGACAGCCCGGCGTCCGCGTTGCGGTGCAAGGGCGGCCGGGGCCGTGCTGGACAGAAGAGCGGCGCGTGGCCGTGGGCAAAGCTCGGGAGAGGGGCGAGGCAGCCGAGAGGGGCCGGGCACGGGAAAGGGGATCGGCGCGCGGGCAGCCAGGCCGGCATTAAACGTCTGGCCGGCGCGGCGCTTTTGCGTCGCCGGTGCTGAACAACGGTCAAACAGCACGTTTTCCACCTCTCGTCTCGCCTCAGGCCCGAAGGTCAATCGGTCGAGCCCCCACACCATGTCGCCCCGCCCAAGCCTGCCGGCCTGCGGCGTCCTCCGCCAAGTCCGTCGGTCCGCGGGCGGCCTTCAGGTCAAATGCCCGGTGGCCGCGCCATCCAGGCCCCTCAGTTGGAAGCTTAGTCCAAGCGCTCCCCCGCCGAACACCCCGCATGTGTTCCGTGACAGCACAGCCTAACCCACGCCGGAGCCCCCGTCTGCCCGTCCATTGTGGATCACCCGAATTTTTGCCCACCCCCCGTCGGGTCAGCGATCACAAGGCGGTTCCCCGCGGCCGCGCCCGCCAGTAACGCCTTCTTAATCCTCTATTTCAAACGGCGGCACGCGTCCAGGCAAGGCGCCGGAAGCGGGGCGGAGGCCTGCCGGAGGCGTAAATGCGCGTGCGCCACCCGTAAGCGCTACCGGGCAAGGGGCGTTCTGCCACGCGCCGGGGGCGGGGGCGTCACGACGCCCCTGGAAATCGGCCCTGCAATCGGCAAAAGTCCGTAAACGATAAGAGACCGCCAAAGGGGAGACGCTCCATGGCCCGGCATGTATCACGGCAGCGCCGATCACAGACCCAAACGCCGCGGCGTCCCGTCTCTTCTTGGACCTCGCGATCCCGGTGGCGCCTGTGCGCCTGGATGTTCTGCCTGTTTGCCGGTCTTGGCCTCCTGCTTCTTGGCGCGCCCGTTTCGCCCGGTCAGGCCCAGACCGAAGAAAAGGGGGGGGGCGCCTCGGCCGGCCGCACCGCCCTCGTCTTGCGGGTGACCGGCGTGATCGGACCGGCCGTCGCCCTGTATGTCAGCGAGGGTCTGGAGGACGCGGTCGGAAAACACGATCTCGTGGTCCTCGAAATGGACACGCCTGGCGGTCTCGACATCAGCATGCGCGAGATGATCCAGGCGATCATCGCCTCGCCGGTTCCGGTGGTCAGTTATGTGTCGCCCAGCGGCTCCCGGGCCGCGAGTGCTGGCACCTATATTCTTTATGCAAGCCATGTCGCCGCGATGGCGCCAAGCACGACCCTGGGGGCCGCCACGCCCATCCAGTTGGGCGGCGGCGGGGGCGGGGGCTCGCCCACGCCTGGGCGCGACTCGGAGCGCCAGGGCCTGCCCCAGTCGATTTCAGAATTTTTTCAGGATGCTGGCGAAACCAAAAGCGACGGCGAAGAGGCAAATGCGGACACGACGGACGCGGACAGAAGGGACGCGGACACTGGGGACGTGGACACTGGGGACGCGGAGAGAACAGACGATGCCCCATCCGACAGGACGGCCGCCCCGACCCCGAGCGGCCAGCCGGCCGAAGAGAGCAAGCCTGGTGCCTCCAAGGACACGGCCGGTTTGAGTGCGGCCGAACGCAAGGCCGTCAATGACGCCGCCGCCTATATTCGCGGTCTGGCCGTTCTGCGCGGACGCAATGCGGAGTGGGCCGAGGAGGCAGTCCGGCGCGGGGTGAGTCTTGATTCCAGTGAAGCGATCAAAATCAACGTGATCGATGTGGTGGCGCGCGACCTGGAGGACCTCTTTGCGCAGATCCATGGCCGGACGGTCGAGGTCGAAGGCGCAGGGGAGGTCGTTCTGGACACGAAGGATCTTGCGCCGGTGCGCCAGGGCATGACCTGGATCCAGAACCTGCTCGCGACCATTACAAATCCGAACATCGCCTTTGTCTTGATGCAGCTCGGCGTGCTGGGCCTCATTATCGAGCTTTACAATCCGGGAGCAATTTTCCCAGGCGTTGTTGGGGTCGTGTGCCTGTTGCTGGGTCTGACGGCGCTCGCGGTCTTGCCGGTGACGGCGGGGGGGCTCGCACTGCTGCTGGCCGGGCTCATTTTCATGGCGCTCGAGCTTGTGGTCACCTCGGGCGGCATTCTCGCGGCCGCCGGCGCCGTGGCCTTTGGGTTCGGCGCGTTCTTCCTATTCGACACCGATGTGCCGGAGTTCCGCTTGTCGATCACTTACGTCCTCATCAGTACCGCGATCATGGCCGTGCTGATCTTCGGCATCGTGGGGTATGCCCTTGCGGCCCAGCGGCGCCGGGTGGTCACGGGAGCCGAAAGCATGATCGGCTCGCGCGCCGTCGTCGTGTCCTGGTCGGGGCAGGCCGGAACCGTGCGTGCCGAGGGTGAGCTTTGGAAGGCACGCTCACGGGAACCCTTGTCCGCGGGCCAGACGGTTTATGTGACGGAACTCGACGGCCTTACGGTCGTGGTCGGCAGTGCTCCGCCCCAAAATGGCTGACAGTGCCGCGCAGTGCGCCCTGGCCGCGGAGCAGGGCGCCCTCCCTTGGTGTTAAGTCTCCACCCAACCCCTTAAACGGAGCCGGGTCCCATGCCAATCGACATTTCCCTTATCGTGGCAGGCGTCGTGCTTGCCGGTGGTTTGTTCACGCAGATCGTCAAAATCCTGCGTGAATATGAACGTGCCGTGGTTTTCACGCTCGGGCGCTTCACGAGCGTCAGCGGACCGGGCCTGATCATTTTGATCCCCTTCATCCAGCAAATGGTCCGTGTGGACACGCGGACTTTTGTTCACGACGTGCCGTCCCAGGACGTCATTTCCCGCGACAATGTCTCCGTGAAGGTCAATGCGGTGATCTATTACCGGGTCATGGACGCCGAAAAGGCCATCAACAAGGTCGAGGACTTTATGATGGCCACGAGCCAGCTTGCCCAGACGACGCTGCGCTCCGTGCTCGGCAAGCACGACCTCGATGAAATGCTGATGGAACGCGACAAACTCAATGGCGATATCCAGGAGATCCTCGATCAGCAGACGGATGCCTGGGGCGTCAAGGTCGCCAATGTCGAGATCAAGCATGTGGAT
>CAYYTT010000113.1:0-13048 GCA_964474635.1 uncultured Alphaproteobacteria bacterium | reverse complement strand
CCTGGGAGAGCATACCATGCCAATGCCCGCGCGGAGGGGGCTGGTGGTTGAAGAGATGCCCACACGCCAAGGCAAGCGGCATGCGTTTCGCCTCCCCCGCCATATTGGTATACTCAAGAACGCCCGCGAGCCGATCCCCGGTCAGTGTCCCCATGACCGCGATGACGCGCGCGTCCTCCGCCTCCCGCGCCGCGCGCAGGGCAGGTTTGTCCTCGAACAGGATGGCGTTGAGGGCCACGGGCGGATTGGGCTCGCCCATGAGGCGCGCCAGCCAGATCCGGTCCGTGACCACAAGGTGGTTCAAGGTGGCGTGGAGGGAACCGAAAAAGGCGCCCCGGTCCTGCCGGTAGGCGTCCTCGGGCAGCGCATAAGCGGCCTCATAAAGCCGTCGATTGGCCCAACGGTTGTAACGGGCAAGATGCTGGACATAGGCGGGGCTGATCATGTCCTGTGGCGTCCTATCTTTTCGCGCGGACGGCGTGCGGGTGCGGCGCCGCGACAATCTCACACGGCCGAGGAGCGAGCCATGGTCCGAGCCTTTTTGCTGTTCAACGCGTTGGCCTTTGGCCTGTTTGGGGCCAATGCCCTCATAGATCCCGTGGGCCTCACAGGCGGTCTTGGCGTGGAGGTCTCCGGCCCCCACGGCAGCTTTGAGATGCGCGGCATCTATGGCGGGGTGAGCCTCGGCGGCGCCCTGCTTTGCCTTTTTGGGGCCTTCCGCCGCGACCTGGCGCGCCCCGCGCTCATCTTCATGCTGACCTACACCGGCGGCTACGTCTTTGCCCGTGCCGTGGCCCTTGGGCTGGTTGCCGTGTCGGTCGAAACCCTGCCCCAGCCGATCTTTTTCGCCTTCATCGCCTTTGAGGTGGTGATCGCGGTTCTCGCGGCCATTTTGCTCATGCGCCGGCCGGAAACCGCCTAGCCGCGTGGCCTGGTGCGTTCGCCCATGGCCTTGAACACGCCCGTGCCGGTCATGAGCGTGCGTTCGGCGCACCAGATGCGGCCCTTGATGGTGAAAAAGTCATCCGCCTCACTGAGCACTTCGCCGGTGCCCTCGACCCACTCGCCCAGTTTGGCCGAGGACAGGAAATCCGTCAGCAGGCGCACGGTGACCCAGAACCGGTTTGGATACCGCACCGAAACACAATGCCCGAAGGCGGTATCGGCAAAGGCCATTAGCATGCCGCCGTGACAGTTGCCGACCCCGTTGGTGTGCTGCGGACCGACGCGGAAGGCCCGCACATAGCCGGTCTCGCCGCCGGTACGCTCGAAAATCGGCCCAATGTGACAGCCGAAGCCCTTGTGCCAGTCCAGGGGCTCAAAACCCGGTGGCACGTCATCGTCCGGAACTGCGCTGGCTTGATCAGACACGGGAACGCCACATCCACCAATGAGAAAAAGAGCCTGGCACCAAAGAGAAAAAGAGCCTGGCACCTAAGAGAAAAAGAGCCTGCCCCGGATCGCCTGGCGACGATCCGGCCGCACACACCTGCCCTCAGCGACAGGCGCGCTGCGCGATCAGGACGAGGAGCCGGTACGCTCGCGCGCCGCGTCGGCGTTTATGGGCGTTTCTTTGGAGGGTTCGATGGACTTCTCGTCGGGCTCATCCGCGAGCCCTTTTTTGAAGCTTTTGATGCCCTTCGCGACATCGCCCATCACCTCGGAAATCTTGCCCCGGCCGAACAACAGCACGACGAGCAGGGCGACGATCAAAATTTGCCAGACACTGAGGGACATGGGTCACGCACCTTTTGCAAAGTAGGTTTGCCTTCAAGAATAGCGGACACCGCCGCCCCTGCCCAGCCGGCGCTGGCACGGGCTGCGCGTGGAGAAAAAAGAGGGAGGATCGCCGCCATGACCGACGTGAACCTGGAAAAAGGCCTGGCGCCAGAAAAGGGCCTGGGGCCTGAGCAGATTGCCGACCGGATCGAGCGGGTGCTGGCCGGCGCGAGCCTTGCCGAGAAAGTAGCCATGATGTCCGGTGCCGGGTTCTTTGCCGCCCTCAAGGCCAGCGGCGGGCACTGGGGCGCCGATCCCTACCGGGCAGGCGGCGGGCTGGAGCGCTTCGGCATCGATCCGCTGTATTTTACCGACGGCCCACGCGGCGTGGTTCGGGGCAAGAGCACCTGTTTCCCCTGCACCATGGCACGGGGCGCCAGTTTCGACCGGGACCTGGAGCAGCGCATCGGCGAGGTCATGGGCATTGAGGCCCGGGCCCAGGGCTGCACCCTGTCCGGCGCCGTGTGCATCAACCTGCTGCGCCATCCCGGCTGGGGCCGGGCCCAGGAAACCTACGGCGAAGATCCCTATCACCTGGGCGAGATGGGCGCGGCCCTCGCCACCGGGATCCAGAGCCACAATGTGGTCGCCACCGTGAAGCATTTCGCGGCGAACTCCATCGAGAACGCCCGCTTCAAGGTCGATGTGCGGATCGATCCGCGCACCCTGCGCGAGGATTACCTGACCCATATCAAGCGCGTGCATGAGGCGGGCTGTGCCTCCGTGATGAGCGCTTACAACAAGCTCAATGGAGAATATTGCGGCCAGAACCGCCATCTGCTGACGGATATTCTGCGCGGGGAATGGGGTTTTGACGGCTTTGTCCATTCCGACTGGGTGCTGGGCGTCTATGAGCAGTATGGCGCGGCGGCGGGCCTTGATGTGGAAAACCCCGAGCCCCGGGTCTTTGGCGAAAAGCTGGTCGCGGCCGTGGAAGCCGGCCATGTGGAGCCCCAGGTGATCGACCAGGCGTGCCGGCGCATTCTCACCATCACCTACCGCTTTGCCTGCGCCGAGGATCCGCTGGAGGCCTATACGCCGGATCTTGTGGCCTGCGCGGCGCACCGGGCCCTGGCGCGCGAGGCGGCGGAAAAATCCGCCGTTCTTCTGCACAATGATGGCCTTCTGCCCTTGAACCGCGGAGCCCTTCGGACCGTCGCGGTGATCGGGCGCCTCGCCGATCTTGTGAACACGGGCGATAACGGCTCCAGCCGGGTCGCAGCCCCCGAAGTGATCACCCCCCTTGCCGGCCTGCGCGATGCTCTGGGCCCGGATGTACGCCTGATCACGGCCGATGAAGAGGATCTTGAGGCCGTGCGCCGGGCCGCCGCGCAAGCCGATGCGGTGATCGTGGTGGCCGGCCTCACGGCCGCCGAGGAAGGCGAGTTTATCCCCGGCGACGGCCTGACCCAGGCCTGGGAAAGCGGCGGCGACCGGCGCAGCCTGCGCCTGCCCCTTACCCAGGAAACGATGATTGGTGCCGCCGCCGAGGCCAATCCCAAGACCGCCGTCGTCGTGATCGCGGGCTCGGCCATCGTCATGGAACCCTGGCGGGGCGCCGTTGCGGCGATCCTGCAACCCTTCTATTGCGGCATGGACGGCGGGCGCGCCATCGCGGACATTCTGCTCGGCGCCGTCAATCCGTCGGGCAAGTTGCCCTTTACGGTGCCTGCGGACGAGGCCGATCTGCCCCATTTCGATCCGGATGCGGACACCATCACCTATGGACCGCTGCACGGATACACCTTGTTTGACGAGACCGGCAAAGCGGTCGCCTTCCCCTTTGGCTTTGGCCTCAGTTACACCCACTTTACCTACCGCGCTTTCAAAGCCATGCGCCGGGGTGAGGCCCTTGCCATAGAGGTGAGCGTGGGGAACACGGGCGATAGGACGGGGACGGAGATCGTCCAGCTTTATGTTGGGTTCCCAGGACGCGCCGCCTCCCGGCCCCGGAAAGTGCTGCGGGGCTTTGAGCGGGTGAGCCTGGAGCCGGGCCAGACCCGAACACTCCAGTTTCGCGTTCCCCTCGCGGACCTGACCTGGTACGACCCGGCCACGGCGGAGTGGTCGCTGGAGAAAGGGGCGCATACGGTGTTTGTCGGCGGCTCATCGCGCCAGGATGACCTGCTGAGCGCGACCGTGATGGTTTAGGGCGTGGCCCCGAGCGCCTGGGCAAGGCGCTCCAGCGCCGTTTGGGACGCAGGCAGGCCCAGCCGCAGATGGGTCCGGCTCCACGGGAAACGGCGCCCATAAATGCCGTTTTGCGCTAAGGTCTGCCACAGGCCGTCAGCGTCCGGACACTGGACGAAGCGGAACAGGGATGTTCCGCCCTCAACGCTCAGGCCTGCCCCAGCCAGAACCGTGTCAAGGTGTCCGGCCGTCTCCGTGAGCCGGCGCCGGGTCCCCTCCTGCCAGGCCGTGTCTTGATAGGCGCGGGCGCCAAGGGCAAGGGCCGGACCGGACACGGACCATTGTCCCAGAACCTGGGCCGCCGCGCCGAGCACATCCGGCGGGGCAATCAGGGCCCCCAGGCGAACGCCCGCAAGGCCGAAAAACTTGCCAAACGAGCGCAGAACGATAAGCCCCTCCCGGCCGCCGAGCGGCGCCATGGACAGGGCTGGATCAAGATCGGCGTAGGCTTCATCGACAATCAACCAGCCGCCACGGCGGGCCAGATCCGCCCGGACAATCTCCAGCCTCTCGCGCGGCCAGGTGCGCCCATCCGGATTGTTGGGGTTGCAGACCACCACCACATCGCAATGCCCAGCCCGGCTGACCGGATCGCGTGGTTCTTCAAGACGGGCCCCGGCGGCCGTCCAGGCCTGGCGATGGTCGCCATAGGTCGGCCAGGCAATCGTGACCTGGGGCCGGTCGGCTGGTCCCTTGAGCAAAAGCGGGAGCAGGCGGATGATCAGCTCACTGCCCGGAATGGGCAAAAGCGCCTCCATGGGCGCGCCGAAAGCCCCCGCCATGGCGCCCCGGCACGCCTCAAAGGCGTCCCGGGTCGGCAGATGGGTAAAAACCTCCTCCTCCAGACGGCCGCGCGGGTAAGGCCAAGGGTTGATCCCGGTGGACAGGTCCACCCAGGGTTTGGGAGCCCCCGGAAAGCGGCTCTGCATGTGATCCAGGGCCCCGCCATGGATCAAATCCAAATCCAGTGTCCGGCCGGTCATCCGCCGAGCCCTCCCCGTAAAACCGCTGGCAACAGGGCCAGGACCGCGACAAAACCCATGGCCCGGGCATAGAGCTTGAGCCCTCGGGCCAAATCCTCCGCCTGCGGATCCCTGGCTTGCCCATTGAGCCATGGATCAGCCGTGGCATGACCACCATACTGGCGCGGGCCGGAAAGCCGCACATTCAGGGCGCCCGCCATGGCCGCCTCCGGCCACCCCGCATTCGGCGAGCGGTGGGCCGGAGCATCGCGCACCATGATCCGCCAAGCCGCCGCCGTGCCCGAGACCAGCGCAAACGCAGCGCCAGTGAGACGCGCAGGACCAAGGTTAGCACCATCATCCAAACGGGCGGCAAACCCGCCAAAGGCGGCAAACCGATCGTTGCGATGGCCGATCATGGAATCGAGCGTGTTGATCGCCTTGTAAGCCACAAGCCCCGGCAGCCCGAAGAGAACACCCCAGACCAGCGGCGCCACGACCCCGTCCGAGGCATTCTCGGCGAGACTTTCGAGGCCCGCCCGGGCAACCCCGGCCGCATCAAGCGTCTGCGGATCCCGGCCCACGATCTGGGATACCGCATGACGGGCGCCCGCAAGGTCATCCGCCGCCAGGGGCCTGGCGACGGCGGCAACATGCACATAGAGACTGCGCCCGGCGAACAGGCTCGCCGCGAGCACGCCTTGAAGGGCAAGCATGGGCCAGGTCTGCGGGACGGCCGGCAGGAGCAGAGCCACCATAGCGGTCGGCAGTGTAATGACGATCACACTGGTCGCGGCGCCAAGGCCGTAGCGCACACCGTGACTGAACCTATCCTGGTTCAAACGGCGCTCCAGAGCGCTGATGAGGGCGCCGAGCCAAACCACGGGATGGCGGACAATCCGAAACAACCACGCGGGCCAGCCAAATAGCGCCTCGATGGCCAGGCCAATGACCATGACCAAACCGCAGGCCGCAAAGGCATCATGGGTGAAGAGGGAGCCTTCCGTCATGGCACGGATGGGCTCCACCCCGGCGGGCGCGCAACCCCAAACAGGGCGTCGGTATTGAGGGCAGCCTCAAGACCATCGGCCAGGTCATCAAGCGCCTGCTCCACCACCGCGGCATAGTTTAAACCGGACGTGCCCGCCCCAGCGCGCGCCAGCCAGGCGCGCCGATAGGCGTCGCTGGAAAACAGTCCGTGGACATAGGTTCCTTCAATACGCCCATCGGCACTGCGCGCTCCGTCGGGCCGATGGGGCAGGCTCAGCATGGGCGAGGCAAGGTCCGGCCCCGCCGTGCGCCCCGTGTGGATTTCATATCCGGTGAGGGCGGCCCCGGACACGGCACACACGCCCGTCACAGGACGAACGGTCTTATCGGCACTCATGACGGTATCGCAGGCCAAGAGGCCAAGCCCGTCTACCGTCCCTGGCGCTCCGTCATGGCCCCCAGGGTCGCTCAGCGTGCGCCCCAACATCTGAAACCCGCCGCACAGGCCAAGGATCCGGCCGCCGGTGCGCACATGGGCATAGATATCGTGGTCCCAGCCGTGCGCCCGGAGGAACTCCAGGTCACCTAGGGTCGATTTCGTCCCGAACAGGAGGATGATGTCCGTGTCCCTTGGAATCGGCTGCCCGGGCGGGATGAACCGGAAGTCCACGGACGGCTCCAGCCGCAAGGGGTCGGCATCATCGAAATTCGCGATGCGCGAGAGCATGGGCGCAGCTATGCGCAAGGGCCCTTGCCTGCGCGCAACGCCCAAGGGGCCCTCCAGGCTCGCCGCATCCTCCGCCGGCAGACGGGACACGGCCTCAAGCCAGGGCACTATGCCGAAACAGGGCCAGTTCGTGCGCTCGGAAATGAACCTGGCGCCATCCTCGAACAGGGCCGGATCGCCGCGAAACTTGTTGACGAGAAACCCGATGATATGCGCCGCGTCCGCCGGTTCGATAACCGTCCTGGTCCCCACCAGCGACGCGATGACGCCGCCTTTGTCGATGTCGCCGATCAGCGCCACGGGCACGCCCGCCCGGCGCGCAAAGCCCATATTGGCGATGTCTCCGGCGCGCAGATTGACCTCCGCCGGGCTGCCGGCCCCCTCTACCAGCACCAGATCGAAGGCACCCGACAAACGGGTGAAACTGTCCATCACCGCGTCCATCAGCTGGGCCCGCCGGGTGCGAAAATCGCTGGCCTGGAGCACGTCCCGGACCCGGCCCTGGACCACGATCTGGGACGTCCGGTCACTTTGGGGTTTGAGCAGCACGGGATTGAAATCGGTTCGTGGCTCGAGCCCGCAGGCCAGGGCTTGCAGCGCCTGGGCCCGGCCGATTTCCCCGCCGCCCGGACAGGCGGCGGCATTGTTGGACATGTTCTGGGGCTTGAACGGCGCGACCGACAGGCCCCGGCGGCGCGCCGCCCGGCACAGGCCGGCCACGATGACGGACTTGCCCACGTCCGATCCGGTCCCCTGAAACATCAGGGCGCGCGCCATGCGGTCACCGGCCATGGACCACCTGCCATGGGTCCCCTGCGTTTGGCCCCGTCAAAACGGGTTCAGGGTGTAGCCGTCCTGTTGCAGCAGGGCGTGGGCGGTCATGGCGGAGACGGCGAGGCGCACGCCGGGCAGAAGCTCCTCTTTCTTGACGCCGCGCGAGGCGGCGCTCTGACCACAGACGATCACCTCAACGCCGTGTTCGAACAACACCTTGAGGAGCGCCGCATTCGGATTGTCCGCTCCCTCCTTTTTGGCCTTATAGGCGGGCGCGTTCAGCACATCGAAAATTGCCTTGCTGTGCAGCACAAGGGCGAGCGTCATGTTTTCAGGCGCAACGCCCGCCGCCGCGTGCATGTTGAGGAACCGGGCCGCCGTGACAAGTTGCCGGTTCAGGGCGCCGGGGTCGGACCCTTCAGTCACATCAAAACTCACCTTGAAAACCGTGTCCTTGGGCAAGGCCTCCACCCCGTCGATCAGGGCGACGGGACCGAAGTCCTTGATCAGCGGCCCTTTGGAAAAGGCTTGGGGAAGACCGGTCTGGGCGTGGGCCGCGCCGCAGGCGAGGACAGCGAGCGTGAGGGCAAGACTGCGCATGGTGTTGGTTCTCCTGTGACGGTTACGACAAGCCGACGATCTGCCCATCCGCATCAAGACCGATGCCGAGCGCCGCCGGCTGACGCGGCAGGCCGGGCATGGTCATGATATCCCCGCACACGGCAACGACGAAGCCCGCGCCGGCCGACAGACGGGCCTCGCGCACGGGCAGGACATGCCCCTCGGGCGCGCCGAGGCGGCCCGCGTCGGCGGAAAAGCTGTACTGGGTTTTGGCGATGCACACGGGCAGATGGCCAAAGCCCATGTCCTCGAACTCGCCCAGGGCGCGCGCGGCCGCATCGGCGACGGCAATGTCCGAGGCCCCGTAAATCTCACGGGCCACGGTGCGGATCTTGTCCTGGAGCGGCATGTCATCCGGATAGAGAAGTGTGACCTCCGGACTGCCCTGTTTCATCTGCTCCATGACCGCGCGGGCAAGATCGGCGGCCCCGGCCCCGCCTTGCGCCCAATGGCGCGCGAGCACGGCCCGAACGCCCGCCTCCGCGCAGATTTCCTGCACGACGGCAAGTTCATCATCCGTGTCGCCGGAAAAATGGTTGATCGCCACCACGGGCTTGAGGCCAAAGCGCCCCAGATTCGCGATGTGCCGGGCAAGATTCGCCGCGCCGTCGCGCACGGCCTTGGGGTTCGCCGCGCTCAGATCGGGTTTGGCGACGCCGCCCTGCATCTTCAGGGCCCGGACCGTGCACACCAGGACGACGGCATCGGGGCGCAGTCCGGACTGGCGGCATTTGATGTTGAGAAATTTCTCCGCACCCAAATCAGCGCCGAAGCCCGCCTCCGTGACCACCACATCGCTCAAACCCAGGGCCGCGCGGGTCGCCACGACCGAATTGCAGCCATGGGCTATGTTGGCGAAGGGCCCGCCATGGATGAAGGCCGGGTTGCGGTCGATGCTTTGGACCAGATTGGGCTGGAGCGCGTCTTTCAACAGCACCGCCATGGCGCCGTCGGCCCCCAGATCCTTGGCTGTCACGGGCGACTTGTCCCGCCTGCGCGCCACGATCATGCGCCCCAGCCGGTCCTGAAGGTCGGCAAGATCCTCCGCAAGGCACAAGATCGCCATGACCTCCGAGGCGACCGTAATATCAAAGCCGTCCTCGCGCGGCACGCCGTGGGCCGGGCCCCCAAGGCCCGCCACGACGGCGCGCAAGGCCCGGTCGTTCATGTCCATTACCCGCTTCCAGGTCACCCGGCGCGGGTCGATGTCGAGCGCGTTGCCCCAGTGCAGATGGTTGTCGAGCATCGCCGCGAGCAGATTGTGCGCGGCCGTGATGGCGTGAAAGTCCCCGTTGAAGTGTAGGTTGATATCCTCCATCGGAATGACCTGCGCCCGGCCACCGCCAGCCGCCCCTCCCTTCATGCCGAAGCACGGGCCGAGCGAGGGCTCGCGCAGGCACACCATGGCCCGCACGCCGATATGGTTCAGGCCGTCGGCAAGCCCGACACTCGTCGTGGTCTTGCCTTCACCCGCCGGCGTCGGCGTCATGGCGGTGACAAGCACAAGCTTGCCCGTCCTGCCCGGTTCCGCCTTAAAGGCGGCCAGCGCCTCGTGGGACAGCTTGGCCTTGTGATGGCCAAAGGGGATCAGGGCGCCCGGCTCAAGGCCCAGGGCATCGCGCGCCAGGCCCAGAATGGGCCGGGGTGTGGCCGCCCGCGCGATCTCGATATCCGGGGCGCCCGGTGGCGGCAGGACGGCGGCGGAGGCGGGATTGGCCATGGATCTACTCCGAATTTTCAGGCGCCCGGTGGCCCGCCCCTGGCGGTGCCCCCTGGCGCCGGGCTCGAAATGATGGTGACGTAAGAAAACAAGCCGCAGGTTCAGCCATCCAAGCGGCGACAGCTATTGCGTTCGGTGCCTGCCGGTGGTCGCGTCACCGAAGGGGGCCATCGGGGACCTGAGGAACGCGAAGAAGGAGCATGGCACCATGGCGCGGGTCGGCTTGTATCCTGGAACCTTCGATCCTGTCACGAACGGGCATCTGGACATTATCAAACGGGCGGTGAAGCTCGTCGATCACCTGGTGATCGGCGTGGCCATCAATCGCGGCAAGGGGCCCCTGTTCAGCCTGGAGCAAAGGGTTGATATGGTCCGCCGCGAAGCGTTGCGGTTCGTGACCCTGGAAACGGCGACAATCGCCGTGGTCCCGTTCGATTCGCTGTTGATGACCTTTGCCGAACAAATCGGCGCGAGCACCATCGTGCGGGGCCTGCGCGCCGTGTCGGACTTCGAATACGAGTTTCAAATGGTCGCCATGAATCAAAAGCTGAATCCCAATGTGGAGACAGTGTTCCTCATGGCCGATCCGGCGCATCAGGCCGTGGCCTCGCGCCTTGTGAAGGAAATTGCCCGGCTCGGCGGCGACGTGACCCAGTTCACCTCGCCGGCCGTCGCCCAGGAACTGAACCGAAAATTCGCGGAAGAGGAGGCCCGTCGGGCATGACAGGAGCGATCTGGCGGTTGGTGACCCGCCGCGTGGCGGTTTTTGCGTTTGGCCCGCAGATGCTGGCCGTGCTCGCGCTGTGCGCCGGCTTGGGCTCAAGCCCTGCCCTGGCCCAGGGCGGGCAACCGCAGATCCAGCTGCCCCCGGGTCTCAATCCCGACAATGCCCTGCTGCTCGACCTGCGCACCGGCCCCGTGATCATCGAGCTTTATCCGGACAAGGCACCGCGCCATGTGGAGCGGGTGAAAACCCTCGCCCGGCGCGGCTTTTACAATGGGCATGCCTTTCACCGGGTGATCGAAGGCTTCATGGCCCAGACCGGTGATCCCACCGGCACGGGTCGGGGCGGCTCGCCCTTGCCGGATCTCAAGGCCGAATTCAACAATGTGTCCCATACGCGCGGCACGGTTTCCATGGCCCGGGCCAGCGATCCCGACAGCGCCAACAGCCAGTTTTTCATCATGTTCGCCGCCGCGCCGCACCTCGATGGGCAATACACCGCCTTCGGAAAGGTGATTTTCGGCATGGAATCGGTGGATCAGGTCGCCGTGGGCCAACCGCCCCTGGTGCCCGATCTGATGCTGCGGGCCGCCGTGCTCTCGGACGTTCTGCGCGCCATGGGCATGTCGGACGCAGACATCAAAGCCATGTCCGCCGTCGTCGAAATTCCCGACGACCTGGACATCATCTCACCGGTGCTCGTGGACCCCTCCGTCCTTGACGCGGCACCGACCGACACCGGCCGGTAAGCCCTTTTCGCCTTGCCCGGCCGGCCTGCCAAAGCTCCCCAAAGCCCCTGAAAGGAGGCCCCCATGAGCGACACCAACCTTGAGGACGTCATTTATCTGGACCTGGAATGGGGCCGTGTGACGATTAAGACCCGTCCCGACCTGGCCAAGAACCATGTGGACCGGATCAAGTCCCTGGCGCGTGATGGCTTTTATGACGGCATCGTGTTTCACCGCGTGATCGACGGCTTCATGGCCCAGACCGGAGACCCGACGGGCACCGGCACGGGCGGCTCGGGCCAGAAGCTGAGCGCTGAATTCTCCGACGCGCCCCACAAGCGCGGCACCGTCTCCATGGCCCGCGCCCAGTCCAAGGACTCCGCCGACAGCCAGTTCTTCATCTGCTTTGACGATGCCGGTTTCCTTGACGGTCAGTACACGGTCTGGGGCGAAGTCGTCGACGGCATGGAGAATGTGGACCGGATCAAGCGCGGCGAGCCGGTGGACAATCCGGACAAGATCGTCTCTATGCGCATCGCCGCCGATGTGGCCGGCTGATCGGCGCAGGTGACGGTGGACAACACGAAGGGCCCGGGCACACTGTCCGGGCCCTGCCTGTCTGTAGGGTGCGTGTGAACGGATGATAGGCCCATGAAGGTCGATGCCTTCGATTTCGAACTCCCTGAAGACCTGATTGCACTGCGCCCGGCCGTGCCGCGCGACAGCGCGCGTCTGATGACCGTGGAGCCTGGCCTTGGCGGCAATGCTCCGCGCCTTGGCGACCGCACGGTGACCGATCTTGTGGATCTGCTGCGCCCCGGCGACGTGATGATCGTCAATGACACCCGGGTTTTGAACGCGCAAATGACGGGCCTGCGGGGCCCCCGGCCGGGAGAGGCTGGCGCCGGCCCCCTGGGCGCTCAGCCCACCCTTGGCGGGCCGAAGATCGACATCACCCTGCACAAGCGCCTTGGACTGAATGTCTGGCGCGCCTTTGCCCGCCCCGGCAAAAAACTTCAAGCCGGCGACCGCTTGACCTTCGGCGGCGGCCTCGGCGCCCAGGTGAAGGAAAAAACCGACGAGGGCGATGTGCTGCTCGCCTTTGACGAGGACGGCCATGTGCTCGATGAGGCCGTCGACCGCGCGGGCACCACACCCCTGCCCCCCTATATCGCCAAACGCCGGCCCGTCGATGAGCGGGACGCGGAGGATTATCAGACTGTCTATGGCTTTCGCCAGGGCTCGGTCGCCGCGCCAACGGCGGGTCTGCATTTCACCCGTGCGCTTTTGGACCGTCTCGACGCGGTCGGCGTCAAACGCACCCGCGTGACGCTCCATGTGGGGGCGGGCACCTTCCTGCCTGTCAAGGCGGACGACACGGCGGCCCACACCATGCATTCCGAATGGGGGCAGGTGACGCCGGAGACGGCCGACCTCGTCAACGAAGCCAAGGCCGCCGGCAACCGTATTTTATGCGTTGGCACCACGAGCCTGCGCCTCGTTGAAAGCGCCGCGCGCGAGGACGGCACCCTCGCCCCCTTCGAAGGCGAGACCGATATATTCATCACGCCCGGTTATCGCTTTAAGGTCCCGGACCTTTTGATGACCAATTTCCACCTGCCGCGCTCAACTTTGTTCATGCTTGTGTCGGCTTTCAGCGGTCTTGAGACCATGAAGGCGGCCTATGCCCATGCCGTGGAGCAGCGTTACCGGTTTTATTCCTATGGGGACAGTTCTCTCCTGACCCGGAGCGATCCGTGAGCCGTGCTCTGAGGCTTGAGCTGGAGGCGAGCGAGGGCGCGGCGCGCACCGGCACGCTGCACTTGGCGCGCG
>CAYYTT010000112.1:8936-13585 GCA_964474635.1 uncultured Alphaproteobacteria bacterium | reverse complement strand
CGCGTTTTTCCATCATGGAAATCAAATGGGGTCTGGTGCCCGATATGGGCGGCACCCAGATCATGCGCCACCTGGCCCGCGACGACATCGTGCGCGAGCTCACCTATACGGGGCGGATTTTCCCGGCCGAGGAAGCGCTGATTTTCGGGTTCGTGACCCGCATCTGCGAGGACCCCTATGCGGCGGCCCTTGAGACCGCCCGGGATATTGCCGCCAAGAGCCCGGACGCGATCCGCAGCGCCAAGCATCTGCTGACGGTCTCGCGGGTCTCCGATCCGGCCATCGGGCTTCTTTTGGAATCGCGCGAGCAGGACAAACTCATGGGCCGGCCCAACCAGGTTGAGTCGGTCATGGCCGCGCTGGAGAAACGCGACGCCAAGTTTCAGGACTGAACCATAACCACAACCCACGGGAGGAGGGGGCCATGGCCCAGCACAAGGCAGAGCATCTGACGGGCTACAGCCCCAATCTCCAACGTTGGTTCGACTGGATCCTGGCCGGCCAGGGGCCCGAGGGGCTGAGCGCCCAGCTCCACGAAGACGCCGTCTTCTGGAGCCCGGTGGTCCATTCCCCCCAACGAGGCAAGCCCATCGTGATGGCCTATCTGATGGCGGCCGGCGTCACGCTCAACGAGGACGCCTTCCGCTATGTGCGGATTTTCGATTGCGGCACCATGGCCGTGGTGGAGTTCGAGACCGAAATGGCCGACGGCGACCGCATGCTCTATGTGAACGGCGTCGACATGATCCAGTGGGACGAAAACGGCCTCATCGTCGACTTCAAGGTCATGGTCCGCCCCCTGCAGGCCATCCAGAAAGTCCACGCCGAAATGGGCGCCATGCTCGCAAAAGCGGGCAAGGGGTGACATCACGCCGAAAACACCGTCTGGCCGTCCATCAGGGTGCGCAGAATTTTGCCCTGGAATCGGCGCCCGTCAAAGGGTGTGTTGCGTGAGCGTGAGCGCAAGTCATCCGCCTCCAGAACGAAGGGCGCGTCCGGGTCGAACAGCACAAGATCGGCCGGCGCCCCTGTGGTCAGGCGGCCCGCCTTAAGCCCCAGGATGCGGGCCGGATTGAGGGTCATGGTGGCGATCAGAGCCGGCAGGCTCATCCGCCCATTGTGATAGATCTCCAGGGCGGCCGGCAGCAGGGTCTCAAGGCCCACGGCGCCGAAGGCGGCCTCGCCGAAGGGCAGGCGCTTGTCCTCGGGCGGTTGGGGCTCGTGGCTGGAGACGATGACGTCAATCAGGCCTTCGGCCAGGGCCTCGATCAGGGCCTGGCGGTCGTCTTCGCGGCGCAAGGGCGGCAAAACCTTGAAGAACGTTCGGTAATTGGCGATGTCGAGTTCGTTGAGCGCCAGGTGATGGGCGGCCACACCGCAGGTCATGCCGATGCCCTTGCGCCGCGCGGCGCGCAGGGCCTCCACGGCGCGCGCGCTTGAAATTTGCGCCAGGTGATAGCGCATGGGCGCGCGGTCCGTGTTCATCTGTTCAAGCAGGCGGATGTCCCGGTCGACCATGATGGTTTCGGCCATATCCGGCATGCCGGCAAGGCCAAGGCGGGTGGACAACTCGCCCTCATGCATGACGGCGCCCTTGGTCAGGCTTGGCTCCAGGGCGTCGTGCATAATCAGGGTGCCGAAGGTCTTGGCGTAGGCGAGACAGCGCCGGAACACTTGGGCGTTGGCCACCGAGCTTCCCGCATCCGTCAGGCCCACCGCGCCCGCCTCGGCGAGGAGGCCCATTTCCGTCATGTCCTGGCCCTTCAGCCCGCGGGTCAGCGCCGCCATGGGCCGCACCCGCACCCGGGCCGTGTCCCGCGCCCGGCGCAGCACGAAATCGACCAGCGAGGCATCGTCAATCACCGGATCGGTCCGGGGCATGACGATCATGGTGGTCACGCCGCCCGCCGCCGCCGCGTCGCTGGCCGAGGCCAGTGTTTCTTTTTGCTCCGCCCCCGGCTCTCCGGTGAAGACGCGCATATCGATGAGGCCCGGGGCCAGGGCGTGGCCCCGGCAATCGACCCATTCCACATCGGCCGGCACGCCGGGCAAGCCGCCGCTCGACCAGCCGGCGATGCGTCCCTCCCGGACCAAAAGGGCACCGGGGCCGTCATAGCCGCTTTCGGGGTCGATGATGCGGGCATTGTCGAACAGGATCGGGCGCGACGGGCTCATCGGCTGGCCTCCGCGTCGTCTTGGGCAAGGCCGCCGAGGGACTCCAGCACCGCCATGCGCACCGCCACGCCCAGTTCCACCTGATAGGCGATGAGGCTGCGCTGAGGGTCGTCGGCAACCAGGCTGTCGATCTCGATGCCTCGGTTCATGGGCCCGGGATGCATGATGAGAACATTTGGCTTGGCGGCGCGCAATTTGGCGTCATCGAGTCCGAAAAAGCGGAAATACTCGCGTACGGACGGTATGAAGGCACCCGTCATGCGCTCGAACTGGACGCGCAGCATCATGACGATATCGCAGTCCTGGAGCCCCTCGGCCATGGAGGTGTAAACCTCGACGCCAAGACGCTCGGCCTGGGGCGGCAGTAGGGTTTCAGGCGCGATGACCCGCACCCGCGCGCCCATCATGTTCAGCAGATAGATGTTCGAGCGGGCGACCCGGCTGTGCATGACGTCCCCGCAGATGGCAACCGTGAGACCCTCCAGTCGCCCAAGCCGGCGGCGGATCGCCAGGGCATCGAGCAGGGCCTGGGTCGGGTGTTCATTGGAGCCGTCGCCCGCGTTGATGACGGCGCAGTCCACCTTGCGCGCCAGCAAATCCACCGCGCCCGACATGGCGTGGCGCACCACGATGATGTCTGGCCGCATGGCGTTGAGGGTGGTTGCCGTATCGAGCAGCGTCTCGCCCTTGGAGACGGCCGAGGCAGAGACGGCCATGTTCATCACATCCGCGCCCAGGCGCTTGCCGGCGAGTTCGAAGGAGCTCTGGGTTCGGGTGGAGGGCTCAAAGAACAGGTTGATCTGCGTGCGCCCGCGCAAGGAGGACCGCTTCTTTGCCGCGCCGCGGTTGAACTCCACATAGGTGTCGGCGAGGTCGAGCAAGGCCGTGACGAGGGCCGGGGACATGTCCTGGATGCCCAGCAGGTGACGATGCCGCTGCTCTCTTGGCGCTGGCTCGACCTCGAAGGGGGCCACCGGATCGGTCTGCTGCAGGGCTTCAAGGGGGCGTGTGATCAAATCTGTCATGGGGCGGACACATCCCGGATCTGTCTTGGGCGCATTGGTCTGGGCCACGGCGTGGGCGCGTGAGCGCACCTTACGTTAAAAGCCACAATAAAGCCGGCATTGTGATGAGCGCCGCCAGGGTCGAAGCCGTCACCATGCCGGCCATCAAGGTTGCGTCCCCCCCAAGTTGGCGCGCCAGCACATAGGATGAGGTGGCTCCAGGTACGGTGCCGCAAATAATGACCACGGTCCGCTCCGCCCCCTCCAGCCCGAAAACGTCCGCCATGGCCGCAAACAGGAACGGCATCGCGATCAGTTTGAACACGGTCGCCGTGGCGATGAGACCGGTGCGTCCCCGTAAGGCAGCAAGATTAAGGCCGGCCCCAACGCCAATGAGGCCAAGCGGCGTGGCGGCGCGGCCAAGGGTCTCGAGCGTCGCGCCAAGGGGACTGTCGAGGAGCAGCCCCTGCCTGTTGAGGAGCATGCCCGACAGGCAGGCAATGATCAGCGGATTGCGCGCAAGGGTGCCAGGCAGGCGGGCCAGCGGCGTGGGCCCGTTGGCACTGCTGCGCGAGAGCACGACAACCGACAGGATGTTCAGGATCGGGACCAGCACCGCCACTACGATGGCGACCACCGGCAGGCCGCCCTCGGGCACGACACCCGCCACGGCGGCGAGCGCCACGAAACCGTTCCAGCGCAGGGCACCCTGAAACAGGCTGGCAAATTGCGGTCCTGGCACCTTCAAAACGGCCTGCAGGCCCAAAACCAGAGCGGTTGCAATGGCAAGGCCGGACAGGGCCGCCATGGCCACGGGGCCAATGGCCACCGCAGAAAGGTCCGATCCGGCAAGCACGGTGAACAGCAGAGAGGGGAAAAACACGAAGTAATTCAGACGGTCAATGACGCGCCAGGCGTCCTCGTTCTGGAACGCGTAGCGGCGCAAGGCAGCCCCGAGTGCGATGGTCAAAAACACGGTTACCAGCGCCGCCGAAATCCCCGTCATCCTCGTGTCCTCTTGTGTCTGTAGATGCGCGGGGATCGGCCGATGCGGTGTTGCCGCCCCGGCCTGGGCCGCAAGCCCGCCGCCGACCGAACGCCATCCGCATGCCCCGCGCCAGCCACCATACCGGGCGCCAGGCTGAACGGCCGCACCAGGGCTCAAGCCATTGCATGGATCTGTCTGTCTTGTAATGCGCGGTTCCGAAATTTCACTCCCCATGCCGCTTTACGGGTGAAAGAGTCGTCTCAAACACAACGGTGGAGGAGTCGTGCGCGGGCACCGGAAGGCGCTCCAGCGCCCATCCATCACAGCGGGAGCGGATCATGGCGAGCAAGCAAACCCGGATGCGGCCGGGTGGCCACGGCGACGGGGCGGATGATCGTCCATCGGGACGGTTGAGCGCCTGGGCTGTGACAGGGCCATTGCCCGCCCAGGGATTTGGGCCCGCCCAGGGATTTGGGCCCGCC
>CAYYTT010000112.1:0-8836 GCA_964474635.1 uncultured Alphaproteobacteria bacterium | reverse complement strand
ATGCGCCTGTGGAGGGGCATGGCCGGTCCACGACGCGCTCTTACGGTTTTCTGTCGGCGGAGTTTGCGTTTGCCTTTGATGCAGATGCCCTGCCGGACACGCTCGCCGATCTTGATGACGGACTGGTCGTCTTCGCCGATGCCTTGCGGGCCTATGCGGCATCCGAGGCCCTGTTCCAGACACCCCTTCCGCTTCTGGCCGACACGGAAACAGGGCGCGGTGGAGAAATTTACACCCTTAATCAGGAGCCGGCTGATTTCGGTGACCTGGAACAGGTTGCTCCGGACCTTGCCGATCTCCTGTCAATTCCCGTCGATCAAAACCGGGACGGGATCGCGGGCGCCGCCGACGGCACGACTGTCTCGGCCGAGACGATTGCCCTTGAGGCGGCCCTTGCGATGTCGGACGGCACCCTGGGGGACGGTATCCGGGACGGGCTTGTCGATGTGGGCGAAATGCTGCGGGCGAGCTTTCCCGGGCTTTTGATTGCCCTGCAGGCGGGTGAGACAGACGGCACGCTGGGCAATCCGTTGCTGCCCGGTGGGGTAAGCCCGGGCGAGGATACCCTGGAGGTCCGCTTCAGCAATGCCGGCGCCCTTGATGAGCCGGGCGTGGCCCAGGGTTTCCGCGTTTCCCTGACCCTCGATGTCACCCGGACCTTGGCGACGGATTTGGGCACACAGGCCGACCCCATCGGGCTGGACCTGTCCACCTCGCCTCTGCCGGTGACCACGACGCTGACCCTGGATCTGACCTTCGGCCTGTCGGATGCGGCCGATGTGGCGCCGGAGGAGCAATTCTTTGTGCGCCTCAATGGTGACACGCCCATCGCGGCGACCGCGCGCGCGCAGGCCGACCCCGAAGATCTGCCCGAGACCGTGCGTTTGGGCCTGCTCGGCGTCACGGTCGCGCCGGGCGCAGCGCTCGCCCTGACGGCGGGTCTTACGGCCGATACCGCCCAGGGTGCGTCGACTGCGGAGAGTTTGGGTTTTTCGGTCCCAAGCGTTCAAAACAACGGCGGAACCCTTATCGCGGATCGTCCGGCACCGGACCAGCTTAAAGATGGTGCCTTTTTCGATCTCACCCTTGGCGGCGCGCAGCCCCTACGGGTCACGCTGGCCTCAACGGACACCGGCGTCGGCTCCGTGCAGGCCGATCTTCAGGCGGCGGTGGATGCGGCCGGTTTGGCCGGCCTCGTCGCGGTCGATACCACCGCCGATCCCCTTGTCCTGCGCGTTGCGCAAACGAATGCGGCGGCCTTTGGTCTGGCCGATGACGGTTTTGCTAGTCCGGCGGGCTCCGTAACCGGCACGGCCTTTACGCCGTCGACCGGTCCATTCCAGGCAAGCCTGCTGGTGGGGCTGGACGGCGAGGTGCCCACGAGTGTCTCGGTGATGATCGCCGATGGGCAGGCGGTGACGGCGCAAAGCGTGGCGGCGGCACTGAACGCGGCGCTTTTAGAGGCGGGCCTGACGCGGCAGACGACCGAGGGGCCTGCCCCGCTGGTGGTCGCAAGCGCCGTTGCGGTCGATGGCGGCGAGGCCATCCATCTTGCCGGCCAGGAGGGCCGTACCGTTTCCATTGGCCGAGGCCTGGCACTTTCCAGTGGCCTGACGATCGGTGATTTGACGGGGGCGGACAGTCCCATTGCGCCCGCGCAGAGCACCGCCGACAGCACGTTTTCCGCCCTGATCGATTTTGAGGAGCAGGCGCTCTCAGACGGCTCTTTCCTGGTTTCCGCACCGGGTGACACGACCGTGTTTTCGGTGCGTGCGGGCGCCCTGGCCCCTGGCGAGACCGCCGATCCCTTCGATGCGGGGCGGATGCCCTCGACCGGCCTGATCGTGCCCGATGGGCGCCGCGTTGCCCTTGATCTTGGCGAGACGAGCGCGGACCTTGAAAACTTCAATCGGATCACGGTGTCGGACCTCCTGGGGCAGATCAATCAGTTCGCCGCCACCTTGGGGGCGCTTGGCGACAGCCCGGTCTATGGGGCCTTCGATGATGGTCCGGATGCGGTGGACATGTCCACCGGGGCAGGGGCCGTGCTGCCCTTTGGCGAGGAGGCCTTTACCGAAGCCACCGACCTTGCCGATGCAGTTCGCGACAGTTTCCTGTTCGACGATGGCGACACGGGCCTTGATGATCCGCAAGGGGATCCTGCGCTCGCCGATGACCGGCCGCGCCTGGAGATCCGCGATCCCGAGACGGGCGCGCTGGTTCCGCGCTTTGAGACCGTCCAGGAGCTGAACGATCTTTTGCTGGGGATTGTCGCGGACGCCGCCGGGGCGCGCGATGCCTTCGCGGTGGCCATGGGCGTGGATGCGCCCGCCACGGGCGATCTGCCCGCCGGCCCGCTGGTGCGCTATTCCGGCGCCGGCGCGGCCCCTGGCGACAACCTGCTCACCTTCACCGGCGTGATTGCCGACACGGCGCCGGTGTCCCTCGTTCCCGTTACCTTTGCGCAAGGCATTGACGGTTTCACCGATCTGACGAGCACAAGCGAGCTTCCCGTCCAGGGCGGCAGCTTCGGCACACTGACCATTGGTGTCGACCTCAGCGAGGATGTCGTCTTTGAAGGGCGTCCGCGCACCCTTGACGACAATGACGGCGTGCTCGACATCACCGCGCGCCTTGAGGCCGACACCGCCCTTGATGCCCTCGGGATCGAGGTGGATCTGGGTACGGGCGTGACGACGGCGTCCCTGTCGTCCGTCGTCGGCCGGTTGTCCACCGATGCCCGTTTCGACCTCACCCTTGATCTGGGTGCCGGGACCCTGAACGGTCCCGTGCTCCTTGAGGGAATTACACTGCCGGCGCAGGACACGGCCCTCTTCACCCGGCGCGCCGATGTGGAAGACGCGCTCGGGACCGCCATCAACACCGCCATTGCCGAAGCGGGCCTTGGCGCATCCGTGGCGGCCACGGTCACCTCCCGCACGGTGGAACAGGATGGGGAGACCCGGCAGCGTTTCGTCATTGCCTTCACCGGCGGTGTTGAAGGCGCCCGCTTTGAGGCCGGTGCCCGCAACGCGGCCGTGCTCGAACTGGGCTTCGCCTCGCTGCAGGCCTTCGGTACCCTGGCCGAGGATGGCGACATCGCCGCCGCTGCGGCGGGCGATCTTGAGGCGGATAATGATGCCCTGTCCGCCCGCGGGCGGTTCGGCGCGCCAATCATGGTTCAGGTGGCCATTGCCGATCCTGGGATGCCGCTGGCGGTCCAATTCGATCTGGCACCAGAGGATATGGCGGCGAACACGACGTTGCTGGATCTGGCCGATGATTTCACGATCGGCTTGCGCCGGGCCTGGCCGCGCATTGCCGAGCCGCTGACCTTCAGTCTTGCACTCACGCCCACACCGGCCCCGGGCGACATGCCCGAGACCTTTGAGGCTTCAATCACCCTCGACCCGGCCGAAACGGCGGACAATATCGGTCTTGAAGATCTGCGTGCAGACCTTCAGGCGGCGATCGATGAGACCTTTCCCACCGGGGCCATTGTCGTGGACCTCGCCGAGGATGGGCGCATCACGCTGACCACCGCCGATGAGGACGCTCTTCTCGATACCGTCACGCAGGTGGACGTCGATGGCGACATGCGTTTTGTCCCCGCCGAAACACTGATCGACGAGGCCCGCGTCCCGCCCGTTCGAGTGCTGAGCGTCGGTGACCGATTGGTGTTGCGCAGCGATGACGGCGCGGCGTTCACCGTGTCCGTGACCGGTGAGGGCGATCCACTCCTGGAGGATCTGCGCCAGTCCACGGGCAGCGGCCCAGTGCTCTTTGTGGAGGATGCGAACCGGTCCGATCTGCGCATTTCGGCCGCGGACGGAAGGGTCTTCAACGTCGCCCTGGATGGGGCGCTGACCGTGGGCGCGGTCATTGAGGAAATCGTCCTCCAGACGGGCGGCGCCGTCGTTGCGGGCCTGTCGAGCGATCTTGAGACCGCCGGATTGCTGCCGCGCGCCGATTCCGTCCAGTCCGATCCGGATACGGGCCTCATCCTTGTGGACCGGACTGTGGGGACAGGTCTCTTCCGTGTGGAAATCGTGAATGGCTCTCCCATGGCCTTCGATCTGGGCATCCTGGCGCAGGATACGCGCCTTGGCGAGGACGGCGCGCCGGAGGATCCGGACGGCCTGATCGAGGGTACACCCCTGGCCGGAGTTGCCGTCGCGGACCGCTTCTTTGTCGCCCAGTCCGACATCGCCAGCGTCGCCGTGATCGATGGGTCTTCCGTGCCCCTTGACCTCAATATCCCCGCCGATCTGAACCAAGACGGTGGGGCGCTGCTCGTGGTCGGCTTTAACGGCGATCTGCCGGGCGTGCCGGGCGAAAGCCTGACCCTGACGGTGACCCGCCCGGGCGATGGCGGCAGTTCGGCCGATCCCGTGACCCTCCGGATCCCTTATGTAATTGCCGATATCGATCCGGGTCTGGGACTTGTGACCCTCGCGGTTTCGCGCGATGATTTCCTGGCGGACGTATCGGGTGCGGAGCTCTTGACCCTCGGCGAGGTCACCGCTGAAACCGGCGAGGTGGGGGCCATCGCGGCCGTTGGGCGCTTTGGCGATGGCGAGGACGGCGCAATCGCCGTCGCCGTCCAATCCACTGGGGAGGCGCGCATTGCAGGCACGGCGGCGGGCCTCGACCTGACCGGCGATGGGGTGCCGGGTGAGCCGGACGCCCGGCGCACCTTCACGGTTCTCGCCAATGCGGTCGCCGCGCCGGACACTTTGGCGAGCGTCGTCACGGCGCCGCAGCTCACGCGCAGCGGCGCCCTGTCGCTCGATGTGTTCCCCACACCCTTTTTTGAAATTCTGGACAAGGACAGTGGTACCGCCAACATCCTTGTGGCCGTGCCGGCGCAAGGCGCCGCGCCCCTTGATGTGGTACGCCGAAATTTCGATGCCCTGACGACCCTGGGCGGGTTCGATTTCGCAGACCTGCTCGATGCCCCCGAATACGATCCGGACACGGGCGATATGCTCGATCTGGGCGGTGCGCTTGAGCAGGTCGAAGACATTCTCGCCGAATTTGAGAGCTTTCCTCTCCTCGGCGACCCAATCCCCGGCCTCAATGTTAGCCTGTCGGAGCTGGCCGGTGTGGCGGATCGTTTCGCCCTCGCCACTGACCTTCTGCGCCGGCAGGAGGCCCCAACGCTGCAAGACCTGGAGGCCCTGCTCCGCGACGCCTTTGCCCTGGCGCCTGAGGATGACGTGGTGACCTTGAGCCTGACCGAGGCCGCGGACTCGGATTTCCTCCGCCTACAAATCTCGTTGCTGGCGGGTTTTTCCGAACGTCTGCCGCTCCAGCTTGATCTTGGCGCCCTTGACGGCATTCTGGAGGCAGGCTTCGATCTGCGGGCGGAAGGCACGCTCACGGTCGATCTTGATTTCGGCATTGCGCTTGAAGAAAGCGCCGCCTTCAGCCAGGGCGATGTGGTTTTGTTCACCGATGACTTCGATGGGACCGGAGGAACGGGGCTGGCCGCGACCTTCGATGCGGGCGCCGATGCGATTGCCTTCCGCGCGGCCCTCGGGCCCTTTGGCGCCTTTATCCGTGATGGGCGCCTTGCCTTCGGCGCCGGCGCGGCGGCGGCGCGTGAAGGACGTTTCGACCCGCTCGGCCTCAATGATCCGAGCCTGCTTTTCGATTTCCCCCTGCTGGACCGGGTGGACGGCGTCGCCGATGGCGTCGTGATGGGCGAGACGGTGATCGATGCGGTCACGGACAGCTTCTTCGATGCCGCCACCCCCGGCGAGCCCGTGGCCCTCGACCTGTTCCTGGAGCTGCCGATTTTCTTTCCGACCGAAGGGTTCTTTGTCGGCACGGTGGTCCTGGACCAGATGATTCGGCTTGACTTAAGCGACGGCAATTTTGCCTTCGACTTCAGCGCGACCGATTTCAAGGTCTTCGACGCAAATGGCGAAGAAGTCTTTGACATTGATGAGCCCGGCGAGGCCAACGACATCGGTGCCCTTGAGCAGCTCTTCACGGCCATCCGCCCCGATCCGGGCTTTTTCGACACACTGCTTCTCGGCATCGATGCGGTGGACCTGTTCCTGGAGGTGACGCAAGACACTCTGGACGGAGAGCTTCTGGGTCTGCCTGTCCCGCTCATTGGCGACCGTTTCTCCGAGGCTTCGTCCTTCATTGAGGATTTCAGGGACGATTTTGTCGATCCGTTCCGTGAGGCGGTGGAGACCAGCATCCAATTCTTCGTCGACCCGGCGCAAAACCCCATGCAGCGGATCCTGTTCGATCTGCTCGGGCCTGAGGGGTTGAATGTTCTGCTCGATCCCCTCCAGGACGCCCGCGCCCTGGTCGATTTCGATCCAAACACGATTTCGGATGAGGATTTCAGTGCACTGATCGGAGACACCGTTCAGTTTATCCATGATGATGATACCCTGCTGTGGCGGGTGCGGGTCGGCCAGCCGAGGACGGAACTGATCGGGACGGACCTTGATCTTGATTTTGGCATTCCGGGCCTTGGTCTGGAGACGGAAGGCCCCATCGGCCTTGCCCTTGGCTGGGACCTGGATTTCGGGTTCGGCATCAGCCGCACCGAAGGCTTCTTCATCGACATCCAGAACAACCCGGATTTCGAGGCTGCCCTTGAAGACACGGACGTTTTTGCGCCCGAACTGCAGTTTGACATTTTCGTGGACCTGCCAGCGGCCGTGACCGGGCGGCTCGCCATTTTGGATCTGACGGCCACACGCAATGATCCCGTGCCCCGCACCGAGGAGGGCACGATTGATGCGGATCTTCTGGACCCGTTCGAGGACGCCGATCTCCTGGCCCTGATCGATCAGGCGCCGGACCTTGCCGGTGCGTTTGATGAGGAAACCGCGGCGGTGCTGAGCTTCGCCGTCAACGTGGCCAACCAGCGGGATATCCGCGCCGCCGAGGCCGAAGAGCGCGGGGTCGACATCGAACTCGACCGGCGTTTGAGCCTTGGCGAATTC
Source organism: uncultured Alphaproteobacteria bacterium (assembly GCA_964474635.1). Lineage (GTDB taxonomy): Bacteria > Pseudomonadota > Alphaproteobacteria > JAJFIK01 > JAJFIK01 > CAYUYV01. Next base: position 1,862 of record CAYYTT010000112.1, on the reverse strand, counting down.
GGGCAAATTGACCTGCGGCCGGGTGTGCGAGGCGCCGTGCTGGCGGATTTGAGCCTGCTGCTTGAGGCCGATGTGGGCGACTCGTCCGTCAATGCGGCCCTGCCGACCCTGGCCTCCGATTTTGTCTTCCGTTGGATTGCGATCAGTGAGGATGAGGGTCAGGGCGGTTTTATCGATCTTCGTGACGGGGACATCGGCGATCTCGTCGGAGAGTTTCTGACCACGGTCGATTTGCGTGAGGTGACCCTCGATCTCGGCTCCTTTTTGAGCGATGTGGTCGGACCGGTCCTCGGCGAAGTGCAGGCCATCGTCGATCCGTTCCAGCCCATTGTGGATATCCTCAATGAGCCCCTGCCGGTGCTCTCCGATCTGGGGCCCGAAGTCACCTTAGTCGATCTTGCCCAGCTTTTCGCCGGAGACCGGGTCAATCTCGGCTTTGTCCGCTCGGTAGCCGATTTGGTCACCTTCGTGAACGCCATACCCGCACCGGGCGAGGTGGATGAGGGTGTGGTCATAACCTTTGGCACGTTCGATTTGCCAACGGGCCCCATGCTGACGAGCCCGGATTTCGCATTCACGGCGGACATGATCCCGAGAGGGCGCACCCTGCAGCCGGGTGATCTCAATGGCATGCCGAACCAGACCCGGGATGTCACCCGTCAGCTTACGGGCAATGGCAGCTTTTCCTTCCCCATCTTGAGCGATCCGACCGCGGCCTTCGGCCTTTTGGTGGGTCAGCCCGCGACGCTGGTTGAATACTCCCTTGAACCTTTGCTGTTCGATTTCCGCTACAGCCAGTTTTTCCCTATTTTCGGCCCCCTCGGTGCGTCGATCACGGGCCAGTTCGATGTCGCCATCGGCGGGGTGGACGGCCTCACCTTCGGTTTCGACAGTGCCGGGATCAGTCAGTTCATCGATGGCGGTGGGCGCAATCCGGCCCAGATCTTTAATGGCTTCTTCGTTGCCGATGAGGCGGGCCCGGAACTGTCCTTCGGCGGCGGGCTTTCCGCTGCGGTGGAGCTTAATCTGGCCCTCGCGCGGGCCGGTGTGGCGGGCGGGGTGTTCGCGGCGGTTGATTTCGACCTGTTCGATCCGGACCAGGACGGGCGCGTGCGGGTCACCGAGCTCATCGGCAATGTGGAAAATGAGATCCGCTTTGGCACGCCCGCCATCGCGCCCCTTGCCATTTTCGATATTTCCGGGGCGATCACCGCGGAATTGTTTGCCTTCCTTGTTGTCGATCTCGGCCTGTTCTCGATCGACGAGACCTTCACGATCACGCCTGAAATCACCCTGTTCAGCTTCGAGACGGATTTCTTCCGCCCCCCGAAGCTCGCCACGGAACTTGAGGACGGTGTGCTGCAGCTCAATATCGGCGAGGCGGCCGGCGAGCGTCTGAACGGCGATCTGCGTGACCTCGGCGAACAAATCTTCGCGCGAAGCCTTGATGGCGGTGCGTCCGTCGCGGTCTGGTCGCCGACCTTGGGCATTTCGCAGCGCAATGCGCAGGTTTACCGGGTTGAGGACGAAATCATCGTCGTGGGCGGCGACGGCAATGACCTGATCGACCTGTCCGGCGTGACGGCCAACATTGCCTTCGACATCGACGGCGGCTCCGGCGATGACACCATCCTGGCCGGCAGCGCCGGTTCGGCCGTCATCGTCGGCGGCGCGGGCCAGGACAGCCTTGTCGGAACGGCGGGCGATGATCTTATTTTTGGCGCAGACGGTTCCGACGTTATTGACGGGGGCGCAGGGAACGATCTGCTGTTTGGCGATTCCGGACGCCTGTCGGAAATCCGCGATGAGACGGCTACGGAGCGTATGGTGGCCTGGCGCGGCGAAACCGGCGCCCAGGACGG
>CAYYTT010000111.1:0-13875 GCA_964474635.1 uncultured Alphaproteobacteria bacterium | reverse complement strand
TGTTGACCAACGCTTCGAGGGACTCCCCGGCACCGGGCAACTCGATACCGGGCACGACCCCGCGCCCGTCCTGAACGCCGCTTGCACGGACGAGAATGTAAATCGGGGCGAGAGCTTCCAGACCGCTGTTGGAAAGCGCGTGTCGCTGTACTTGGCCCGATTGATTGGCCGGGCCTTCCGTTTCCTGACCGGCAATGCGGGCAAACCCCGCATCCTGCAATGTCACGGCAAAGGCGATCGCCTGCGAATAGGTGCGGGGACTGATGAGAATATAGACATTCCCTTTGAAGCGCTGGGCCTCATCGTCTACCGGTTCGATCCATTGCGGGAAGGGAACCGTGGCGATGGACCCCAATTGCGCTCCGGGCAATTGGTCAATGTTTTCCTCGGTAATGCGGGCGGTGATGTTTGACGTATAGCTGACGGGTTTGTCGATCAGATGCGCCACCAACAGGTCGCTGACATCATGGGCGCCGCCGCCATTGTTCCGTATATCAATGACAAGATCGGAGATGCCCGCCTCGAAAATCTGGGGCATCACATCCGTCAGGAAGGATGCAAAACGATCCTTCAGCTCAATGCGGAAACTGTCAAGCCGCATATGGCCGATGCCGGGGGCCAATGACGTGTAGTTGAACGGGTCCTGCGGCACACGGGCTGTCGTACTCGGAACAAATCTCTCGGTGATCGTGACGTCCCGTTCCTCGCCCCCTCTGTCCCGAACTCTGAGACGGTATTCATCTTGGGGACCATAGAATGTCCAGAAAAAGCCAGGAAACCGGAGCGAAAGGACAAAGGCGTGAAGGGCCGGGCCTTCCCCGCGCATGCGCGGCAGGAGATTTGTCAGTATGGCCCCTACATCCTCGCCATTAATCGAGAGGATTTCTGCACCGTCTGGAACGTCAGGGGCGGCCCCGGAGACCGCCTTGACGATCAAGCGCCGATCCTCGGTGATATCGACGCCAAGGGGAAACGGTTTGCCACCGTTCTCCATATGGGCATCGAACGCCTCACGGGGGTAGGAGATGCCGGTGTGAGCATCATTGAAGACGGGGTTGAGAACGGACAAGGCCACCCATGCTCCCCGTTGATCAACCGCCGCCGGTAAGGTCCGGCGTACCTGCTCAACCGCATTTGAGAGGTCTTCTGACGATACAACACGGTTCAAATCCGGATGCGTGTTCTTGATCCAGGCCACCATTTCATCAAGGTCCGCATTGAGCTGCGATCTTGTCAGCAGATTGCCTGAACCAGGCTCGTCCGATTTGGCCGGCTGGGCAAAACATGGGGCGGCGATGACGATGCTGACGATCGACACAATCAGCGGCCATCGGCGATCCATGGGCATGCTGATATTCAAGCCCTCAAAACCAAGGCTGCCAAACCGAAATTTACCCATGTCACTTATCCCCGCATGAAACCCGTTAGGATCCCGTCGCGATTTTTTCGCGTTTCAGGCGTTCAACACGCGCCAGCAATGGCTCATCTGCAAGCGCTTGCGATATGGAGAGCAAGACCTGTGAAACATCAATGCCGATTTCATCCGACAGCTGTTCATAAACGCGCGCCGCATCGGCCAGGCAGGCCCTGAGCTTTCTGGCTTCGCGCTTGCCGTTTTCTGTCAGTGCAAGCACATTTCGCCGGCCATCATTGGGGTCCTTTGACCGTTCCACGAGCCCCAGTTCCAGCAGAGCCTGAACGCGCTGGGTGGCCAATTGATGGGGCTGATTGAGGTCGCGCGCCACATCGGCCGCTGAAACATTCTTATGTTCGCTCAAATAGAGCACCGTCGATGCGGAGGTCGACGGCAAAGACAAACCGCGATTGCGAAACAGGTCTTCCCCTTGCTCAACAATCAGGTCGACGAGACGCGATAGGCGGTTCCCGAAAAACGCCTCGCGAAGTTCGTGGGTGTCCAGATATGCCTTGTCCAGTGCTGTCATTTGTACAGAAAATTGTACAATCAATTGTATAATGTCAATAGCGGCTTCGATGTGGATTGACCGGCCGCCCGCATGATCTGCCGACGGTTTGGAGCACCGGAGGGCGACGTCTGTGCAAAGGACTGGGGGGGGAACCGAGGAGCAATTAAAGCACGGGGCGATTAATCGGCACGGCGCTTAAGACCGCGACAGCGGCCCCGGCGCCGGCCTCACGGAGCGCCCCAAAAACAAAGCGGCGGCGCGCTGGCGTCAGACTGATCTGGATTTCTGGCCCGCTGCTCAAGGCGCGAAGGGTGAAGGCGGTTATGGAACGGTATTCGTCTTTGCAAGGAGCGTTTACGATGACGCAATGCAGGGCCGCGCGCCGTCAATCAAGCCCTGCGCGCGGCCCTGTCTTTCACATTATGCTGTGTCCGGAGCGTATTACTCTGCGAATGTGTCGCACTGGGCAATGTCGCCGGTTTTGTAGCCCCTGGTGAACCACTCCACGCGCTGGGCCGAGGAGCCGTGGGTGAAGCTTTCCGGTTGCACCTGGCGCCCTGAGCGGCGTTGCAGGGTGTCATCGCCGATGGCCGAGGCGGCCTCGAGGCCTTCCTCGATGTCGCCCATCTCCAAAATGTTGGCGGTGCGGTCTGCGTCATGGGCCCAGATGCCCGCGTAACAATCGGCCTGCAACTCGACGCGCACCTGAAGGGCGTTGCTCTGTGTCTTCGAGCTGCGGTCCTTGGCGGCACGCACCCGGGCAAGCAGGCCCGAGAGTTCCTGCACATGGTGCGCCACTTCATGGGCGATCACATAGGCGGCCGCGAAATCCCCCGGTGCGCCAAAGCGCCGGGCCAGATCGTCGAAAAAGGTCGTGTCGAGATAAATCGTCTTGTCGAGCGGACAATAGAACGGGCCGATGGCCGAAGACGCCGCGCCGCAGCCCGAGCGCGTCTGTCCGGAAAACAGCACCAGGCGCGGGGCCTCATAGCGCTGGCCGCTGGCGGCAAAGCGCCGGCCCCAACTGTCTTCGGTCTCCGCCAGGATCACACTGACAAAGGCGCGCGAGTCATCGTCAAGGCCGTTCGGCGTGCTGGAACGGTGCTGGGTTTGGGCGGGCAGGGGCCCCTGCTGGAGCAACATCAGGGGATCGATCCCCACCGCCTGCAGAGCGAAATAGCCGCCCACCAGAACCACGATGCCGGTGATGCCGAACCGGCCGATCACGAAGCGGAGCAAGGGGATGGCAAGGCCGATAAGGCCCGAGCGCCCTGACAAGCCCGAGAGGCCCGCCATGCCGCCGCCAGCGCCCCGGCGGTCTTCCACATTGCTGCTGCGTCTGCGCCCGCGCCACTTGACCATCGTTCCACGTCCCCTCAGGTGCGCTGTTCCCGGCGGGCCCGCGCTTCAAAGTGAGCCGCGCGCCTCGCGTTATGCGGTCGCAGTGTGCCGCGAGCACCGCCATGTCGTCCAGCGCCGTGGCAGGCCCGTCAGGGCGCGGCGATGGGGCCCATGTCTCGCCCCTTGGCCACCTTGATCGCGGCCACGCGCTGGCCGATGGTGCGCTCGTCCTTCTGCGACCCAAAGGAGAACGCCATGTTCCGTTTTGCCGTAATGCTGCCCCTCGCCTGGATCCTCGCCTGCACCGAGGCCGCCGTCGCCGACAGCTGGACGCTGGACGCGGACAGCTCCCGCATTTCCTTCGTGTCCATCAAGGCCGGCGAGATCGCCGAGCCCAACCATTTCACCAATCTGAGCGGCTCGATCGAAGACAGCGGCACGGCCACGGTCACCATCGGCCTTGAGTCCGTGGAGACCATGGTCGACATCCGCAACGAACGGATGCGCAAGTTTTTCTTCGAAACGGCCGAGTTCCCAGTGGCCACCATCACGGCCCAGGTGGATCTGGACAGCTTCAAGACCCTGAAAGCCGGTGAGCGCCGCCGCGAAACCCTCGCGGCCACCCTCGATCTGCACGGGGTGAGCGAGACGGTCGAGGCGGAGGTCTTCGTCACCCGCGCCGGCGAGGACAGCGTCACCGTCGAGACGGTCGACCCGATCATCGTCAATACGGGCGCCTTCAACCTGACCGAGGGCCTCAACAAGCTCATGGAGCTGGCCGGCCTCGACACCATCTCGCCAGATGTGCCGGTGACCTTCTCGCTGGTTTTCAAGAGCGTGGACGCCTGACCGGGCAGGGTCCGCACGGTTCCGGGGCGGGAATGATGGCCAAGTTCGGCCCGGGACCGCTATAACCTCCCGAGGAAAAGGGGCCCCGCCCGCGAAGAAGGGCCCCAAAATGCCCAACGTCTGGACCCGCCCCATGACCACGCTCCAAACCGCCATCGATCCCCGTTCCGAGGTCTTCAAGGCCAATGCCGCCGCCATGGCGGTGCTGGTGGCGGATCTTGAGGCCAAGCTGGCTGAGGCCGCTCTCGGCGGGGATGAGCGGGCGCGGGCCAAGCATCTGGCGCGGGGCAAGCTTTTGCCCCGGGACCGGGTGGCGGGCCTGCTCGATCCCGGCGCGCCGTTTTTGGAGCTGTCCCCGCTCGCCGCCCAGGGCATGTATGACGGCAGCATCCATGGCGCGTCCATGATCACGGGCATCGGCCGGGTGTCGGGCCGGGAATGCGTAATCGTGTGTAATGACGCCACCATCAAGGGCGGCACCTATTATCCGGTTACGGTGAAAAAGCACTTGCGCGCCCAGGAAATCGCCCGGGAAAACCGCCTGCCGTGCCTGTACCTTGTCGACTCCGGCGGGGCGAACCTGCCCAACCAGGCCGACATCTTTCCCGATCGGGAGCATTTCGGGCGCATTTTCTACAATCAGGCCAATATGTCCGCCGAGGGCATTCCGCAGATCGCCCTCGTCATGGGTTCGTGCACGGCCGGCGGGGCCTATGTGCCGGCCATGTCCGATGAGACCATCATCGTGCGCAAACAGGGCACGATCTTTCTGGGCGGTCCGCCCCTCGTGAAGGCGGCCACGGGCGAAGAGGTGAGCGCGGAGGATCTGGGCGGCGCCGATGTCCATGCCCGCACCAGCGGCGTCGTGGACCACTACGCCCTTGATGACGCCCACGCGCTTGCCATGGCGCGCCAGGTGGTGGGCACCTTGAACAAGACCAAGCCGCTCGATCTCGATCTGGCCGCGCCGGAACCGCCGCTTTACCCGGTCGAGGATCTCGACGGCGTGGTGCCCAAAAGCCTCTCCACCCAATATGACGTGCGCGAAGTGATCGCGCGCCTCGTGGACGGCTCCAAATTCGATGAGTTCAAGGCGCTCTACGGGACGACCCTGGTGACGGGCTTTGCCCGGATCGAAGGTTATCCCGTGGGCATCCTGGCCAATAATGGAATTTTGTTTTCCGAATCGGCCCTGAAGGGCGCCCATTTCGTGCAGCTGTGCTCCCAGCGCGGCATCCCCATCGTCTTTTTACAGAACATCGCCGGGTTCATGGTGGGCCGGGCTTACGAATCCGGCGGCATCGCCAAGGATGGGGCGAAACTCGTGACGGCCGTGTCCTGCGCGCCCGTGCCGAAATTCACGGTGCTGATCGGTGGATCCTACGGGGCCGGCAATTACGGCATGTGCGGGCGGGCCTACAGCCCCCGGTTCCTGTTCTCCTGGCCCAATGCCCGCATTTCAGTGATGGGCGGCGAGCAGGCGGCCAGCGTCCTTGCCACCGTGCGCCGCGAAGGGCTGGAGGCCCGGGGCGAGACCTGGAGCCCGGAAGACGAGGCGAGCTTCAAGGCGCCCATCCGCGAGCAGTATGAGAAGGAAGGCCACCCCTATTTCGCCACGGCGCGTCTGTGGGACGACGGCATCATCCGCCCGCGCGACACCCGCCGGGTCCTCGCGCTCGCCATCTCGGCGAGTCTCAACGCCCCGATCCCGCGGCCGAAATTCGGCGTCTTCCGGATGTAAGCGGACGACGTCTTCGGACCACTGCGGATCAAGCAAGACGCAGTTCTGTTTGTCGTGCGCTCTCATGCGTTCAGGATTCGGGCGGCTCGGTACCACGCCGGTGCATGCGTGCATAGTGCGAGGGCGGAACACCCAAAGCGGCTGAAAAGGCGGCGCGAAAGGCCGCTTCGGAACGAAACCCGACTCGGGGCGCCACGCATTTGATTGGCTCGCCGGCCTCAAGGGCAAGGCGGGCATGGTCCATACGCATGGCCTCTACAAATCGCTTTGGCGAGGACCCCGTCGCGGCAGCGAATTTTCGCGCGAAGGTGCGCTCGCTCATGCCCGCCCGTTCGGCCATCTGCAACACGGTTATGGGCTCATCGAGCCGCCCCAAAAGCCAGTCGATGAGATCGGCAAAGGCGCCGTCGGCCCGCGTCTGCGCTTCGATCAGACTGCTGAACTGGGACTGACGCCCGGGCCGGTGGGCATAAACCACCAGATATTTGGCCACCTCGCCCATGAGGGCCGCCCCATGGTCCCGGGCCACCATGGCAAGGGCCATGTCGAGCCCGGTGGTCACCCCCGCCGAGGTCCAGAACGGTCCGTCTTCCACATAAAGGGCATCGGCCTGCAGATCGACGTCAGGGAACAGATCGGCGAACTGGCCGCATCCGGCCCAATGGGTCGCGGCCTTGCGCCCCTTCAGCAGACCCGCCGCCGCAAGCAGAAACGCGCCCGTGCAGACCGAGCCAAGACGTTCCACCCGGCCATGGGCCCTGTTGAGTGTTGAGGCGATCGCGCCCGCGGCCTGTGCGCGGCGCAGGGGGCTTTCTTCGGCGCCGGGCACAAGCAGCGTGTCGGACAGCCCGAAGCTAAGCGGATCGAGGGCGCCGGCCTCCACGGTCACTCCGCTGCCGCTTGGAACCCGCGGCACATCGGCCGCCACGGTCACGGCATAAAGGGGGCGGCGGGCAAGGGCGTTTGCCGTGTTGAACACCGAAGACGGCCCCGCAAGGTCCAGGAGCTCAAAGCCGTCATAGAGAAGGAACAAAACACGTCGGGTCGTCATTGGCAGAGAATAGTCGGACCTTGTCCTGTTTGCCAGTGTGGTGCGCGCCTAGGATTTCGAACCAGTCCAAACGGCACGGGAGGCCATGCCATGAGCGAGACCCTGTCCATCGGCTTTCTCATCTATCCCAACGTCACCCAGCTCGACGCCACGGGCCCGGCGCAGGTTTTGTCCGGACTGCCGGGCGCCCAGATCCACATGGTGGCCAAGACGCGCGCGCCCGTGATGACGGATGCGGGCTTTGCCATTGTGCCGACGGACGATTACGCGACCTGTCCGCCTCTGGCGGTCATCTGCGTGCCCGGCGGTCCCGGGCAGATCCCCCTCATGGAGGATGCCGAGACCCTAGAGTTCCTAGCCCGGCAGGGTGCCCAGGCGCGGTATGTGACCTCCGTATGCAGCGGATCTCTCTTGCTCGGCGCGGCGGGATTGCTCGACGGATACCGTGCGGCGTGTCACTGGGCGTTTCGGGAACTGTTGCCGGTTTTCGGCGCCGAACCGGTGGCTGACCGGGTGGTTAGGGACCGCAACCGCTTTACCGGAGGCGGCGTGACGGCGGGCATCGATTTCGGTCTGACCCTGGCGGCGGAGATCGCGGGAGAAGACACCGCACAGCTGATCCAGCTCGCCATGGAGTATGCTCCCGCACCGCCTTTCGATGCGGGCCGCCCGGAAACGGCAGGGCCGGAACTGGTGGCGCGGGTGCGAGAGGCCTATGCGGCGCTGACGGGTCAGCCTGGGTGAGGCTGCCTCATTGCCGATCCGCAATGAACAAGGCCTTTTTGGCGCAAGGGCCTTGCTTTTCATGAATTTATTTTTCGGTGTGACTTTCTTGCACTTCTGATAGCGTCTTGCCATGCGACGGATCCTGACCATTCTGGCTATGGCCAGCCTTGTCCTGACCGCGCCGAGCCCGTGTTTTCATGCGCTCGGCGGCGGCGCCCATGGCGGTGCTGAACTTGCCGCGGGGACCGCGCAGGCGCATGACGGCCATGCCTTGATGGGCGAAGACCAGGATGGTCATCACCATGAGACCCACGCGCATTGCGCCGATGCTCACCAAGTGAACGACGGCGCGAGTGAGCATGACGGCCAGGGTGGCTGCGCGCAGGACTGCGAGGGCGGCCCGGGCTGCAGCGGCTGCGTGATGGTGAGTGGTCTTGCAGCGTTGGAACACATCGGTCTGACGCCGGCCCATGGGGCCGCGCCTTTGGCCGCGCCGATCCCGATTTTTGCAAGTGTGGAGATGGAGCGCGACCCGCCGCCTCCGCGCGCCTTGGGCTGATGGGCCTTGCGCGGTCCTGAACGCGCACGAACCCTTCGTCGATCCCATTTCATGAGCAGGACATGCCATGACCCGACTACTGGGTGCGCTTGCGGTGGTCTGCCTGATGATGACCGGTGCCGCGCATGCAAGGCCGGTCTCTTATCAGGACGGCTACACCGTCATTCAAGAAACTGACCGTCAGAGCACGGCGCTTTGGCTCCACTATACGATCACACCCAAACTCTCCCTCGGCTATCGGGGGGAATGGGACCGCTGGATGGACGTCGTCTTCAACGGTGCCCAGGCCACATTTCTCGCCAAACGGTGGTTCGGCGAAAACTACCAGGCCAACATCTACGGCTTCACAGGCGTCGGTGTGGCCTTCGGTGTCGACGACAACGACGCCAAACCGACCGGCGCGGCGTTCATTGGCGCGATGGCGGACTGGGAAACCCGGCGCTGGTTCCTGTCCTACCGAGTGCGCAGTTTTGAAGCCGGCGCCGTGGACTCCAGCATCGTGCAGGCCGCCCGTGTGGGCTTTGCGCCCTACGAGGGCGACATGGGCGATCTGCATACCTGGCTGATGGTCGAAGTTGATTATCGACCTGAAAACGAAGACCCCATCGGCGTCACGCCGCTGGTGCGGTTTTTCAAAGGGACAGCCTTGTTGGAAGTGGGGTGGAGCGTCCTGGACGACCGCCCTCTCGCCAACGCGGCCTATCGTTTCTGAACCACCTGACCCGAGACAGCATCATCCCGAAGGAGAACATCATGACCCGTCTTAGCATTTCGATCCTCGCCGCCGGTCTGCTTGCCGCCGCTCCGGCACTCGCCTGCGACAAGCATGAGAAAAAAGACCATGCCAACCATAGTGCGGCCCACACCCACGCCCATCACACGGCCGTGGCCTCCGATACGGCAACGACAAAACCCGCCACCATGGACTTGGCCGAGGCCGTCGCCACGGGCGGCGAAGTGGTTGAAGTCAAGATCCTGGGCATGGTTTGCGATTTCTGCGCCACGGCCCTGTCCAAAACCTTCGGCAAGCGCGCCGAGGTCAATGCCATCGATGTCAATCTGGACACGAAGCTTCTGACAGTCGTGATGGAACAGGGCCAGACCCTCGACGATGCGAGCATCGAGAAACTCGTCGTGAATGCCGGCTACAAGATCCAGTCCATCGAGCGTAACGCGGGCGCCGCCCCGGTGGCGACGAACGGCTGATGGCCTCGGCGACACGCGAGCATCTTCTGGGCCCGTCGCTCGCCTTGTTCGCGAGCCTGACGACCCTTTTGTGCTGCGCCCTCCCGGCCCTGCTGATCGTGCTTGGGGCCGGGGCGGTGATGGCGGGGCTTGCGGCGAATGTTCCAGGTCTTATCTGGTTGTCAGCGCACAAGGCGTGGGTTTTCGCCTTGGCCGGGCTGTTGCTCGCCGGGGCGGCCTTTGCCAAGTGGCGGGCGCGCAATGCGCCGTGTCCGGTGGATCCGGCGGCGGCTCGGGCCTGCATGCGGTTGCGCCGCACGGGGAGCATTCTGCTCTTCGTGGCCATGACCGCCTATCTGGTGGGCGGCTTTTTCGCGTTTTTCGCGGCGGAGCTTCTCTTATGACCCATGACGACACCGGAGCCCGGTCTTCGCACTTGGGCTCCGGATCGAAAGCGTCCCTGGACCATGACCATGCGGCCCACGGGCATGAGGTGACCTGGCGGACCTCCGCCCACGTCACGCTCCATTGCCTGACCGGATGCGCCATCGGTGAGGTCTCCGGCCTCATCATCGGTACGTGGCTTGGCATTGGCGTCATGGCCACCATGGGCCTTGCCGTCGCGCTCGCCTTCCTGTTCGGCATCGGCCTTGCCGTCCTGCCGCTGATGCGCCGGGGCCTCACCTTTGCGCGTGCCCTCGGCGCGGTGTGGGTGGGGGAGGTAATTTCGATCACGGTCATGGAAATCGCCATGAACGGCACGGACTATGCGGTCGGCGGCGTCCAGACCCAATCCCTGACCGCGCCCCTGTTCTGGATCGGTATGGCCCTTGCCATCCCCGCCGGCTTCCTTGCGGCCTGGCCGGTGAACCACTGGCTGGTCGCGAAAAGCCTCAAAGCGTGTCACTGAACCTTTATTGCGGGCCGACTGTTGCGGGCCATCGCGGCTGTGCATGATCGCGGCGTGTACGCAGTGCCGTGCGCATCCCTTTGGGCTTTTCGCTTTGGGCCTATCGCTCTGGCTCCCTTGCCTTCGGTCGCGGTGGTGAGGCGGTGGGATCGACAGCGACGCGGCGAGACTGGGGCAACCCGCCGTCTCGCCCTCAGGCTTCGTCCTTGTGAGGAGCGCAAGGGACGACGCAACCCGGAGCCTCAAGCGCCGTGCCCGCCATTTCACGCCGCTTGCCTTGCGCGTAACGCGCCATGGGATCAATAACTCATCCGCACGCCGACATTAAACAGGTTCTGGCTGTAGTCGACCGAGAACGGTGTGACTTGCGTCGGGGCGCTGAAATTGAGGTCGAGGTCCGTGCCGAGAACATAGGCATACTCGCCGATGAGGGACAGGCCCTCATCCAGGTCCAAGGCGACACCGGCGCCCACCTTGCCGGCAAAGGCAATGTCGCTGTCGCTCACCGTGCCCGTGACCACGGTGGGGCCCGCGGCGTCATCGATGCTGATGCGCACGAGGCCAAGACCGCCTTTCACGAAGGGCCGGATGGGCCCCCTCGTGTCATGCTCGTAGCCCAGATTGATGAAGGCGAGCAGACCGTCGAGGTCGCCGCTCAAGGGGCCGGTGCCGAAGCTCGTCGTGGGCGTGTTCACGGTGAATTGATCCGTACCGGAATCGAAATAGATTACTTCGGCACTGGCGAAGACGCCCGTGGGGTAAAGCGCGCCAACCTCAAAGCCCAGATTGAAGCCCACATTGCTTTTGATTTCGCCGTTGAGCGGCACGCCGGCGGACGAAATGCCGGAGTCGAACTTGGCATCGCGCACCTGCGCCGCACCGGTCTTCAGGGTCAGGAACAGCCGGTTTTCATCAAAGCGAAACCGCTCCGGCGCACGGTCCTGGGCCCAGGCGGGGGACGCCATGGAAAGCGCCGCAAAGGCACTCGTCACCGTCACGACACCCACGGACCCAGCATGCAAACGGGACACCTTCCTGGCCATGACGCTCTCCTCGCCGGCTCGCTCCGGCTCTCGGCCCCCAACGCTGCAGATCACGCGCGGCGCAGAGCGCACTGCTGCGCCATCTTCCACGGCGCATCCATGACGAAAAGCTTAGCAGGAATTGGCCGGACCGTCCGGTGCGGGCCCGGCAAGCGAGCGGTACACCACGGCTTCTAGTCCGGCGAGTGCGGTCAGCACCACACCGTTCAGCACGCCCTGCCGCGCAAGCATTGCAATAGCGATCCAGGGATCGGACAGTCCCGCCTTCGAGACGCCAACAGCCAGCAGAAGCGAGGCCGGCACGGCAATCAGAAGATAGGCCGCCAGGGCCGCCAGGAGGATGAGCGCCAGTTGGATCCGGCGCCCCCGGGTGAGCATCGCGGCGCGCGCCACACTGGCAAAGGCGCTTTGGCCTTCTTCCAGGACAGCCGCCAGGGCGGGCAGAACCATGGCCAGGAGCACAAGACCCGCAGCGCCGCCGATAAGGCCGGCAAGGGGCAGCGGCAGCCCGGCCCGGGCGCCAAACGCGATGAGCAACGTCGGCACCACGACGCAGAGCCCGGCAAGGAGGGCACTTGCCGCCAAAAGGGGCAGGGCGGCCCGCGCCGTCTCACCGCCCGCGCGCGCGAGGCTCACCGTCCGGCCGGCCAGGCTCGCGCAGGCCGCCGCCAAAACAAACCCGTGGAGCAGGCCCGCCGCCGCCAGACTTGCTGCCCAACGCACGATCAGGCCGGCGCCCGCTCCCGTGTCCGGGGCAGGGCCCGACAGGACCGGCCAGAGCAGGAGCATGAATGCCGCAGCCTGAAGACCGACACCCAACACGGCAATGCCGCCGTGACCTGTCGCAAGGGCCACCGTGCCGCGCAGAGCACCGGCAACCGAGAGGGCCTCGCCGCCCGGCAGGGGTGTTTGCAAAAGCATGACGTCGGTGTTCCGATCTGCCATATCCGCGCCTCCTCACTCAGCAACCTTCAACCCGACTGCAGCCACAGTGTTGATGGGCGCGCGGGCTTTTCGTCGCCACCGCCCTCGGCTATCACACGACCAGACGACGAGTCAGGCAGACCATGACAGAGATTACCTCTTTGTCGCCTTGGCTGACCGCCGTGGCCCGAACCCGGCGCCCCCATCCGGAAGGCACCTGTGACGGGCAACCCTTGTCCAGCGGAGACCCTAATGACTGCCATCATCGATATTACGGCGCGCGAGATCCTCGACAGCCGTGGCAACCCCACGGTTGTGGTGGATGTGACCCTGGAGGACGGCGCGTTCGGCCGGGCCGCCGTGCCCTCGGGCGCCTCGACCGGCGCCCACGAGGCCGTGGAGCGCCGCGACGGCGACCAGCAGCGCTTTGGCGGCAAGGGTGTGCGCCGTGCCGTGGAAGCGGTCAATGGCGAGATCTTCGACGCGCTGGGCGGCATGGATGCCGAGGAACAGCTCCTGATCGACAGCACCATGATCGATCTTGACGGCACGCCCAACAAGGCGCGCCTTGGGGCCAACGCGATTCTGGGCGTGTCGCTGGCCGTGGCCAAGGCGGCCGCCGAAAGCGCGGGCCTGCCGCTCTACCGCTATGTGGGCGGGCCGGGCGCGCGGGTGCTGCCGGTGCCGATGATGAACATCATCAATGGCGGCGCCCATGCGGACAATCCCATCGATATCCAAGAATTCATGATCATGCCCATGGACGCCGAAAGCGGCGCTGACGCCATTCGCATGGGCGCGGAAATCTTCCAGGCCCTGAAGAAAAAACTCAAAGACGCGGGCCACAACACCAATGTGGGCGATGAGGGCGGTTTTGCTCCCAATCTTCAGTCCACCGACGAGGCCCTCGGCTTCATTATGGGCGCCGTCGAGGCCGCCGGCTACCGGCCCGGCGAGGAGGTGATGCTGGCCCTCGACGTGGCGTCCACGGAATTCTTCAAGGACGGCAAATACACCCTGGCCGGCGAGAACCGTGTGCTCGATAGCGCCGGCATGGTGGCTTATCTGAGCGATCTGGTATCGCGCTATCCCATCCAGTCCATCGAAGACGGCATGGCCGAGGACGATTGGGACGGCTGGGCCGCGCTTACGACCGCCATCGGAGACAAAGTGCAGCTCGTGGGCGATGACCTTTTCGTGACGAACCCGGAGCGACTTCGCCGGGGCATCGAAATGGGCGCCGGCAACTCCATCCTGGTGAAGGTGAACCAGATCGGGACCTTGGGCGAAACGCTGGAGGCCGTGGAAATGGCTCACAAGGCGGGCTTTACGGCCGTCATGTCGCATCGTTCCGGCGAAACGGAAGACGCGACGATTGCCGATCTCGCCGTGGCCACCAATTGCGGGCAGATCAAGACCGGATCCCTGGCCCGGTCCGATCGTCTGGCCAAGTACAATCAGTTGATCCGTATCGAGGAGCAATTGGGATCAGTCGCGCTTTATGCCGGCCACACCATGCCGCGTGCCTAAAGCAAATGGGCCGCGTGCTTAAAGCAAAGGCGTCGCGCGCTTAAGGCAAAGGGCAGGACGTCCTGATCAATCTGGCGGATCAATCTGGCGG
>CAYYTT010000110.1:0-13884 GCA_964474635.1 uncultured Alphaproteobacteria bacterium | reverse complement strand
CCAGCAGATCCATTTCCTCCGCCGTCGAAATATGCAGCACATGGACCCGCGCGCCGACGTCCCGCGCAATGGTAACGAGCCGGCGGGTGCAGCCCAGGGCGGCCTCCGCATCACGCCAGACCGGGTGTGTGGTGACATCGCCGAGCACGGCCAGCTCACGCTGGGCCCGCAGGCGGTATTCATCCTCGCAGTGGAACGCGGCGCGCCGTTTGATCCGGCTCAGGACCTTGCGCACGCCCTCATCGTCCTCAAGCAACAGGGAGCCCGTGGATGACCCCATGAACACCTTCACGCCGCAGCAACCGGGCAGACGCTCCAACTCCGGCAGGTCCTCCGCGTTTTCCGCCGTGCCGCCGACAAAGAAGGCGAAATCGCACAGCATCCGGTCCGTGGCGCGGGACACCTTGTCGGCGAGGGCCTCGGCGCTTGTCGTCGCGGGCTTTGTGTTGGGCATCTCAAAGACCGCTGTCACGCCGCCGAGCACGGCCGCGCGGGAGCCGGTTTCGAGATCCTCCTTGTGCTCCATGCCCGGTTCGCGGAAATGGACCTGGGTGTCGATGATGCCGGGCATCAGGTGCAGGCCGGTCAAGTCGATCACTTCGCCCGCGTCCTGGCCGCCCAGATCGCCGATGGCGACAATGCGCCCGTCCGTGACGCCCACATCGCCCGCGCCGATGCCGTCGTGATTGACGAGCGTTCCATTTTTCAAAAGAAGGTCGAACGGCATGGCCAGCATCCCCATGTTAGGGTCGCCGCGAGGCTTCGGGCGCCCGTGTTCCCTGCGCGCGCCCTTATACCGTGTAAACCCAGCCCAAGCGAGCGGAAGTGGCGATGCCTGAAACACAAGCCAACCAGACCCAAGCAAGCGAAACCTTGGCCCCAGAAACCCAGCGCGCAGCCCTCACCGATCGCGCCATTTTGCGGATCGAAGGACCGGAAGCGCGGGCGTTTCTGCAGGGTCTTGTGTCCAATGATGTGGACCGCGTGACGCCGGAGCGCAGCCTCTATGCCACGCTGCTCACGCCCCAGGGCAAGTTCCTGTTCGATTTCATGATTGTTCAGCAGGACGATGGTCTTCTGCTTGATACCGGCGCGGCGCGCGCCGCCATGCTCCTGAAGCGACTGACCCTGTACAAGCTGCGGGCCAAGGCCACCATCACGGATGTCACCGCGTCCTGGTCCGTTCACGCCGTTTTCCCGGCCCCCGGAGCGGCGGGCGCCACGCGGGCGGACGGGCCTGCGCTCTGCGTCACTGATCCGCGCCACGGCGGTCTGGGCTTGCGCGTTTACACGCCGGCCGGCGCCGACCTCCCGCAGACGATCGCGGCGCTGCGCGAGGGAACGGCCACGGATTATGCCCGCCATCGCTTCGCTCTCGGCGTGCCCGTCGCCGATGAGGACCTCATCCCCGAAGCGTCCTTTTTGCTTGAAAGCGATGTGGAGGACCTCAACGGGATCGATTTCAAGAAGGGCTGTTATGTGGGCCAGGAACTGACTGCCCGCACGAAACATCGCGGCGCCGTCCGCAAGCGGATTTTACCGCTGGACCTTGCCGGAGAGGGCGCGGTGCCGGCCCCCGGCAGCATCGTGGAGGCCGGCGGCCGGGAGATCGGGGCGGTCACGAGCGGGATCGCCCTGGCCGATGGGCCCAAGCGCCGGGTTTTGGCCCTCATGCGGCTCGATCGCTTGGGCGAGGCCGAAGCGAACGGTGCCGCCGTCAACATTGCGGGCGAGCCGGCGACGGTGATCCGTCCCGACTGGCTGAATTTACCCGATCAGACTGGTTCCGATCAGGCTGGCGCGTAGGTGCGGGCGCCCATTTGCTCTTCCATGAGCGAGCGGCGCCACGCGCGGCGCACGGCCGTCATGCCGAGCCATGTGACAAAGCAGCCGGCAACCGCGAAGAGCCAGGCGAAGACGGCATCGCCGAAGAGATAGTCGGTCGTTGAGGTACGCAGACCGAGATCTTCGAAAATCCTGAAGAAGATTACGTGCAGGAGGAAGATCGTGAAGGTCGCCTGGCTGATCAAAACCGCGGGACGGGCGATGAGCGCCGGCACCTTGACGGTGGGCACGAACAGGACCGTTGCCAGGGATCCGAGCATCACGACCATGCGGAAATGATCCGTTGAAGGATCATAAGCGATAAAGGCAAGACCGGTCGCGAGCGCCAAGACGCCCGCCTTTGCGCGCACGCCCAGCGCGTGGGCCGAAGACATGGCGAAATAGACCAGCCAGCCCAGTGCGAACTGCCACATCACAAAGTAAAAGAGCCAGCCCAGGGTGCCCGCATCGAGATGGGGCGGGTACCACACGCGGCGCATGACAAGAAAGACCGCAAAACTGAACCCAAGCGCCGCGACCGAGGCCAGCAACGGCCGGGACCGTAGGAACGTGCCCATGCCCGGGATGAAACTCGCCAGCAGGAATAGCCCGAGGATCTGGAGCAGCGCTTCGGGATACCAGGAATACATCACCGCCACGGTTTCCATCTGGAAGAACTGATTGATGAACAGCAGCTCGCGCCAGTTCGTCTCTCCCCGCAGGACAAAGGAAAACAGGATTACACCCAGGCACGGCAAGGCGATGTTCCACCCAAAGCGCAACGTGGACTGCCGCATGGCCGGCATATCGGGTTTCGTCAGCGTGTACTGAGCGAAGGCCATGCCCGACAGCAGCACGAGAATGTTCATGCCTCCGCCGGGTTCCCACATGCGGCCCGGCAAGGCGCCGGCGTGATTGAACACCACGAGCAAAATGGCAAAGGCGCGCAGCAGCACGTCGCTGGCCACGGCGCGCATCGCAAAGGGCTGAGGATCAGACAACGCTTGCATTCTCACGCATTCCTTCAAGATCCCGCGCCGGTGTCGTGTCCCAGCCCTCGGGCAGGAAGCCGAGATGTTCCTCCAGGGCGAGCGCGGTTTGTACATAAGTGAGAGAATCGCCGGCGACTTCGGCGAAACTGACCGTATCGGGAAGATCGGGACGGGCGAGCAGCACCGCGTAAATGCTGCGCACGTCCTGCCAGTCCGTGTTCGCCAGTCCAAGCAAGGCAAAGGCCTCGTGGATCACCCGTCCGAAAAACCGAGGCGAGGCCACAAGGCGGCCGGACGCTTTAACGGTCTCGACAAGGCCCTGGGGGCCGCCGCCCGCGGCCGCCTTGGCTGCCTCCTCGCCAAGGGCGAGGATGGCCCGGTAGTCGGTCTTGCCATTGCTCAGCTTGGGAACCGCCTCCACGGCATGGATACGGATCACATGGGCCGGCAGTTGCATCTTCTGGGCAATCTGGCCCGAAAAATCCGCCGGCACTGTTTCCAAGGGCACAGCGATGACGATTTTCTCGTCCGTGCCGGCGCACGCAGCTCCGGGCACCATGGCCTTGAGGTCCGCCTCCAGATCATCGAGGTTGAAGCGGCGCCCGAAGGGTTTCACGATCCGTGAGGCGCGCCCCACGATGCGGTAAACGCCCGCATCGGTTTTCACGGCCAGATCGCCGGTGCGCAGCAGATCTGGCGTTTCATCCGTTGCCAGATCTTCTCGCTCAAGGGCATAGCCCATCATGACATTGGGCCCCCGATAGGCCAGTTCGCCCTGGCGCTCGACGCCGTCGATGGGGTTGCCGTCGGGGTCAAGGAGGGACAGCGTGCCCCCCGGGATCGCTTCACCGATGCAATCCGCATAACGCCCGGCCAGTTCTGGGCGCAGATAGGCCATGCGCGGGGCCGCCTCGGTCTGACCGTACATGACGAAAAACCGCCAGCCATTGGCCTCGCCGCGCGACGCCATGCGCCGCACGATGGCTGGATCAAGCCGTCCGCCGGCCTGCGTTACGGTGCGCAAGGTGGGCTGACGGTCCCAGCCGTCCAGGCGGTCGAGAATTTCGAACGTGTACGGCACACCGGCGAAGGAGGTGCACCGCTCCGCCCTGAAGGCGTCCCAGAAGGCGCCGTCGGTGATCCGTGAGGGCGTGAGCACGAGACTGGCGCCGCACGCCAAATGGCTGTGCAGGACCGACAAGCCATAGGAATAGGACAGGGGCAAAGCGGCCATGGCCCGGTCGGACGCGCTCAACCCCAGATACTCAATAATCGAGGCGGCGTTCGCATCGAGATTCCGTGCGGACAATTTGACCAGCTTTGCCGCGCCCGATGACCCGGACGTGGTCAGCAGGAGCGCGAGATCCGGGTGCAAATCCGGCGCACGGCCATTGCGATGATCGATGATGATCTGGCCATCCCGCTCACGCATGAGGACGGAAGCGCCGAACCGGTCGGCGAGAGCGTCGATGGCGTCGCCTTGCGCCGAATCGAACGGAAAGACCACATGTCCGGCCCGCAGACAGCCCAGATAGGCGGCAATCATCGTTAACGTCAGGGTTGCTTCAACAAACACCAGTTGTTGTGCACCACCCAAAGACGCGGCGACCTCATCCGCCCGCAACGCAAGATTTCTATATGTTAATGTCTCGCCTGATGTAACTAAAGCCGGTGATTTACCAAATGATTGCAAAGACTTTACAAATTTTAACACTGTGCCCACCATGCTCACCATGCTCACCATATCCCACCGCCAGCGAATATTAGCAAAGATGGGAAACAATGTGGCAGGTACCCCCCAAAAACCTTGGGAACCGGTGATGTCGGCAGGGCCGGAAACTTACCGGGTGCGGGGCTTAAGCCGCCGTGCCGCCGGGACCGGGGCGCTCGAACCAGAGCGTGGGACGGTCGTGATACGTGACCGTCCGCACCCATCCATATCCGACCTTTTCGGCCACGCGGATCGAGGCGCCATTGTCCGGATCGATGAGACAGGCGGTGGTCCGCCCGCGGAAGTGTCCATCGCCCCAGGCCGTAATCGCGGTGACGGCCTCGCTGGCAAGGCCCCTGCCCCACACCTCCGGCGACAGCACCCAGCCGATTTCCGGACAGGGGCCCAGGGGCGGATCGATGTCCCTTTTGAAATCGCCAAACCCTGCTTCGCCGATCAGCACACCGCGCGCCCGATCCTCCAGGACCCAGTACCCAAAGCCCAGCAGGGCCCACAAACCAGCATAATTGAGGATCCGGCCCCAGACCTGGGGCGGCGTACTCGGCGTGCCGCCAATATGACGCGTCACAGCTCCATCGCCCCACAAACGGCAGCATGCGGCGTAATCATCGGGTCCATGCGCCCGCAGAACCAAGCGCTCCGTCTCAAGACGAGGTGCGCGGGAAAGGCTGACGGGCACGCCGCCGGTCTCAGTCATGGGCCAACCCTTGGCTTGAAAACGAGGGATTTTGCATAACGGGCTATGCTCCGATTGCAGCGCATGGGGCACGCGGGCCGGGCGACTTGATAAAAAGCGACGGGCTCACCCTTTTCACACCAGAAATGTTCTGGTTTTGTTCATGCCCTAGTGGTAGCGTCCGCGCCCCGTATCGCCGCCGCGCCCTATCAAGCGGCCGCTCAGAGAAGGCGCCTACCATGATCACGGCCGTCATCGATCACGTATCCCTCGGAGTGCGGAACATGGAGGAGGCCCGCGCCTTCTATGAACCCGTGCTCGGCACCTTGGGGTTCAAGCCCTTGCACATTTTCACCCCCTCCATCGCCTTTGGCGACACCACGCCGATTTTCTGGATTACCCTGCCCCTCAATGAGGAACCGGCCTGTCCGGGCAACGGCACCCATGTGTGTTTCCGGGCGCGCTCCCAGGCGGCCGTGAAGGCCTTCCATGCGGCCGGGCTTGCCGCCGGCGGGCGCAATGCCGGGGATCCGGGTCTGCGCGTTCAATATCTGCCGACCTATTTTGCCGCCTATCTGTTCGATCCGGACGGAAACAAACTTGAGGCCGTGTGCTATTCCCAATGGTAGGGCACGGATCATGCCCCGGGTGAGAGGACATCATGACAGACGTAACGCCGCCCCCCGGCGCCTGCCCCTGGCCGGGCAGGGACCCCTTCTATCGTGACTATCACGACACGGAATGGGGCGTTCCCGAATGGGACGACCGGGCGCTTTATGAAAAGCTCATTCTGGACGGCTTCCAGGCGGGCCTGTCCTGGATCACGATCCTGCGCAAGCGGGAGAACTTCCGCGCCGCCTTTGACGGGTTCGAGCCGGCAAAGATCGCCCGCTATACGCCCGCAAAGATTGACCGCCTGCTGAAGGATGCTGGCATCATCCGTCACCGGGGCAAGATCCAGGCAACAATCGACGGCGCCAAGGCCTGGCTTGCGATCATGGACCGGCCTGGCGGATTTTCCGGCTTCATCTGGAATTTCGTGGACGGCAGGCCGCAGCAAAATGCCTGGCGCACCATGGACGAGGTGCCGACCCAAACCGCCATGAGCCAGGCCCTGTCAAAGGCCCTGAAGGCGGAAGGGTTTCGCTTTTGTGGCCCCACGATCGTCTACGCCTTCGCCCAGGCGGTCGGCATGGTCAACGACCACCTGGTGGCCTGCCCCCGCCACGCGGCCTGCGCGCGCCTTGCCGAGCCGCCCGCGGCGCGTTTGCGCGGCCGATAACGCCTCTTTATAACAAAGGGCTAGGATCGATAAAAACCGGAGGCACAACGCCCGTGAGCGGACTTCTGATCAGCGGCACTGGCCTTTACACGCCGCCCCAATCCGTCAGCAATGAAGAATTGGTCGACGCCTTCAACGCCTTTGTGGAGCGCTTCAACACGGAAAACGCCGAGGCCATTGCAAGCGGCGAGGTGGAAGCGCTGCAACCCTCCAGCGTGGAGTTCATCGTCAAGGCGTCCGGCATCAAAAGCCGCTACGTGATGGACAAATCCGGCGTGGTGGATCCGGCCGTGATGTGTCCGCGCCTGCCCGAGCGCTCCAATGAGGAAATCTCGGTCCTCGCTGAAATCGCCGTGAACGCCGCCCGCGAGGCCATGGAACGCGCCGGCAAGGGGCCTGGGGACATCGATGCGGTGTTGTGCGCGTGCTCCAACATGCAGCGGGCCTATCCGGCCATGGCCATCGAAGTACAGGCCGCGCTTGGCATCGATGGCTATGGCTTTGACATGAATGTGGCCTGCTCGTCAGCGACCTTCGGCATACAGACGGCCGCCGACATGGTGCGCGCGGGCCATGGCCGTGCCATCCTGATGGTCAATCCGGAAATTTGTTCCGGCCACCTCAATTTCCGCGACCGGGACAGTCATTTTATCTTTGGCGATGTGGCCACCGCCGTCGTTGTGGAAGCGCCCGAGCACCATTCCGGCGGCCCGGCCTTCGAGATCGTCGGCACACGGCTCTCGACGACATTTTCGAACAATATCCGTAACAATTTCGGGTTTTTGAACCGCACGGCCCCCGACGGCATCGGCCAGCCCGACAAGTTGTTCGTGCAGGAGGGCCGCCGGGTCTTCCGCGATGTGGTGCCCTGGGTCTCCGAACTCATCCTGGCCCATCTCGCCGAGCACGACATCGACCCGAAGAGCCTGCGCCGGCTCTGGCTGCACCAGGCCAACATCAACATGAACGATTTCGTCGCGCGCAAGGTTTTGGGCCGCGATCCGGAGCCCCATGAGGCGCCGATCATCCTGGACGAATATGCCAACACGAGTTCGGCCGGCTCCGTCATCGCCTTCCACAAGCACAGCGATGACCTGAACCCTGGCGATATGGGCCTGTTGTGCTCCTTCGGGGCGGGCTATTCGGCGGGCTCGGTGATCTTGCGCCGGGTGTGATTGCCCTGCGCTGTCCCTCCGCCCCCATCATAGGGCGGGGTCGTCTGGGCGCTCTGTTTCCTGAAGGATCAAATCGCGCAGCCGCTCGTGACGGGTGTCGGCACGCGCCGGCGCGTCCATGGCACGGATCAAAATCTCTTTCCATGCTGACCATACCGGATCGCGGGCCACATCAATGGCCTCACCGGTCAGCGCCTCGTCGAATGCCGACGTGCGCCCAAGGCCGCGAAAGCGGGCCGCCGGCACAACGACCCGATCGACGAACATCGGGGCGATGACATCGCGAAAGGACAGGATATTGGCGCTGATGAACTCGGCCGTGACGCCCTGCGCCCCGAAGGAATATTGCAAGGTCAGATCCCGCTCCCGGTCGAGAAATGCCTTACCCTTCAACACGGACCGGTTGAACGCATTCACATCAATCAGGGCACGGTAGTCATACGGGCCCTGGAACAGGAAACCAAAGGTGGCCATATCGCACACGGGCCCGCGCGTCTCCCGCCGGCACTCCTGACCACCGAACAGGAACGTGCGCTGGCCCTGGCGCACCACGACGACAGGCGCACCATCGGGCGCGCTTTGCAGTGTGGCGTCATCAAAATAGATCCGGGCGACTTCGCGCAAAAAAGGCCCCGTCGCGCCCTGTAAAATCTCCGGCGCTTGAGCATGGGCCATATTGGAGGCCGCGCCTTCCACAAAAAACGCAAAGGTCAGACCAAGCATCACCCCTGTCCGCAGCCGGACCATATCGCCGCCTCCCTGCCCCGCCAGGCCGTCCCGCGTCAGGCCGTCCCGCGTCAGCTTTTGTCGCCGAGCCGCTCGGCGCGCAGGGCGCTGCGCCGGACCTTGCCCGCATCGTCGCGCACCGGCTCGGACACGAACTCCACACTGCGCGGCACCTTATAGCGCACCAAACGCTCCGCCAGGAAGGCAAGAAGCTCTTCCGCGCTGACAGGACGCGGCGCGTCGACGATGGCATGGACCCTTTGGCCAAGATCCTCATCGGGCAGGCCGATCACGCAGGACGAGCGCACCGCCGGATGGCTGTCGATGGCGGCCTCCACCTCGGCCGGATAGATATTGGCGCCCCCACTGAGGATCATGTCCGTGCGCCGATCCGCCAGATAAAGATATCCATCCGCATCGAGATAACCCATGTCCCCAAGGGACTCATAGCCGCCCGACAGGGCGCGCGGCTCGGCGCCCACATAGTGATAGGTGCTGCCCTGACCGGTCTCGGGCAGCATGTAAATTTCGCCGATTTCGCCCGGTGGCAGGGCCTTGCCCTCAGGATCGCAGATCTTGATGTCGCAGCCCACGGGCCGTCCGACGCTGCCCTTATGGTCGAGCCACTCGCCGCCGGAAATGACCGTGCGACCCTGCGCTTCGGTCCCGGCATAAAGCTCCCAGATCCGCTCCGGCCCCAGCCATTCGATCCAGACTTCCTTCAGCCAGGCGGGGCACGGCGCGGCCAGGTGCCAGAGAATATCGATGGAGGACAGATCAAAGCCGTTGCGCACCGCCGGATCGAGCCGCCAGATCCGCTGCATCATGGTGGGCACCAGCATGAGCCAGTTGACCCGGTGGCGCTCGATGAGGCGTAAGGTCTCCAGGGCGTCGAAGCGGCTCATGATGACCACATGGTGGCCCATGAAGAGGCCGCGCGAGGCGAATGTGAAGGGGCCATTGTGATAGAGCGGGCCCGGCACAAGATGGGTCATGCCCGGCGCCATGCCCAGAAACTCCGCTTGCCGATCGAAGGCCCCTGGCTCGCCGGCAACGATCAGTTTGGGCCGGCCGGTGCTGCCCCCGGATGTCGGGGCCTTCCAATTGGGACTGACGCGTTCGGGCAGGCGATCCGCAGACAGATCCATTGCAGGCTGAAAAGCGCCGTCGATCTGCGGCCGGGACGAACCCGTCAACGCCGCGCCCCCTACCACCAGTGCCGGGTCCGCCAGATCCACAATGGCTTCAAATTCAGCCTGGGGAAGACGCGCCGACACGGGCTGGGGAATGGCTCCGAGTTTCCACGTGGCGATGGCGGCCTCGAAAAAGGCGATGCCGTTGGGCAGGCCAATGGTCACCATACGCCCTTGCGCGACGCCCATGGCCTCGAACGCCCGGGCCAGCCGATTGGTCCGCGCCTCAAGGGCGCCGCGCGTGAGCGTGACGCCCTCATGGGTCAGGGCGGGCCGGTCCGGATCCTCGGCGGCGCGATCCGCCAGCAACTGGGCAATGGACTGCTCGGGCATGGCGGACCTCGTGTGCGTTTGGGTGAAAGGCGGCGTTCAGTTCACCTGACGATCACTGTCCTGCCAATAGGGGGCCCGCAATTCCCGGCGCAGCACCTTACCGGAGGGATTGCGGGGCAGCACATCGGCGAAATCGACCGACTTGGGCACTTTGTAGCCGGCAATCTTGGTTCGGACGAATTCCCGGATCTCCTGTTCCGTGGCGCTCATGCCATCCTTCAACACAATGATGGCCTTGACGGCCTCGCCCCATTTTTCGTCCGGCACGCCGATCACGGCCGCATCGGCGACGGCCGGGTGGGCGAACAGGGCGTTTTCCACCTCGGCCGGATAGATGTTCTCGCCGCCGGAGACGATCATGTCCTTAACCCGGTCATAGATGAACAGGTAACCCTCTTCATCCGTGTAGCCCGCATCGCCCGTATGCATCCATCCGTCGATAACGGATTTTTGCGTGGCAGACGGATTGTTCCAGTATCCTTTCATCACCATGCGGCCCTTGATGACGATTTCACCCACTTCGCCCGTGGGCAGCGGATTGCCCGCGCCGTCGACCACCCGGACTTGGATGCCTGGAGGCGCGATACCGCAGGAGCGCAGCTTGCCCCGGGCCGGGTCGTGATCCGCGGCCGGCAGATAAGTGCCCGCGCCGCAGGTCTCGGTCATGCCATACAGCTGCACGAAATCGCAGCCGAAGAGGGCCTTGGCCTCCTTGATGGTGTCCTCGGCGATCGGCGAGGCGCCGTAGATGATCATGTCGAGGCTTGAGACGTCACGGGATTTCGAGGCCGGGTGGAGCAACAGGAAGTTGATCACCGCTGGAACGACGAACATCTTATTGATTTTGTGCTTTTCAATGAGCTCCAAGATAACGCCCGGATCCACATCCTTTAGGATGACGTTCATGCATCCTTGCGCAAGGCCGAGCAGGCCGATATTCGCCCCGGCCACGTGAAAGACCGGCATACAGACGAAATTAACCTCTTCGGGGGACCAGTCCGCGTAGCCCGCGGCCGAACCGGCCTCCATAAGGGTAATATAGTTTTCGTTCGTAAGCTGAACGCCTTTCGGGTGACCCGTCGTTCCGCTGGTGTAAAGCTGGATGGTGTCGTCATCCGGAGCGGACGGCAGATGGGGATCGCTGCCCAGTTGGCCGTACATCCAACTCGCATAGGAGGGCCAGGCGCCGTGGGGCTCGCTGAGCGTGATCACGGTTTCAAGGCCCGGCACCTCATCGCGGATGCCTTCCACCAGGTCGATGAATTCCGGGCCCACAAAGAGAACCCGCGTCTTGGAGTCGTTCAGGATATAGGCGATCTCCGGACCGGCGAGACGCCAGTTGAGACCCACCATGACGGAGCGCGCCTTGAAGGTCCCGAACAGGATTTCGAAATACACCGCGTCATTCTTGGCGAGATAGCCCACCCGATCCCCGGGACGCAGACCTTGGCTTAAAAGACCATTGGCCACCTTGTTGGAGCGGTGGTCGAGTTGACGGTAGCTCACATACTCATCGTCCATAACCAGGGCGGGTTCGTCCCCCCGGTCGGCGGCGCCGTTGCGGACAATATCGGCAAGGCCGGTCAGTCGTGACGTGTCGAGCATGTGTTTCCTCCCCAAAAACCGAATGCCGTCGCTGGACCGCGCGGCTTACCCTGTTGACGGTATTGTAGCGGAAGCGAACCGGTTGGCGAGGGCGTCGGAGCGTTCAGTCCACGAAAAAGGGCCCCGAAGCGATCACTTCGGAACCCTTTTCCATGCGCATGCGCAACTTTAAGCGCGGCCGCGTCACTTCACTTCGATCAATTCCACATCGAAGATGAGGGTTTTGCCGGCCAGCGGATGGTTGGAGGCGGGCGGCATGCCGTAGGCAAGTTCGGCCGGAATCACGAGTTGGGCCTTGCCGCCTTCGCTGATGAGTTGCAGGCCTTCGGTCCAGCCGGGGATCACGCCGCCGAGGGGAAACTCGGCCGGCTTACCGCGCTTGTAGGAGCTGTCGAAGGTGGTGCCGTCGATTTCCGTACCGACGTAATGCACCTTCACGGTGTCGGCGGCCGTGGGGCGACGGCCCGAGCCTTCCTTCAGCATCCGGATTTGCAGGCCGCTGCTCGTCGTCACGACGCCTTCGATGGTCTTGTTCTCTTCCAGAAAGGCGCGCTCATCGGCGAGACCAGCGGCGGCGGCGCTTGCAAGACCGGCGGCAAGCGCCAGGCCAAGACCCATGCGGGTGAACTGCTTGATCATGGATATCTGTCCTCATGTGTCGGTTGAGCCCCGGTCATCGGGGTCGGCAAGCCCTCCTCCCGGGCTCGACGCCTTTAAAATAGCGAAAGTTGGTCACTCTGGGGCAAGTCTTCACCGCCGGGCTGGGATGGGCCTCGTTCCGGGGCGCTTTGTGCGATCAAACCCGCATGATCCTCGCAAACCCGGTTCACCGCCGTGGAAACCGGATAATATGTAAGGGCGTCCTCCGGCGCGGGGCCAATGAGAGCGAGCGCCTCCGGCACCTCGCCATGGAGCCAGATATCCTGGGTCTGACGCGTCAGCAGAACCGGCATCCGGTGGTGGATGGCGGACAGCGTCTCATTCGCCGCCGTGGTGACAATGGCCATGGAGTCGATTTCCGAGCCGTCCGCGCCGAGCCAGGCCTCCCAAATGCCCCCGAAACACAGCATGCCACCGCCGGGGGCATGGATATGGACCGGTTGGGGTTTTTCACCCTCCCGGCGGCGCCATTCATAAAATCCATCCGCCGGCACAAGGCAGCGCCGACGCAGGAACGGCGCCCGGAAGGCGTTTTTTTCCGCCACCGTCTCGCCCCGCGCATTGATCAGCGGCTTGGAGGCCACCTCCTTGGCCCAGCCTGGCACGAGGCCCCAGCGGACAAAGGCCAGTTCCCGCCCGCCCTTGTCGGGGCCATGCTCGGTCACACGCACCACCGGCACCCCTTGCGTGGGCGCCACATTGTAACGCGGCGCCAGATTGGGGAACGGCCCGCCAAAGCCAAACAGATCCGCCATGGCCTGAACGGGCGTGGTGATGGAATAGCGTCCGCACATGAGTCGCCTCCTGGGGGCGGGGCCGCGCGGCCGTCGCGGGCACAAGATCAAGATATCCACCGATGATGGGCGCACCGGCGCTTATCCACCAGACCACGAGATACGGCATATTTTGTATGGGCGCGGCACAAGATCTAGGGCAACCAGCTCCTGGACACTACATCTAGTAGGCTCACCCGAATTTGCCCCACCATATCTATAAAAAGCGAGTCCGGTCCGCTTGACTCTCCCCGAAGCCGCCGTACCATATTTTGTGTCGCAACCGCGGCAGCCCCCAAGGACTAGGGGCATCAAAGCACATCCCAGGACCCGCGCCGCCGGCTGCGCCCGGCGGCCTGCCCAGCCGCCGTCAATCTCGGCGAACGGGTTCGTGTGTCCGCAACCTGTGGGGCCCCGCCATGAATGCTGATGTCCTGACCCTTTCCCGCCGCCCCGCGCCCGTTCAGCCGCCCGTGCCCGTGACCGAAACGGTCGCGCTGACCCAAGCGCTGGCCCCGGCTGAGGCCTCACCGCGCGGGACCGTCACCCCGTCCGACATCGTGACGGACCCGGCGCGCGATTCGGCCCTGACCGATTTCGGAAAAGCGACCCTGACGGACCGCTACCTGATGCCCGGCGAGACCTTCCAGGATCTCTTCGCCCGGGTTGCGGCGGCCTATGCCGACGATGCGGCCCATGGCCAGCGGCTTTACGAGGCCATGTCGAAGCTCTGGTTCATGCCGGCGACGCCTGTGCTCTCCAATGGCGGCACGAAGCGTGGCCTGCCCATTTCCTGCTTCCTCAACGAGGCCGATGACAGCCTGGGCAGCATTGTCGATCTGTGGAACGAGAATGTCTGGCTCGCGGCGAAGGGCGGCGGCATCGGCAGCTATTGGGGCAATCTGCGCTCCAT
>CAYYTT010000109.1:0-13923 GCA_964474635.1 uncultured Alphaproteobacteria bacterium | reverse complement strand
TCACTGTTTCCCTTGTGATCTCCCGGAGCGCGACAGGGTCCGCGGCCGCTATGCGGTCTTGCGTACTGGCGTTCGGTGGGGGCGCTCCCTTTCCTACCACTTCTCACCATGCGGACGGATAGTGATTTCCGACGACCAGGCGGAGCGGCGTTGGTGTGCAATGTGGAAGCATTCCTCGGCAATGTCGGCGGGTTTGCAGAAGAAGTCGTCCGGTTTGTCGGCGAGCTGTTTGCGCGTCCAGGGCAGGTCAATCACGGCGTCGATGGCGACATAGGCGGCATGCACGCCCTTTGGGCCCGCGTCGCGCGCGATGCATTCGAGCAGGATGCGTTGGGCGGCCTTGGTGGGTGCAAAGCCGGCGAAATGAGCCTTGCCGCGGAAGGCCGAAGTGTTTCCGGTACACAGGAGGGCGCCGCCGCCGGCCTCGATCATGTCCGGAACGGTCAACTGTGCCAGTCGCAGCAATGCGGTCGTATTGATACGCAAATTCCGCTCAAGGGTGCTTGCCTCGATATCGAGAAATGATCCAAAAGCTCCGCCAACCGCATTGTGGATCACGATTTTGGGCGCGCCCAACCGAGCCTTGACCGCGGCGACCTGGCTGGTGAGCGAGGCCTCATCCGACACATCGCAGACAAGAGCATGGGTATTGGGGATCTGGCCCTCAATTTCGGTCAAGCGCTCTTGGGAGCGGGCCAGCATGGCCACCTGGTACCCGGCTCCTGCGAAGCGTTCCACAAGCGCGCGCCCCGTGCCCGGTCCAACACCGGTGATCAGGCAAACCTGTGCATCGTTCATGGGGTATCTCCTTCGGGGTCATAGATGATGTGAATGTGCGCGGATGGTATGCCATTTTTCGGATCCGGTGTTTGCCGCCGGACTTTCATGGGGTATTGTCGAGCCAGTTATCCGTACCGTGTCCAAACGCATGGAAGTCAGCTTGTTTAGCGAGGGTACTGAGCATGGCCGATTTGAGGATTTTCTCCTATCTTCCTAATCCGCGCCTCTACAAAGCCACCATTGCCGCGCGCTTTTCCGGTGCCGAGATCGAGATCAGGGGGGATGCACCGCCCAAGCTTGCCGATTGGCTGTGGGATTTCGACCCACGGCCCCTCTCGGATGAGGATAAGGAGGGGTTGAGCCATTTTGCACGGAATGCCTCCATGGGGTTCTCCGGTGCGCTTTATAAAAGCGATGCCTTCCTGGCGGCACATCCCTTTGGCAGCGTGCCTGCGGGGTTTTCCGGAGACGGAACGGTTGGCATATTTGAATCGAACGCCATCATGCGGGCGGCCGCGCGATGTGGGCCTCACGCCCCGGTCCTGTTGGGGGAGGGGCCGATGGAACAGTCCCGGGTTGACGCCTTTCTAGACCGCTCCCTCGTCTTCGCCCGGGACTCCCAGCGCTATCTCCTGGCCCGTGCGGCGGCCAGCGAGGCGCTCTACGGGGAAATGACAGCCTCACTCTTGTCCTATGCCGACGGTTTGGATCGGGCGCTCAGCACGTCCACGCATATTGCGTGTGATACGCTCACACTTGCCGATATCGCGGCTGCCTGCGAACTGTGTCTCATGACGGTCGAGGGGCGCTTTGCCAAGGGCCTGATCGAGCGGGGCCTGGAGCCGATTACCCCGCATCTCGCCGGTTTCAGGCGTCTGGGCGACCATATGATCCGTCTTGCCAGAGACGATCGGTTTAATGACGATCTCGGCCCGTTTTTTGACCGCCTGCTGCCCATTTGGAGCTAATGCCCTGCGGATCGCTCCCACGGCTCGCCTCAAAACAGCGAGGCGTGCTGACCACCATCGATCACGATGTTCTGGCCAACGATGAAACGCGCCAGCGGGCTGCATAGGAAGGCCGCCATGGGCGCCAGATCGTCCGCCTCGCCAACGAAACCGGCCGGAATATGGTTGTTGGCCATAAAATGCGGGCCAACCACCTCCGGCACCGGTTCGAGCCCGAAGGCGTCGGCATAGTCCTTCATGATTTCAGCGGCGCCTTCCGTTCGGAACATGCCGGGCAGAAGATTATTGATGGTCACGCCATGCTGGGCGATTTCCCGCGAAACGCTCGCGGTGTAATTGATCAGCGCGGAGCGGGCCGGCCCCGACATCAGCCGCCAGATCATCGGGTTTTTGGCTGAGAAAGTTGCGATATTCACGATGCGGCCCCAGCCCTTCGCCGTCATCACGGGGATGTAGTGGCGCATGATCTCGATGGGACCGATCAGTGTCGTCTCGATGGACTCACGCCACATGTCAGGTGTGACTTTCAAAAAGTCCCCGTTGGGCGCGGGCGGCTTGATCGTGATCGCCAGAATGTCCGGATCGGGACAGGCGGCGAACAAGGCGCGGCGCCCCTCCTCGGTGGAGGAATCGGCGACGACCGGCGTGACCCGTGTGCCGTATTTGGCCGCGATTTCCCGGGCCGCCGTCACCAACCGTTCCTCGCGCCGGGCACTGATGACAAGTTCGGCGCCTGCCTCGGCGAGGCGTTCGGCCGTGGCACGGCCCATCCCGGCGCTGCCCCCGGCCATGATTGCGGTTTTGCCCTCGATTTGGAGATCCATACCTGTCTTTCCCGTCTCAAGATGGGGTCCATGCCACGCGTAATATGTCGGGCTCAGCCCTTTTGCAGATTGGCCTGGTCGAGGCGCCACCGGATGGTTTCAATCCGGTCTTGACCAAAAAAGGGCTCGCCATTGAACACCATGGTCGGCACGCCCCAGTGCCCCGCGTCCTCTAGGGCCCGGTGATTTGCCTCCACCTCCGCCTCAATCGCGTCCGGCACGAGGGCCGCGTCCAATTCGGCAAGATCGAGCCCGGCCTCGGCGGTTGCGCGGGCAAGATGGTCGCCGGTGTCCCAGCCCTGCGTTCCGCCCCAAATCAGTGTGGCCACGGAAAAGGCGAAGTCGATGCCTTTGCCCCGGCGCTCCGCCTCCACACCAAGGCCCGTCAGCCGCCAGATGAGCGGTTGCTCGGCGGGAACTTCGTAGGTTTCGAGGTTCTGAATGACCGGATCGGGCCTTGGCCAATAAAAGGGCAGCCCGAGAAACTCAGCGCGTCTGCGCGAGTCCATGACGATGTAGCGCGGCCGCTTTTTGTCATTGGGATCGAACAGCGTGGTTTTCGCGCGCAGGGCAATGGGCAACACGGGGCGCAAGACAACGTTCACGGCATAGTCCGTGCGCATGCGCAAAAGATCCGGTGTGAGCAAGTAGGAATAGGGGCTTCTGAAAGACCAGAACACGTCGACGGTTGGCTGCATGGTCACGTCTCCCTTTGCGTTTCTTTTGGGCGGTGTCTTGGGAGCATAACTGCCCTGGCCCATCCGGCCAGTGTTTTTCACCGTTCAGTCAGCGGTCTACAAGACCGTCCGAACCGGCCATATGGGCCGTGGATTGCCCGCTTGCCGGGGCAGTGGGTTGCCGGGGCAGTGGGCGCTGTACCGCACGCCGGCACATTGGGAACGGCAGGCGGAACGGCACGCGAAACGGCAGGACCGGATCGATCCTGCCGATGCGCGTGGGTGGCCGCGATCAGGCTGGTGTCCTGAACTCCAGCCCTTCAAACTCGCCCGAGGTGCGCCAGTCATTGATGAAGCTGAAAAAAGCGACCGGACCGTCGGGATAGCTGCCGAAATTCAACCGTTCACGCCGGCCCATGGGTTTGCCCTCGTTGTTGTAATAGCCCGGCGTGCAGTCCGGATTGCTCAAGGGCGATCGGGAGCGTCCGCGCCCCCCGATCAGGCCGACCCAGGCCTGCTCGGCCTCCTGCGTCACCTCCACCTGCTCGGCGCCGACATCAAGGGCGTGGCGAATGACCGATGCCATGGTCGTCGCGGACTCGCTTGAATTGTGGGTGATGTTGTTGATGAAGGCACCGCCCTGCCACACGCTGGTGATGAAGAGGTTGGGAAAGCCATGAACGTGCATGCCGTGCATGGTCTGCATACCCTCTTGCCACCGCGTGCTGAGGGATTGATTGCCCCGGCCATAGGTTTCAAAGCCGCAGCGCCGGCTGAGTTCGGTGCCGAATTCAAAGCCGGACGCAAAAACGAGGCAGTCTATTTCGTAGTGGCGACCGGCCACCCAGACGCCGGTTTGATCGATCCGCTCAACGCCTTTTCCGTCTGTGTCAACCAGATGGACATGCGGCT
Organism: uncultured Alphaproteobacteria bacterium; assembly: GCA_964474635.1. GTDB lineage: Bacteria > Pseudomonadota > Alphaproteobacteria > JAJFIK01 > JAJFIK01 > CAYUYV01. The sequence continues at coordinate 9,762 of CAYYTT010000109.1, read as the reverse complement.
TGTTGAAGGCTGGCAGGAATTCGTCGTGGAAACAGGGCCGCTTGCACAGTTGGCGGTACCAGGGCTTGAGATGCTCTGCGGTTGTCTTGTCGGTGACGATGGCGTCCACGCGGGCGCGGATGTCGTTCATCTTTTCATCGTCGGCGTCTTCGATGGCGCGCTGCAAAAGCTCCTGATTGAATTCGGCCCCGTCTTCGCTGGCATAGGCGATGGCCCGGTCGCGGTAGCGCCGGGAGATATCCGTCCACCCGTCCTGGACGTAATCCTCATCGGCAAACCCGCCGCTTTGCAGCGTGGCGAAGTTGGTGAGCCATTTGTGTTGCCATCCAGGCTCCAGGGAGCGGTACCAGTCCGGGTCGAGATCCTCGTTGTTGCGCACGTCCACGGAGGAGGGGGTCCGCTGGAAGACATAGAGTTCCTTAGCATCGCGGGCGAGCGGCCCGACACACTGAACGCCCGTGGCACCGGTTCCGATGACGCCGACACGCTTGTCGCGCAGCTTGTCCATGGGCGCACCCTCGGGCGATCCGCCCGTGTAGGCGTAATCCCACCGACTGGTGTGGAAGGCATGGCCCTCATAGTCGAAAATGCCCGGGATGCCGGGCAGTTTCGGGCGATGGATCAGGCCCGTCCCCATGCCGACAAACCGCGCCCGGATCACATCACCCCGGTCGGTCTGGATCATCCAGCGGCTGGCGTCCTCATTCCAGTCGAGCCGGCTGACATGGGTTGAGAACAGGCCGTTGGGGTAAAGATCGAAGGTGGTCGCGATGCGTTTGGCATGGGCCAGGATTTCCGGTCCGAAGACATACTTCTTGCTCGGAACGGTGCCAGTCTCTTCGAGCAGGGGCAGATAGATCATCGCGGCCGTGTCGCACATGGCGCCGGGATAGCGGTTCCAGTACCACACACCGCCGTAATCTCCGGCGCCTTCGATGATCAGGAAATCGTCAATGCCAGCTTGTTTGAGGCGGGCGCCAACGCAAAGACCGGAAAACCCACCACCAATAAAGACCGCCGTCACGTCACGGAAGATCGGGGCGCGGTCGACTTTTGGGGTATGGGGATCCTCCAGCAGATGGGCGTATTTGCCGGTCGGTTCGATGTATTGATCGATCCCGTCGGGCCGCAATCTCTTGTCCCGCTCCTGCCTGTAGCGGGCGCGCAGGGCTTCCCGGTCCTTTTCCCGGCTGGACTTCGCATTGTCGGAACTCATGACGTGCCAGTGCCTCCGTCGATGTTGCTCCAGGGGCCGACCCATGGTTCGAGCGCATCCGCGCAAAAGCCCTTAGAGTGCCTGGAGCCCCGGCTTGAGCCGGAGCTATGATGTCTCGATTAATGTATTGCATTAATACACGTCTTCGCAATCCCCGGCAATCCCGGTGTGGCGCGTGTCCGGCGCGGCGGCGGCGCTCGAGGGGGCAAGCCGCATTCGGCGCTCCGTTGGGAATGCACGCGCCGGGCCGGGGCGCGGGCCATCACCTGCCGTCCCTCCGTGTTCAAACGGTATTGCGTTCCCTTTTGGGGGGGGAGGGGCCCGTCTGGGGTGCTGGCCAGGGGAAGAAACGCGGCGTGGGGCGTGCGCCCTACACAGCTTTTGGCCTTGCATCCGCGCCGTATCTATTGCTTGCCTTTAGTTTAGGATTATCCCTGAATGAACCAAAATAGTATCTCGGTTGGGGGCATGGCGGGGAATACAATCGAAACGATAGGGCCTGAGACCAGCCCATCCCTCGATCCTCATGCTGCGGATGGTGGCTCCGGGCAGGGCCTTGCGGAGAGCCCGCCACCCCTGTCGCGGTTCACCAAGCTTGCCTTCGGGTCCGGCGCCATTGCCTCTGGGGTGAAAACCAGCGCCTTTGATTTTTTTCTTTTGATTTTTTATAGCCAGGTCACTGGGCTTGATGCGCGGCTGGTGGGCCTCGCCTTCTTAATCACGTTGGTTTTCGATGCCATCAGCGATCCCATTGTCGGTTATTGGTCGGACAATCTGAGGTCGTCCTGGGGACGGCGACACCCCTTCATGTATGCCGCGGCCGTTCCGGTGGCACTGAGCTTTTTTCTTCTTTGGAGCCCGCCGGAGGACGCGAGCCAGCAAACCCTCTTTTGGTATGTGCTCGGTCTTGCCGTGATCATCCGTACGGCAATCACGTTCTTCGAAACACCCAGTGTGGCCTTGGCGCCTGATCTTACTCCCGATTATGACGAGCGGACATCACTCTACAGCCTGCGGTACTTTTTCGGCTGGATGGGCGGCAATGTGATGTCGGTGATGATGTTTTTCTTTTTGTTCCCGCTTTATGTCACCGACACCATCACCGATGGGCGCTTCAATCCGGAGGCCTACACGGTCTTCGGCGTGGTTGGGTCCGTCGTAATGTTCGTTTCCATCCTCATGTGCTCCCTGGGCACCCACTCCCGGATCAGGCACCTGAAGCCTGCGCCGCCGCCGCGCCGCATGACGGTCAAACGCGTCTACACCGAGATTTTTGAAACGCTCGCGGAACGGTCCTTCGTTGCGCTGTTCATCGCGGCGATTTTCGGCTCCATTGGCAGCGGTTTGGCGAGCGGTCTGGGGCTTTACTTTTTCACTTATTTTTGGGGCTTTTCGGATGTTCAGACTGGCCTCATTTTTTTGGGGACATTCCTTGCCGCCGGAATCGGTCTTGTCCTTGCGCCCTTCGTGACACGGACCATCGGTAAGAAGCGGGGCGCGATGGTTATCGGCCTGGCGGCTTTTCTTGGGGCCCCCCTGCCAATCATGCTGCGCCTGTTGGACGTTTTGCCCGAAAACGGCACGTCTTTCACGTTCTGGATCGTGGCGATTTCCAACACTTTGGATATCGGCCTGATCATCTGCTTTCAGATTTTGTTCAATTCCATGGTCGGCGACCTTGTCGAGCAGAGCGAGTTGAAAACGGGGCGCCGGTCCGAAGGGGTGTTCACCGCATCGGTCACCTTCATTCGAAAATCCGTGCAGGGATTTGGTGTCCTGGCCGCCTCTTTCGTGCTGGCGCTCGCTCAGTTTCCAACCGGCGGAGACACCACCCAGGTCTCCGATGAGGCGATCTGGCGTCTCGGTGCTTATTACGTGCCCTCGGTGCTATTTTTCTGGCTGCTGATGATTGCGGTCATCTCCACCTACCGCATCGATCGGGAACAACATGAAGCGAACTTGAAAAAGTTGCGCGGGGAACACTGAGAGAGATCACGGAAGGGAGATCGCTGTGATGGTCCGCATGGTGCTTCGCATCGCCGTACTGGTGTTGAGTCTGGGATTTCTGTTCGTCGCGTATGTTGGGTTTGTCCGCCCGGAGCGTCTTGCCGAGGCCCTCGCCTTGAGCCCGACGGCGCCCCACGGACTCGGCGCCATCCGAGCCCTCGTGGGCGGACAGTATCTGGCCATGGGGGGCGTGGCGATTTTCGCCGTCACGAGGGGACCGGCCACATGGCTTGCGCCCCTGGCGGCCATTGAAGGGTGCATGGTCGTGGCGCGGGTCGTCTCGTTGCTGAGTGGCGCGTCGGGTCCTACGGGACCCACCACCATCGTGCTAGAAAGCGTGTCTTGCCTTGTATTGGCCCTTGGCGCGGTGCTGCTGTCGCAGCCCCGGCGCTAGAGGCCACTGGGCACGGCATCGGACCCGCAGGGGGGCCGGCGTCCCGAGAGGACGTGTGTCCCCGAAAAGCGTTTTGGGAGTTCGATGATGGACGTGAACCCACCTTTGTATTCTGCGGCGCTGGGCGCTTTTTTGCTCGCACTGCAGACGATCCTGGCGGCCATGGTCGGCGGCTATCGGGGGCGCAATCGCAAGGCCCTTGGCTATGCCGATGACCTGGTGCTGGAGCGCAGCGTGCGGCGTCATGCGAACATGACCGAATACGCTCCGATCTACCTGATTGTCCTCGCTTTGTTTGAATTGATCGTGGGGCAGACGGCGGGGATTTTCTGGCTCAGCAGCCTGTTCGCTTTAAGCCGGATCTTTCATGTCATCGGGTTCTCGTCATCGGCCGGCTCTCACCTGGTGGAGGCCAAGGGTCCACGGCTCGGCTTCGTTTTCGCGCGGACGTTAGGGGCGGGAACGACCTTGCTGCTCTCCTTGATCCTCGCCGCATCCCTCGGCTGGCATGTGCTGACCATGGGGTGAGCGGCGACGTGTGGTGAGCAACGACATGGGGTGCGCACCGACATGGGGGGTGAGCATCCTGCGACAGGACATGGCTGGACGGCCCCGATGCCTCTGGTGATAGGCTAACAAGAAACAAATAGGGAGGAGAGCATCGTGAGTGGACCCAACCTGAGTTCAGAGCAGCTGGAGTTCCGGGATTATGCCCGGCGCTGGCTTGCGGAAAACGTGCCTCCGCCGCCCCCTGAACGTTTACCGATCACGCCCATTGAAGTGATGACGGTTGGGCAACGCGATTATCTCCAGGCCTGGCAGCGCAAGTGCTATGACGCCGGGCTCGTCGGCGCCGATATTCCGGTGGACTATGGCGGTGGGGGACACCAGGGCTTCCAACGGATCGCCAACCAGGAACTCAGCCGCGCGAATGTCCCATTTCTGATCAACATCGTCGGTCTGAGCATGGCCGTGCCGACGATCCTGCGCCACGGAACCGAAGGGCAAAAGCGCAAGTTCATCCCCGGATGCCTCACGGGCGAGGAGATCTGGTGCCAGGGCTTTTCCGAGCCGGGGGCCGGGTCCGATTTGTCGAACCAGCGCACCTCCGCTGTCCCCGACGGTGACGATTGGATCGTCAATGGCCACAAGGTTTGGACAAGTCTTGGCCATTTCGCCAAGTGGATGATCCTCGTCACGCGGACCAGCAACGACCATAAATATGATGGGCTGACCTATTTTTTGTGCCCGATCGAAGGCCATCCGGGCGTGACGGTCCGCCCGCTGGTGAAGATGACCGGCGAGACGGGCTTTAACGAAGTGTTCTTCGACAATGTCCGGGTGCCGGACGCCTACCGCCTTGATGATGTTGGAAAAGGCTGGTCGGTGGCGATGACCACGCTGACGGCCGAGCGCGGCGCGGCCGAAGGCGCCGGCAGCGGTGGCGGGGGAGGGCCCGGCACGATCCAGAACCTGATCGATCTGGCGCGCAGCAGTTGGCGGGGCGGGGTTCGCGCCGCCGATGATCCCGTCACCCGCGATGCCATTGTCCAAGCTGCCATCGTGGCCGAAGGCATGCGGCAGAACGGCCGCCGTGCCAGCGTTTCGGCCCTGTGCGACCACCCCATGCGCCTGCCTTTGCAGCAGAAACTGACCATCACCGAATACGCCCAGGAGACGGCGCGTCTCGGTGTCGAGATCGCGGGGGCGCACTCCACGCTTTACAAGCTCGATCCGCGCGCCCCAAGCGCCGGCCACTGGCCCCTGGCTTATCTTAACTCCTACGGCAACACGATCGCCGCCGGCACGAACGAAATCCAGCGCAACATTCTGGGCGAGCGCGTTCTCGGCCTGCCGAAGTCGAAATAGGAGCACGGGCATGTCCAGTACACTGACCGCACCTCGGGATTTCGGCTTCGGCGAAGACGAGGCCATGCTGCGCGATGTCGCGCGCAAATTGCTCGACGACAGGCTGCCGTTGGATACTTTGCGGCGCCTCGTCGCCCATGCGCCGGAACCGGTCTATGACGCCGGCGAGCGCGTGCCCTGGGACGAGGGCTTGTGGAAAGAGATCGTCGCGCTCGGCTGGACCGGCCTTGCAGTCGGTGAAGACCAGGGCGGCGCGAACATTTCCCTGGTCGGCATTGCCGGCATGGTCGAGGAGGTGGGCCGCCACGCTTTGCCGTCTCCGCTGATCCCCACGCTTTCGGCCAGTTTGCTACTCAAAGCAGCCGGCGGAGATGGTGCCAATCAGCTCATGGCGCGGATCGCCGGCGGCGCGGCGGCGAGCCTTGCGATCACGGACGACCGGGGCAGTTGGGAGCCGGAAGACGCGCCGCTGCTGGCGTTCCACCAGTCTGGCGACCTTGTCCTCCAGGGCACGGCCCGCTTCGTTCAGGACGCGCTAAAGGCCGAGTTCCTCCTCGTCAGTGCCCGCATTGATGGGGCCCTTGTGTTGTGCGCCGTGGAGACGAACGCCCAGGGGCTGACCCTGGAGCCGGATCATATCCACGACCTGACGCGCGATCAGGCCAGTGTTCATTTCGACAGCGTGCGCGTCGGCGCGGACGCCATTGTGTCCCGCGACGCGGGCGCCGCCTTGCGGGCCGCCTGGCCCGGGCTCCTGGCCCTCGTCTCGGCCGATCTTTGCGGCGCCAGCGAATGGCTGCTGCAAACGACGGCCGATTATGCCCGCGAGCGCGTCCAGTTCGACCGTCCCATCGGGTTTTTCCAGGCCGTCAAGCACCCGCTGGTCAACGCCATGGTGGAGATCGACCGGGCCCGGTCCATTCTTTATCATGCGTGTGCGGAAATTGATGCCGGCACGGCCAATGCGGAGGTTGCGGCCCGCATGGCCAAGAGTGCTGCCTCCGACGCCGCCGCGTTCATCTCGGATCGGGCGATCCAGCTGCATGGCGGGATCGGGTTCACCTGGGAATATGGGTTGCACATTTACTTCAAGCGCAATCTCCACAACCAGGCATTGCTTGGGGATGGGGTTTATCAGCGCAAGAAGCTCGCGGATGTTCTGATCGGCCCCATTGGGGCATGATCCGTACAGGGCTGACATCCACGATCCGCTAGAACGCTGAACGCAGCCGGGGTCGCATCCGGGGTCTAAGAGGGCGCATGATGTCTCAAACGCAGTCCCGCTTCCGCTTGATGGGTCTTGGAGCGTCCCCCTACACGATGAAGGTGGCGTCGTTTTTGAAGTTCAAGGGCATCCAGTATGACTGGATCAGCCGGAGCATGAAAACGGAGCCCCTGTTCCAGAAACACGCCAAGGTTCAGCTCATTCCGCTGCTGTTTCTCCCCTCCGGCGAAACGATGCAGGACTCAACCCTCATCATCGAACGGCTCGAAGGGGATCATCCGGACCCGACCATTCATCCCGAGGACCAGACCCTGTGGTATCTGTCTTGTCTGTTCGAGGAATTCGGCGACGAGTGGTGCAACAAGCTGATGTTCTTCCAGCGTTGGTTCTATGAGGCCGACGCGAAAGCCACCGGCAAGCGCCTTGCGAAAGAGCGGCTTGAAGGGCAGTGGTGGGCCTTCCTGGCCCGTCCCATCGTGTCACGCTTGCTGGTGCGCCGTATGGTGCCACGGCTCGTGTATTCCGGCGGCAACGAGGTCAACATCCCGCAACTGAAGCAGTCTTTTGTGGACCTGTCCGCGATGCTGGACACGCATTTTCAAGCGCGTCCTTACCTCCTGGGGGGCCGGCCGTGTTTTGGGGATTTCGGGCTGTGGTGCAATTACTACCAGGCTTGGACCGATCCTACCGCGAACGCTTATCTTGAGGCGAACGCGCCAGCTCTGGTTGCCTATATTAAGCGTATGCTATCTCCAGGTATTGAAGGACCCTTTGAAACATTCGAAGCTCTTTTCCCGACCTTAGAGCCCATTTTGGAAAAAGAGATGGCGTGTCGCTTTCTGCCCTGGATGGAAGCCAACCACCGTGCTTGGCATGCCGGGGAGAAGGAGACGAGCCTGACCATGAACGGATCCCTGTTCCGGCAGAAAACCTTCAAATACCAGGCGCAGACCCTTGACGAATTGCGCAGAAAACTCGCATCCACGTCGGGCAACGAAACGCTTTTGGGCCTGCTGGACCGGTCCGGGTGCCTGCCGTTCCTCAACGCCGTGTCCTAGGGTTGGGGCCGGCGAAAAAGGAGTGGTTTTGCGGCCGCGCAAAGGGGCGCAGAGGACTGCGGAGCGTGAGGTCAGGATCTGCGGCGCCGAACAGCTCACGAACAGCGCAATCGTGTCGTTGATCGATAAAAATGGAACGGTGAGGGATCCCAAATGAGGACGAGACTGACAGAATTGCTCGGCATCGACGCGCCCATCGTCTGTGGCGGGATGATGCGGGTGGGGACGGCGGACCTGGCGGCGGCGGTCTCCAATGCCGGCGCCCTCGGCGTCATGACGGCCCTCACGCCCAAAACTCCTGAAGGTTTGGCGGCGGAGATCGCGCGCTGTCAGTCGCTGACCGACAAGCCCTTTGCCGTCAACCTGACCGTTGGCGTAGTCGCGACGCAGATCAATTATGATGAATTCGTCGATGTGATCATCAGAAGCGGCGTGAAACTGGTTGAAACGGCAGGGCGCAGCCCGGCTCCGTTCATGGAGCGTTTCAAGGCCGCCGGCATCAAGGTCATCCATAAATGCGTGACCGTGCGGCACGCCCTGGCGGCGGAGCGTCTTGGCGTCGATGTGATCAGCATCGACGGCTTCGAGTGTGCCGGTCACCCCGGCGAACATGATGTGGGCGGATTGGTTCTGTTCCCGGCGGCCGCCCGTGCCCTGAAGATCCCCGTGATCGCGTCTGGCGGCATCGGCGATGCGCAAGGCCTTGTGGCTGCCCTGGCGCTGGGCTGCGATGGCATCAATATGGGCACACGCTTCATGGCGACCAGGGAGGCGCCCATCCACGACGGTATCAAGCAGAAAATCGTGGAGATGGACGAAAACCAGACACAGGTCATCTTCCGAAGCTTTCGCAATACCGCTCGTGTTTACCGCAATTCCGTGTCAGAAAAGGTTGCCGAGATCGAAGGGGCGGGCGGTGATTTCTCGCAGGTCCACGAACTCGTCTCCGGCTCGAACCAGGAAAAAGCCTGGACCACTGGCGACATCGAGGCCGGCATGATCACGGCCGGACAATCGGGCAGCCTCGTGGACGACGTGCCCAGCTGTAAGGAATTGGTGGCAACGCTGGTCAGCGAGGCCGAAGAGATCATCGCCCGCCGCCTTGCCGGCTATATCGCCTAAAGAACGTCTGGCGATTTGTCCGCATCGCGCTCAAGGCCGCGACAGCGGCGCGTGGGCGCCATTGCTTGGGACTTGAAAGTGATCGGGACGGTTCGCCTTGGTGCTCCGGGCCCGGTGAACGTACCGTGTCCTTTACCATTCGTGGTAGACACATGTCTGTCTAGAAACCAAAGAGGGGTGTTCCCGTGATCAACACACGTTGGACTGTTCTCATCGGTGCCGGTCTTGCGGCTCTGTCGGCGGCCGGGTGCGCGAGCATCGCCGTTGAAGGCGCTCAGGCCACAAAGTCCGAAGTCATCATCTCAAGGAATATCGACGAGGCCCGCGAAGGGGATGCGGAAGCCCAGTACAAGGTCGGAAATGCCTATTGTTGCTCCGTGCACGAAGGCAGCGGACTTTACAATACGAAGACATCCGTCGAATGGCTCTGCCGCTCCGCCAAGCAAGACTACGCGCCCGCCATGCTGAAACTTGGCAAAATTTACTCCGGCGACGTCATTGACGGCGTCCGCCTATCACGGCGGGTCGCGCAGGGACTGGCCGGAACCAGCGAAAACATGCTCGTTGCCTGGGCATGGCTTCAGCTGGCGGCCGACCGCGAAGAAGGTGATGCCGCAAAGCGCGCCAAGAAAATCTGGGACACGTTCGACGAGGCTGAACAGGCCACGGCAAAAGGCATCTATGACGAGGGGCTGAACGCACCCTGCGACTGGAGCGATGTCATCGAAGGCTGACAAGCCCGAATGCCATGCCGAAGCTTAAAAGCGTGGCGACGGTCCGACAGGCCGGCACGCTTTTTTTGTCTTGAGCCCATTTAATGATCTCCGAGTCATTGAATGGGCTCTAGCGTATTGATTTTGAGCGCTTTCCG